>CALCJW010000244.1:0-32291 GCA_937967235.1 uncultured Clostridia bacterium
TGAGCTGACAAGCTATCAGCGTCGTCAGCTAGGAGTTGATATAGTACTCCGCAACTGCGAATAGACGAAGTTTCCAAGATCGTCTCCCAGATGGATACCGGAAATCACGATCTCCTGCGGCCCGGCCTTCAAGAGCGATTCACAGAGCACCGTCAGCTCCTGCTCGGTAAAATCCTCGCGATATGGGGTATTTGTCAGAATGCAGGCCTCGGTGAGATTCGGTGTCAGCAGATCCGCAAAGCGCAGAAGCTCGTGCATCCTTCCGGCAAGCTCCGGCGTGTACGTCGGATAGAGCTTTCCGTAGTCGCCCATCACAGGGTCGACCAGAACCTTTGTATGGTTCCCTTTGAACCGCGCGAGAAAGTCCTTGACGATGTCAATTTGCCGAGCCGAGCCGAGAAAGCCCGTGGCAATGCCGTCAAAGTATAATCCGAGCTTTTCCCATTCGCCCGCGTAGGACTGCATATGCTCGGTAAAGTCCTCGCAGAAAAAGCTCTCAAAGCCCGTGTGGTCGGAGAAAATTGCCGTCGGCAGCGGACAGCACTGAATGTGCATCGCCGAGATGATCGGCAGCGCCACCGCAATCGAGCACCGCCCGAAGCCGCAGAAGTCGTTGATGACGGCAAGCTTTTTCTGCCTGTTGTGGGAAGCTGTTTGCTGCATGTATCCTCCTCCCTTCTAGGGTGTATTCTTTCGGTTGGTCGTATCATAGCAGATATCTGGCATTTTTAATATTGCCATTTTTATTCTTTTTTCTAAGGCCAAATTTCACAACGTACGCATATATCCCTGCCCTCTTCTGAAAGTTTGATGAAAATTTACAAACAGTTTTTCCTCGTCTCTTGCATTTTTGGTTAAAGTGTGCTAACCTATAGTTATCTCTATAGAAAGTTGGTATCCCCTATGAAAATTCTGCGCGCAGCAGAAGACTATCTCGAAGCGATGCTGATGATGCAGAAAAAGCACGGCTACATCCGCTCGATCGATATTGCCGAATTTCTCGGCGTGACGAAGCCAAGCGTCACCTACACCACCAAGCGTCTCAAGGAAAACGGCTACATCACCATGGACAAGGACGGCCTCATCACGCTCACCGATTCCGGCATGCAGATCGCCGCAAGCATGCTCGACCGGCACAAAACGCTCACAAAATTCCTCGTGAACCTCGGCGTGGACGAGATCACCGCCGAAACGGACGCGTGCAAAATGGAGCACGATCTGAGCGAGCAGAGCTACCGCGCCATCTGCGCCCATGCAGACCGTCACGGAAGCACGTAAAAACATCCAACAAAGCTGATGCGCGTTCCTCGAATTTCGCGGAACGCGCGATTTTTGTCTTGATTTGTAAGATCCTTCGCGGTATGATGGTGCGCGTAAAAACGCAAAGGGGTTACGTTATGCCGGGACTTGGAACCATCATCAACACAGCCGCAATCGTTGCGGGCGGCCTTCTGGGACTGCTGTTCAAAAATCTGCTGACAAAAAGCATGGAAGACACGCTCTTAAAGGCCAGCAGCGTCTGTGTACTCTTTATCGGCATCGGCGGCGCGATGTCGCAGATGCTGAAAATTACAGACGGCGCGCTTGCGACTTCGGGCAGCATGATGCTCATCATCTGCTTCGTGCTGGGCGGCCTCGTGGGAGAACTTTTAAATATTGAAGGTGCATTTGAGCGCTTCGGCGCGTGGCTCCGCAAAAAGACGCACAACGAGTCTGATTCCGGCTTTCTCTCCGGCTTCATCCACGCCTCGCTCACGGTCTGCATCGGCGCGATGGCGATCGTCGGCTCGATTCAAGACGGGCTCCTCGGAGACGCTTCCCTTCTTTGCGCGAAAGCGGCGCTCGACGCGGTGATCATTCTCGTCATGACAGCCTCCATGGGCAAGGGCTGTATTTTCTCGGCGATTCCTGTCGCCATTTTGCAGGGCAGCGTGACGCTTCTCTCGCGTGTGATCGCGCCCGTGATGACCGACGCGGCAATCGCGAGTTTGTCTTTTACGGGCTCCGTCATGATCTTCTGTGTGGGTGTGAACCTCATCTGGGGCAAAACGATCAAGGTCGCGAACCTGCTTCCGACGCTCGTTTTTGCCGTTGTCTACACGTTCCTTTTCTGAACACAAAATATCCCGGCGACTGCGGCACAAGCTGCAATCGCCGGGATTTTTTTAGGCGGCACCGCACAATTCGGCAAGCAGATTCGACGAGAGATTTTTCGCCAAGTCAAGATTTGAAAAGCGCAGGAATACTGTATGTATTTCAAACTTTTCAAACCGAAGAATTGGCGGAAAAGATCCGGCGAAGCGCGTCGACGCAATTGCGCGGTGTTGCCTTATTCTTCCGTTCGCTCGCCGGACTGGATGCGCGTGATATCGTATGGCACGGTCTGGTAGACAAAGTAATTGAGCCAGTTGCCGTAGAGCAGGTGCGCGCACGAGCGCCATGTGACAAGCGGCGTTTTCTCCGGGTCATCGCCCGGGAAATAGTGCTCCGGCACGTGAATCGGCACATTGGCCGCCACGTCGCGCAGATACTCCCGCTTGAACGTGTCGCGGTCATACTCCGCGTGCCCCATCAGAAAGACCTGCCGGCCGTCTTGCGTTTTGACGGCGTATACGCCTGCGATTTCCGAGCACGAGAGGATCTTGAGCTCCGGCACCTTTTCGATGTCCTCGCGCAGGATCGTCGTGTTTCTCGAATGCGGCACCCAGAACTCATCGTCAAAGCCGCGGAAAAGCATGAAGTTCGGCTCCTCCACCGTGTGGCGGAACACACCGAAAAGCTTCTCGGGAAGCGGCCGCTTGGGAACGCCATAATGATAGTAAAGCCCCGCCTGCGCGCCCCAGCAGATGTGAAGCGTCGAGTGGACGTGTGTCTTCGACCACTCCATGATCCGGCACAGCTCCGGCCAGTAGTCGACCTCTTCAAACGGAAGGTGCTCCACCGGCGCGCCGGTGATGATGAGGCCGTCAAAATTCTGGTCCTTCACCTCGTCAAACGTCTTGTAAAACGCCAGCATGTGCTCCTGCGAGGTATTTTTCGATACATGGCTCCGCGGCGCGACGAGCTCGAGCTCAATCTGCAAGGGAGTGTTTCCGAGCACGCGGGCAAACTGCGTCTCCGTGTCGACCTTCGTCGGCATCAGGTTCAGAAGCAGAATGCGCAGCGGGCGAATGTCCTGCGTGATGGCGCGCGTTTCGGTCATCACGAAGATGTTTTCCTGCCGGAGCGTCTGGGTCGCGGGGAGCTGATTGGGAATTTTAATCGGCATTTGGGATAGCCTCCAGTGCGTTCGCGATATCGGAAATCAGATCTTCCTTGTTCTCTAACCCGCACGAGAGCCGAATGAGTCCCGCCGGAACACCGGCGGCCTTCAGCTGCTCGTCGGTCATCTGCCGGTGCGTTGTGGAAGCCGGGCTCAGGCAACACGTCCTCGCGTCGGCCACATGTGTCTCGATCGCGGCAAGTTTTAATTCCCGCATGAATGCGCCCGCCGCTTCGCGTCCGCCCTTCAGCTCAAAGCACACAACGCCGCACGAGCCGTTCGGAAGATACTTCTGCGCGGTTTTATAGTAGGGGTCTGTCGGAAGACCGCAGTAGTGGACCGTTTCGACCTTCAGGTGCTTTGAAAGGTACTCTGCCACCGCCTGCGCGTTTTCGCAGTGCCGCGGCATGCGCACATGCAGGCTCTCGAGGCCCAGATTCAAGTAGAATGCGCTCTGCGGCGACTGCATCGAGCCAAAGTCCCGCATCAGCTGCGCGGTGCATTTCGTGATGAACGCGCCCGCGTTTCCGAACTTCTCGGCATACGTTACGCCGTGGTAGCTCTCGTCCGGCGTGCACAGGCCGGGGAATTTGTCTGCATGCGCCATCCAGTCGAACTTCCCGCCGTCGACGATCGCGCCGCCGAGCGCCGCCGCGTGGCCGTCCATGTACTTGGTCGTCGAATGCGTCACAATGTCCGCGCCCCACTCGATCGGGCGGCAGTTGATAGGCGTCGCAAATGTGTTGTCGACGATGAGCGGCACGCCGTGTCGGTGCGCAGCCTGCGCGAAGCGCTCGATGTCCAGAACCGTGAGCGCCGGGTTTGCGATCGTCTCGCCGAAGACGGCCTTCGTGTTTGGGCGGAACGCCGCTTCGAGTTCCTCTTCCGAGCAGTCCGGCGCGACAAACGTCGCCTCCACGCCCATTTTTGCCATCGTGACGGAAATGAGGTTGAACGTACCGCCGTAGATGCTGGACGACGCAACAATATGATCACCGTTCGAGGCGATGTTGAACAGCGCAAAAAAGTTTGCCGCCTGCCCGGAAGCCGTCAGCATTGCCGCCGTGCCGCCCTCGAGCGCGCAGATCTTCGCCGCCACCATGTCGCAGGTCGGGTTTTGCAGGCGCGAGTAGAAATACCCCTCAGCCTCGAGGTCAAAGAGCTGTCCCATGGCCTCGCAGGTGTCGTATTTGAACGTGGTCGACTGGATGATTGGAATCTGGCGCGGCTCGCCCGACCCCGGGGTATAGCCCGCCTGAACGCAGTTGGTCTCGATGTGGTTTTTCACTTCGCGCATGATACATTCCCCTTTCAGCGTTTGTGTTTCTTCGGGTGTCTCTGAAAACCCTCTACGGAAGATACGGAAGAATCTCTTCCATGGACGAAAACAGCGCGTCCGCGCCGCAGCGTTTCAGCACCTCCGCCGGACGGTAGCCCCAAGTTGCCCCGGCGGCAAAAAAGCCCATACGGCTGGCAAACTCCATGTCCGTATCGCCGTCTCCGACGTAGAAGACCTCCTCCGGCCCGCAGCCGAGCTCGCTCAGAAGCAAGTATCCTGCATCCGTCGCGGGCTTAAGCGGCCTTACGCCGTTGTTGCCCCAGACAACGCGAAACGGCGCATCCGGGAAATAGCGGTCAATGATTTTCTTCGCCGTCGCTTCGGTCTTGTTCGACAGTACCGCGAGCAAATAGCCGCGCCCGTGAAGCGTCCGGATGGTTTCTTCCACGCCCGGGAAAAACCGCGTGTGCTCGGCGCAGTGCTCGGGGTAATGGCTGAGATAGAAGTTCAGAACCTTTTGGATATCCTCCTCGCTCGTTCCGGGCGGGACAGCTCTGGCTACAAGCTTCGGAATGCCGTTTCCGATATACGTCCGGTACTCTTCCATCGTATGCCCCGGCAAGCCGCAGTGAGAGAGCGCCTTGTCCGCGCACGCGGCGAGATCATACAGGGTGTCCAGAAGCGTCCCGTCCAGATCGAAGACGGCAGTGCGAAATTTTTGTTTACTCATATGTATTCTCCATACTTTGCACAGACGGGAAGCGGAAAGCTCCGCTCCCCTTTCTGCCAATTACGAATTTGCCTCTCCGTGCGCTTTCTGGACGGCCTTCACGATCCGCGCGATGGCCGCGCTCAGAACCGCGTTCACGCCGAGCTCCACGAGGAAGTTCACGCCGATAAACGCCACGAAGAAATAATAGACGATGTCCGTTCCGCCCGCAAAGTCCTGCAAAATAGAGCGGAAGACCGTGAGCATGCCAACGGCGAAAACACCTGTGTTCACAATCGGCGCGCAAATGGCCGCCGCGATGCAGCCAAGCGTCTGGTTATTAGAGAGCGCCTTATAGACGAGTCCCGCGACCCAGCCGCAGAGCACGGCCTTTCCGACGCAGACAAGCGTCAGCCAGAAGGGGCTCGCCACCCACAGCAGGTTCGTAAACTGGTCGGTTCCGGCAATGCCCGCAATCAGGCAGACAACGCCGAATACGCCGCCAAGGAACGCGCCCGCGCCCGGGCCAAAGAGAATCGCACCCACGACGATAGGAACCAGCGTCAGGGAAATCGGCACGGGGCCGATCTTGATACCGGTCGCGACGGTTTGCAGGACGACCACCAGCGCAGCAAGCAGCGCCAGCGACGTCAGACGGACAACGGATGTGTGTTTTTTGTTTTTCATACGTACCTCCAGCTCTCGCTCCGGCAAAAAAGTGTCCGGATGCAATGCCTCAATTTTTTTGGTCGCATCGCTCAGCCTCAGCCAACCGCCTGATTCTGATCGAAACGACCTGTTTGTGTTTGATGCGTTTTCCAAACACAATGGGTAAATTACGCGAAGCTTCGCGGAATTTCAAGTATTACGGGATTTCTTCCTCGACGGGCGGATTATAGTCCTCCTCCGGGATCTGCATCTGCTGGCCGGACTGCATGGCCTGCCACTGCTCTTTTGTAATCAGCAGCTGCCGGGGCTTCGAGCCCTCGAAGTGGCCGACAATGCCGCGTTCTTCCATCTCGTCCATGATGCGTGCGGCTCTCGCGTAACCGAGCTTCAGCCTGCGCTGGAGCATGGAAACGGAGGCCTGCCCGGTCTCCAGGATTACATCGACCGCGGCCGGGAGCATTTCGTCTCCGCCGTCGTCGGCGCTGTCGACCGATACATTCGATGCAGACGTGTCCTTGCTGCCCTTGCCGCTCTCGGCGGCCTTCTTATCAATTTCGGCCATGACCTCGTCGGAATATTCCGCCGTATTCGAGCGCTTGATGAAGGTCACAACCTCCTGCACCTCGTCGTCGGTGATGAAGCAGCCCTGCACACGCTTGGGCTTTCCCTGCCCCAGCGGCGCATAGAGCATGTCGCCCTTACCGACCAGCTTCTCTGCGCCCGCCGTATCCAAAATGATACGAGACTCCATCGCAGAAGCCACCGCAAATGCGATACGGGACGGAATATTCGCCTTCATTAGGCCAGTAATCACGTCGGCAGAAGGTCTCTGCGTCGCGATGACCAGATGCATGCCCGCCGCACGGCCCATCTGCGCCACACGGCAAATGGACTCTTCGACCTCCTTGGCCGCAACCAGCATCAGGTCTGCCAGCTCGTCGATCACGACCACGATCTGCGGCATCGTCTCAAATTCGCCGCTCGAGCTTGCCTCTTTATTGTAAGACGCCAGATCGCGCACGCCCGCGTCTGCCATCAGACGGTACCGGCGCATCATCTCCGTCACCGCCCACTGCAGCGCGCCCGCCGCCTTCTTGGGGTCGGTCACGACAGGAATGAGCAGGTGCGGAATGCCGTTATAAATGCCGAGCTCAACCATTTTGGGGTCGACCATGATGAGCTTGACCTCTTCGGGCTTCGCCTTATAGAGAAGCGATATGATCAGCGAGTTCATGCACACCGACTTACCGGAGCCGGTCGTACCGGCGATGAGCAGGTGCGGCAGTCTTCCGATGTCGCCGATGATGCGGTTGCCGCCGATGTCCTTGCCGACAGCAAAGGAGACCTTCGATTTGCTCTTTTCAAACTCCGGCGAGTCGATCACGTCGCGCGCAAGTACCGTCGAGACGACGCGGTTCGGTACTTCAATGCCGACCACGGAAATCTTCTCGGGAATCGCCGCGATGCGGACGCCCGACGCGCCGAGTGCCAAAGCAATATCGTCCGCGAGATTCGTCACCTTCGAGAGCTTTACACCCCGGCTGAGTTCGAGCTCATACCGCGTGACAGAAGGACCTCGCGTGACGTTGATGATCGTCGCCTCAATGCCGAAGGATTTGAGCGTATCGCTGAGCCTCTCGGCATTCTGGCGCATTTCCTCGGTTCCGTCGTGCGCCGCGCCGGAGCCCTGCTTCAATAAAGATACCGGCGGGTACTGATACGCGGGAGGCTCGGGCGCGCTTGCGATTTCCTGCGCAATGGCCGCGGCCTCGAGGCGCACGTCGTTTTTTTTGATTTTATCGTCTGCTGCCGGCTCTAACGGCGCAAGCTCTTCCTCGATCGCGGCGACGGCCGCCTCCGGCTTCGGAAGAGGCTTATTGGCCGCACTGGCCGCCGATAAAAACGCAGCCTCGGGCGCAGGTGAAATGGGGGCGGGCGCTGCCGGGTGCGGTGTGAAGACCGGCTTCTCCGGTTCTTCTTCCTGCGAATCGGCTGCTTCCTCCGGCCGCGTCCGGTTCGGCACGACAAGCGGCGGTTCTTCCCGGCGCAGCTCGTCCAGATTCAAAGGCGGAAGCTTCTTGGGAAGCTCCTCCTGCTCCGGAACCTCCACCTGCGCAGGATGCTCGGATCTCACGGCCAGAATATCCGGCCCATCGGATGCTTCCCGGCTCGCCTCCTGCCGCTGCTGCTTGCGGCTTTCCTCGACAAAAACGTCCGGCCGCATCGGCTTTTTCTCCGACTTTTCCTTCCGCTCCTGCACGGGAAGCGGCGGCTCGTCCACAGGAAGATCAAACTCCGAAGCCTTCGCGCGGCGGCGCTCCATCTGCTGCTCAACGTGGTCAATGTGCTTCTGCGCCACGTGGTTCACGATCCGCTCGGCGGGGTCGGGATGCTCGCGTTTCGGCTCGTCATATTCGATTCTGGGGCGGTTCTTGATCGCGGTAATGATCCCGCTGACCGTCATGTTAAGGCTCGTAATGAGCTCCAGCGCCAAAGCTGCCAGAAGCACAATGACCGCGCCGATGCGGCTGATGATGAGCTCGAGCGTCTGCGCCAGAAGCCCGGACACAACGCCCGCGCAGCTGCCGTCCAGACCGCCGTCCCAGAGCTCGGAGAACATGTCAATCGACCATTCCGCGCCCTCCTGTCCGCCCACCAGCTGCACCAGCGCGCCGATGGTCACGGCCAATAAAAAGCTGCACGTCACGCGCAGCGCGACGGGTCTTCCGTCATGCAGCAGCAGGATCAAAAACCCCATCACGAACGAAAACGGCAGTATGTAAAGTCCCGAGCCGATGAGCCCCTTGAAAAGCCCGATCAGCAGCGACAATAACGCGCCTTTGATGCCAAGACAGCCCAGCACCGTACAAAGCGCCAGCACCAGACACACGCCCGCGCCGACCTCGCGCCGGATGGGCGTCTGTGTCTTCGCTTTGGATTTCGAGCCCTTTGACGTGCTTTTCCGGCTGCCGGAGGATTTTCCGATTGATTTGCCGCCGGAGGCACGTTTTTTTGTTTGCTTTTCCGCCATGAGGCTCCATCCTTTCAGGAAATCAGGGACAGCAGCAGCGTCACAAGCCCCGCGCCCCAGCAATAATAGCAAAAGCCGCCGAATTTTCCGCGTTGGACGACCAGCCGCAGAAAATAGATGGCAAAGTAGCCCGACACAAACGCGCAGGCCACGCCGACCAGATACATCGGCACATAGCTCCACTCCACACCCGTCGAGAACACCTTGATGATCGACACCAGATTTGCGCCGAGCACCGCCGGAATGGAAAGCAAAAACGAAAATTTCACAGCAAAGCTCCGCTCAAAGCCGCGCAGCATGCCAAAGCTGATCGTCGTCCCGGAGCGCGACAGCCCCGGCACGACCGCGACCGCCTGCGCAAGACCGACTACCAGCGCGTCCGCCGTAGTCGAGCTCCGCTCGTCCTTGTTGCCGTGTCCCATGCGGTCGGCGGCAAAGAGCAGAAAGCCCGTCAGGATAAACGCGAAGCCAATGAAAAACGTGTTCTGGTAGAGTGACTCCACCACATTCGATAAAAACACCGCCGGGATGAGCGGAAGCGTCGCGATGATGAGAAAGCTGATGAGCCGCCGCTCGCGCCGGTTGGGCCTCAATCCTCGCGGGGTTCTGCGGATGTGGAGCATGCGCGCAAACTCCGTCACGACCTCGCGCACATCCTTCCAGAATGCGAGAATAACCGCCGCCAGCGTCCCTAAGTGCAGCAGCACGTCAAAGAGCATGTGGTTTTCCATGTCGCCGATGGCGAGAAAGTTTTGCAGCACTGCCAGATGGCCGGAGCTCGAGATCGGCAGAAACTCCGCCACGCCCTGCACCAGCCCCAGCAAAACGGCATTCCAATAGGTCATAGACAATCCTCCAAGGTTGAAGCGGCCAAGGCCGCGTAAAAATCTTATACTGATTTATATTATCACAACCCAGAGAATAATTCCAGACTTTTTAGCCGTTTGTCTCCCCGTTTGACTCCCCGCGGCGCTTTTTTCCGCGCGCGATCTGCCGGTGAAGATAGCTAAGCGCGTCAGACAGCGTCCCAAGCTCGTCCATAAGCCCGGACTTGACCGCCTCCGCGCCATAAAGGACCGTTCCCACATCCGTCGCCATGTTCCCAGTCGCCATCATGTAGCGCTCAAAATCCTCGCGGGAAATGCGGGAGTTTTCGGTCACGAAGTCCACGATATGGTCCTGAATCTGGTCAAAATAATGATACGTCTGCGGCGCGCCGACAACTAACCCCGTCATACGCACAGGGTGCACGGTCATACTGGCTCTCGGCGCGATGATCGCGCGCTTGGCGGAGACGGCCAGCGGAATCCCGATCGAGTGCCCGCCGCCCAATACAAGAGACACCGTCGGCTTTTTCATCCCCGCGATCAGCTCTGCAATCGCGAGCCCCGCTTCAATGTCACCGCCGACGGTGTTGAGTAACAGCAGAAGCCCGTCGATGTCTTCCGACTCCTCGACCGCCGCCAGCAGCGGGATCACGTGCTCGTACTTCGTCGTCTTCACCGTCTCGGGAAGCGTCTGGTGGCCTTCGATCTGGCCGATGATCGTGAGCGTATAGATGTTCCCCTTGCTCGATTTTGTGGTGCTCGCGCCGAGCTCCAGAAGCTCCTGCGTAGACTCCTGCTTGTTTTCGCGTTTCGATTCTTCCATGTGCCCGCCTCCAAAGGTTTTTGGAAGCAGTATGCCCGGAAGCGGCCCGCTTTATTCCGCTGCGTCGGTTCTCCAGTCCTTGCACACGTCGACCCAGCCGTCGAATTTCGAGTATTTTTCCAGTTCCGGGATCGTCAGCTCAATGGCGCTGCTCGCGCTCCCGGCTGCCGGGAACACGGTTTCAAAGCGCTTGAGCGATTCATCTAAGTAGACCTTCACGCCGTCCTTCACGGCAAATGGGCACACGCCGCCCACCGCATGGCCGATGTATTCCGGCACATCGTCGTGCGCGAGCATCTTCGCTTTCAGCCCGAAGTGCTCTTTGTATTTCTTATTATCCACGCGCGCATCGCCCGTCGCAACGATCAGGATACACGCATCGCCCAGCAAAAACGAGAGCGTCTTTGCGATCCGCTTTCCCTCCACGCCGACCGCCTGCGCCGCGAGCTCCACGGTCGCGCTCGACACGTCAAATTCCAGAATGCGCTTCTCCATTCCAAACTGCGCAAAATACGCCTCTACCTTTTCAATTGACATTGCGCTCTCCCCTTTCTTCTTATCGGCTGGTATTATAGCAAATTTACATGCGTCTTGCAAGTTTGCGCGCAATCGGGTATAATGATGGCGCGCGGGCGAAAACCCGCGGAATTTCCGCCGGTTGGAGGCGAAAGTATGAACAAAACAAATGTGATGCGGCTATTGGACGCGGCAAAACTTCCGTATGAGGCGCGCGAATACGCGTATGACGAGAACGATCTCAGCGGTCTTCACGCCGCCGAGGGCATTGGCGAGCCGCCGGAGCAGATTTTCAAGACGCTCGTCGCCCGGGGCGAAAAGCAGGGCTACCTTGTCTTCTGCATCCCGGTCTGCTGCGAACTGGATTTAAAAAAAGCCGCAAAGGCCGCGAAGGATAAAAAGGTCGAGCTGATTCACGTCAAGGAGCTTCTGCCGCTCACGGGTTATATCCGCGGCGGATGCAGCCCCATCGGCATGAAAAAGCACTTCCCGACATTCATCGACGAAACGGCGATTTTGTATGACGAGATTGGCGTTTCTGCCGGGCAGCGCGGGGCGCAGGTGCTTTTGAACCCGGAATCGCTTTGTGACTATGTCGGCGCGGAATTTTGCGACCTGACCGTATAGAAAGGAAGAATACCATGCATTACGAATACAAGACAAAGGGCACGTGCTCGAGCCGGATCTTATTTGACATCGAGGACGGCAAGCTCAGAAACGTAGAATATATCGGCGGCTGCAGCGGCAACCTGCAGGGCATCGGTCGGCTCGTTGAAGGTATGCCCGTCGATGAGGTCATCGCCCGCCTGCGCGGTATCCGCTGCGGCTACAAGCCCACATCCTGTCCCGACCAGCTGGCAACAGCGCTCGAGCAGGCAACCAAAAAAGCCTGAGCATCATCAATTTATTCAAGGAGGATTTTTACCATGAAAGAAGTTATCGCCACCACCAACGCGCCCGGCGCGATTGGCCCCTACTCGCAGGCGACCAAGGCAGGCTCTCTCGTCTTTGTCTCCGGCCAGTTGCCCATCGACCCGGCGACCGGCGTCATGCCCGAGGACGTTTCCGCGCAGACGAAGCAGTCGCTCACAAACGGCAAGGCCATCGTGGAAGCTGCCGGCGGCTCCATGGCGGACGTTGTGAAGACCACCGTCTTCCTCGCCGACATGAACGACTTTGCTGCCATGAACGCGGTCTACGCTGAGTTTTTCCCCGAAGGCGCCTGCCCTGCCCGTTCCGCCGTTCAGGTCGCGCGCCTGCCCAAAGACGCAAAGGTCGAAATCGAGCTCATCGCCAACGTCTGAGTAAAACACAAAACGCTCCTCTTCCGAGGAGCGTTTTTTCTGCATTCTTAGGGTGTATTCTTCCGGAGCTTGCGTAGGGGTGACGCCCACAAATTTTAAGAAAGATCGGTGCAAAAAAGGACCTCCCGTGAGGGAGGTCCTTTCATTATACCGGGATCAGGCGAATTCCACGGCGAAGCGGTGCAGGATGGCTGCCAGCTGCGCACGGGTGGTGTTGCCCTTGGGGTCGATGTGGTAGCTGTCAACGCCGTTGATGAGGCCATGGTAGTTCGCCCATGCCAGGGAGTCTCTTGCCCACGTGCCGATGGTGTAGTAGTCATCGAACTTGGTGAGGTTGGAAGCGCCCTTCGTAGAGAGGTTCATGTACTCGGCATAGCGGTACAGGATCGCTGCCAGCTGCTCGCGGGTGACGTTCGCGTTCGGACGGAAGGTCTTGGAATCATAGCCCTTGACGATGCCGTTCTCGGCCGCCCACGAAATCGCGGTGTTGTAATATGCGTTGGACGAAACGTCCGTGAACTGGTTGTTTCTGGCCGCTCTGGGCTCGCCGGTCAGTCTCCACAGGATGGTGACGACCTGGCCGCGCGTGGTGTTCTGGTCCGCGCCGAAGCTCGTCATGGAGATGCCGTCCATGAGGCCGTTGATGTAGGCGTACAGAACGTCGTCATAGTACCAGTCGCGGTTCGTCACATCGTGGAACGGCAGATTTCCCCAACGATAGTCATTCTTGTCAACGAAGCTGACATAGAGCGTCGCGTCCTTTGAGCCCATCTTGACGGTGTAGCTGCTGCCGACATAAGTCTCGGTACCGAACTTCCATGCCGCCACGTAGCCCTTGTCGGCTTCTGCCTTGAAGGTCATGGTGTCGTTCTTTTCGAGGGAGTAGGTCTTGCCGTCGGAAACGGTGCTGTTCTTGTAGCTGAGCGTGCCATGCTTGCCGCCGGTGATGTCGATGCTCAGTGTGTAGTTCTTGGAGCTAGGCGTGGAGCTGGAAGAGACAAAGTCGATATCAAGCGTCGCGTTGTCCCAGCCCATGTCGCGCGCGTTGACAGTGATCTTCGAGGTGTAGTTCCATCTGCCCTTGTCAATGCGCCAACGAACCTCGTAGCCCTTGTCGGCAACAGCCTTGAAGGTGAGCTCGTCGTCATCGTCGAGCCAATAATAGCTCTTCGCGTCGTCGCCTCTTGTGCTGTTCTCATAGACATCGCCATGTCTGCTCACATCGAGCGTCAGCTTGTAGTCTCCGGAAACAGTTTTCTTCTGGAACACAGCCGTAACCTTGACGTCATTGTCGGGCATAGTGATTTTCAGCGTGGCATCCTGCTTCTGGCTGCGGGTAAGCTCGATGCCATCCGCTCTCCACTCGACAAACTCGTAACCCTTCTTGGCAACAGCCTTTACAGTAACCTTTTCCTTCTTTTCGAGGCTGAAGTCAATGGATTTCTTCTCGTTCTCACCATACTGGATAAGACCCATCGAGTCATCTTTCGAGGAAACCGTCAGCGTATGTTTTGTTTCAGGCTCCGGCTTGGTGTCGACCGTAAACTCGACAAACAACTTGCTGTCATTCTTGAGGTCTGTCGGAAGCGTGAACGTTTTGCCTTCTACCGGCGTACCTTCGTTCAGCGTCCACTTGACCGAATACGTATTGTTGTCTGCACGAGCTGTCAGCGTAACGCCTCTATTGAGCTCTTCCTGAGTAAAGGAAACTGCCGTCGTGATGTCAAGCGCTTTGCCATCGCGCAGGATTTCGGCGTTCTGAACATCGCTTGCCCACATGCCGATTCTCAGATTAACATTCGTAGAGGGTTCGGGATCGGGAGTGGGTTCGGGTTCTCCGCCGGCATCCTTCTCGCTAAAGGTAATCTTGATCGTTTTGCCATCCATATCGGATGACAGGCTGAAACCATAGTTTGCCTGCGCCTGATCCAGTTTCGCGTCGCCGATCATCACGTCCGCGACGTGGCCGGACTTGGGACTCACAACGACATACGCGTTGTTGATTTCCGCAAGCGTGAAGCTATACTCTCCGCTTTTCAGTGTTTTATTTCCGATCGAGGCTGTTCCGCCCTTGCCAATATCAAAGGTAACTTTTACCTTATCGCCGGCAAAGGCCATGACTGTGAACATACTCACAAGCATGGCGAGCATCAGGACGATACTCAGTAATCTTTTACTTGTTTTCATGATTCCTTTTCCTCCTACCAAAATCATGTTTGGGATAGAATGATCCCGCTTTCTAAGGTTAGTTTAGCATCGTTTGCGGGAAAGAGCAATTACATTTTGGTTACAAATCCTTAATTTTGCCTTAAAGACCTGATTCTTTATGTAAACGCAGCATTTCCCTGCTCTGTCCGTCTCGGACGGAATCGAACAAACTCACAGGAAATGTTTTTGCTTGACGGCGCGCAGCGTTCGTGGTAGTATATAGAAGCTGATTTGCCGGTGTGGCGGAATTGGCAGACGCCCGGGACTTAAAATCCCGTGAGGTAAAACTCGTACCGGTTCGAGCCCGGTCACCGGCACCATAATTCTCCCGGCTCCGTGTGGAGCTGGGAGATTTTTTCGTAACGTACCAGCTTTCATGCGTAGGGGGCGATGCAGGCATCGACCCCTACAATGAGATTGCAAGTCATGCCAATTCCGATCTTACTATAATATATTGTATATTGTGCTGCACGAGAAAAGACGCCCAAGGGATTGACTTTTGTATACCTTCTGAGTATACTGTAGTTCGATTTGAAACGCGCGATTTTGGCGCGTTTTGATCAGTTCGAGTAACAAAGGAAGATTCTTATGTCTCGTATTTGTCCGAAATGCGGCGCAAAGGCCAAAAGCGGCAGCGGCGCTTGCCCCGCCTGCGGTCACGTGCCGGAGGACGATGTTCAGATCTATACGCCCCGTGCGAATACCCCTGAAGCCGCAAAACCCTCAGGCGCGTCCCGGCGTGTCGCTGCGGGCGTGTTGTGCGCGGTTCTGGTTGCAGGCGGCGCGTTGGCGCTGTGGCGCATTTCCCGGGAGCATACGCTGGAAAAGACCGCGGCAGAATTTCAGGCGGCGCTGGCAAGCGGCGATTTTGAGCGGCTGCGCGCGGTAGCAGCGCCCTCCGGAAGCGGCGATTTCACCGAGGACGCGCTTTCCCCCATGTTCGCCCTTTACCGCGAAAGCGCGGCCTTCCGGCAGCAGACGGCGCAGCTTGCTGATGAGGGCAGTCCCTGCCTGCACGTTGAAAAGCGCGGCGGCTTCCCATTTTCAACCTACCGTGTACTGGTCGACACATGTGAACTGGACGTTTCCACAAACGTCGCGGGCGCATCCGTCACCGCAGGAGACGCGCAAGCCGAGAGCGTCCCGGTCGAGTCGGCCGACATTGCCGACAGCGCGGGCTATACGCCGGATGCATCGAACCTCGTGCGCGCAGAAGCGAAATTCGATTCGCTCTACCCCGGACTTTACGATCTGGACGTATCCTACACATCGAGCGTCGGGCAGGATTTTGAAAAGTCGACGACCGTCAACCTCATGCAGCCGACGCAGCTCTCGCTCGACCTTGACTACACGAGCCTGTACGTCTGGAACAGTTCAAGCATCAGCGTTGACCTCTCGATCGACGGCGCGTATTACACAACGCTTTCAGCCGGTTCTTCCTTGCAGCTTTCTCCCCTGCATGCAGATTCCGTCGTCACAGCCAGCTGCAAGACGGACGCGGGCGAAGTGCTCACCGACAGCGTACCGGCGTCGAACCGGTCGTTCGAGGTGCTGTTCAGTCTCGGCACGGTCGATGTCTACAACGACTACGACTCAGAAATGGACGTCCAACTCAACGGCGCGGACTATTGCGTGATCCCGGCCAAGACGCTGCAGACTCTGAGCGGCATTTCCGTCGGCAGCACGCTGAGCTTCTCGCTGGCAGACTTCGACATCTTCCGCCCCTACGACTATTCCCTTTCCTACGACTACGATTCCATCTGCCCCATTCTGAGCTTGAGCGAGGACGCGAAGCTTGCCGTCTCTGCGGTTTTGCAGGACGCGCTTTCGAGCCTTCCCCTGACCGGCGGGGACGATGGGCTTCTCGGAAGCCTCGACGCGTTGCTCGTTGAAAACGGCTGGTCGCGCAGCGAGGTTTTGGTCTCGGATGTGACGGTCGGCGATGTGTACGCCATGCAGACCACGGACGGCGGCACGCTCCTAAGCCTCAGCGGCTATTACACCTGCACGAACATCACCCTTCCCGCCTCTGCCGATCTCCCCGAGCCTTCAGCAGACGACGAGGCAGATACAGAGCAGGATGTCCTGCCGGAGTCCATTGAGAACCCGCAGTATCAGAGCTTCTACGCCTCCGTCTTCTTCGACGGTGAGAACTGGTCGATCACAGAATAACAAACGTACCGTCCCGATCGTCTCGGGACGGTACGTTTCTTTTTGTTTGCATGAACATAATTTGGGAAATCTTCCCGGTTATCCGTAGGGGCGGACGACTCTGTCCGCCCAGCAAAGCGCATGTCCGAAACGCGAAAATCTCCGGCGAATACGATACTTCCATTGGGCGGACAGAGGCGTCCGCCCCTACGCATTTTTTGAAAGTCGTCCGCCCCTACACATTTTTTGAAGGTCGTCCACCCCTACGCAATGTTCAGGACATTTCAGCATAAAAATTACGAAAAGGCTCCCGGTTCTAGGAACCGGGAGCCTTGCGCTTGATGATGGACTTCTTTGACCGATTACTTGGTCAGGAAGCGGTGGATGATGACAGCGACCTGCGCGCGGGTGGCGTTGCCCTTCGGGTCGAGCTTCGTGCCGATGCCGGTGATGTAGCCCTTGCCGATGGCCCACTGCATGGCGGTGGTGGCGTAGGTGCTGACATTGGCGCGGTCGGTGAAGCCGGTCAGAGAGCCGGTCGCCGTGGGCGAGCCCATGTAGCGGTATAGGATGGCCGCGATCTGCTCACGGGTGACGGGAGAGTCGGGGCTGAACGTCGTGGCGCTCGTGCCGGTGACAATCGAGTTCTTGTATGCCCAGAGCATGGCGTTGGTGTAGTAATCGGACTTCGTGTCCTTGAACGGGTTCGTCACGCCGGAGACGGAGGGCGAACCTGCCGCGCGGTAGAGGATCGTGACGAGCTGGGCGCGGGTCAGGCTCTGCGAGGGCGCGAAGGTGTAGGTGGTAGCGCCCTTGATGATGCCGTTGTCAGCGCCGAAGTCGATGGAGTCGGCCGCCCACTGGAAGCCGGTCTTCGTGGACACGTCAGTAAACTTATCGGAAGCGGTCTTGCTCTTGATGTTTACGGTGATCGTGCCGCTGCCGAGGTCGGAGTTCGAAGAGGAATACGCCGTATAATCGATTTTGAACTTACCGGTCACGCCGGCTGCGGGCAGGAAGTACACGTCCTCAATGTCGTTCTGTGAGCTGCTTGCGTCGAGGTAGTACTTGTCGGATTCCTTGACCTCGCCGCCGAAGTCGGAGATAGTGGTGTAGTCGTAGTAGAGCTTGCCCTCGCTTGCTCTCGGAAGATCGAACTTCACATAGTCGGCTTTGGCGTATTCGCCCGTGATCTGGTCGGCCGCACCGATGGTCTTGAGGCTTGCGCCGGAGGCGGTGATGGTGTCGCCGGAATCGTTCGCGTCAAAGCTCACCGTACCGGTAGCCAGAACGTAATCGTCAGCGTCATAGGCGGTGTAGGTGACGGAAGCGCTGGAGGCAGAGGTCTTGACGTAAACGTCGGAGAGCTTCTGGCCGGAGGTCGTGGAGACGTAGCACTTCGTATCGCCGATGGAAGAGGAGGAAGAGGAGCTCTTCTGCAGCGTGCAGCTCTTCGGCGTGTTGAAAATAATGTAGGAAAGCTTCGCGTTCGAGCCCGCAGCCTTGGTGACGGCGCTGGTGATGCTGGAAGCCTTGAGCGCCGCGCCGGAGCCGACGGACTGCTTGACCGTGCTGGCCTCAGCCGGCTTGATGGTCAGCGTCTCGCTGCTGGAGAAGCTCTGGCCGTTGGCCGAGATCGTCGCACGGACAACGATCTTGTCGCCGGATGCTTTCTTGACCGCCTTGGTGGTCAACGTAGCCGCGCTGCCGCTGGCAGAGAGGGTCGCAACGTTGGAATCAATGGAGTTTTCCTTCTCGTCATAGATTTTCCAAGTGACGGAGGGGTTGGAAACCTTGCTGCCCTTATAGGTAAGCGTTGCTTCGAGTTCGGGCTTATCACCGACGGTGAAGCTGGTCTTGCCGGTCGAGGTGGAAACGCTGACGGCGTAGTCTCTGGAAACCGAGACGGTATATTCCTTGGACATGGTGCTTGTGGATTCGCCCTTATAGGTGGCGGTCACTTCGCACTTGAACTTATAGGACGTGCTGCTGTCGGAGGAAGCCTTCGGGATCGTGTAGGTATACGTCTTGCTGGTCGCGTCCTTGATGGACTTTCCATTGACATACCACTGATACTTGACTGTCGCATTGGACGGCATGACCTCGGCATTTGCCGTCAGCGTCACGCGGTCGTCCGCGATGGCCAGATCCTTGTTGCTGGTGATTTCGACTTTTGTAACCGCCGCATCGTCGGTCAACGTGGCCTCCGCGGTGATATTCTTGCTGCAGTTTGCATCGTATTCATACGTGTTTGTGTCGCCCTCGCGCGTGGTCACGGCATAGCCGGAAACCGTTGCGCTCTTCTTATCCGAGCTGATCTGTGCGTCATACCATCTGACAGGGACCTGCACATTGTAGCCCTCGCTGTCAATCGCGGTAATGGAGTTATAAAGAACATTCTCGTTCATCTGCTGAACGATCTCGTCCGCCGTTCCGGCACGTACCGTTGCGCGCAGCTTATTTGTCGGAATTCTCTTGATCTGGATGACAGTTCCCTGCTTGTTGATCTTCATGGTCAGCTCGTCCGACTTGCCGCCGAGTTCAACCTTGATCGTAAACGTACCGGCTCTCTTCGCCTTCAGGGTAACAGCCTTGCCAGTCGCAACCGTGTTATCGTCAACGTCGATTTTGCTGTCAGCGTTTTTTTCGTATGCGACGAAATCGGAGCCGCTTGTGATTGTCCACTTTGCGCTTACTGCGTCGCCTTTGTTCGCATCCGGCGTGACCTTCACGGAAAGATTGAGCTTTCCGTTATTGTTCATCTGGCCGTCGTCAATGAGCGCCTTATCGTCAGTGTAAGTGCCCTCAATCGCGACCTTCCGAATGTTGCTGACGATGTTTACAATGACTACCGCAGACTCTGTGCCAAGCTTTGCCTTGAGCACAGCCACGCCGGAGCGCTCGAATCGGAAGGTCGCCGCCTTTGTTTTTGCGTCCACCTTCTCGAACGTAACATCCGCCGGAGTCTCGTCCTTAAGACCGTAAGTCTCAAGATCCTTGGCATCATTCACGACCCATTTAACATCAGAGACATTTCCGAGCGTGGAATCGGCGCTCGGGGTCAGAGTCAGTGTATCGTCCACGGACGCACTTAACGTCCCGTCTTTCACTTCATCCGTTCTATAGTTGCTCTGGGAAATGACCTCAGTGCCTTTCTTGAGCGTCAGAACGCCGCTTCTTCCCGTAATGACCAGATAGGAAGTCGTTTTTTCAGTGCTTCTGCCCTGATCAATCGTAACGTACAGCGTTGTTGTTCCTTCGCCCACCGCCGTAACCGTAAAATACGGCTTCTTTGCGCTGTAGCCCGTCTCGTTAATCTCAGCTGTCGCGATTGTTTTGTCGTCCGTCGAAACGCTAATCAAAGCAGGGTTGCCGGTATAGCCGGTAAAATAGACGTTCGCACCGCCCGCTGTCGCACGCAGAGAGTTTGTAATTTTTGTGCCGCTTTCATCCGTCAACGTGATGCTTTTCGCATTGTCGAAGACCTTATAATAACGCACATTATCCGTTAAGTCAGAATTTTTGCAGCTGAAAACAGCTTTCACAACGCCCCACGTACCGTTCTTGTATGTAGCGTCTTTTGCAGTAATCAACCCCGTTTTGGAATTGAACGAAACATACTTTGTGGTCCTGCTTTCTGTGCTGCCAAAGACTTCATAGAATGTAGCCGTCAGCGTATGATTGCCCGTGCATTTGGGGACGTCTGATGACGTCTGTCCATCATATAGTACGATAGGGTCATCCGCCGACTTTCCAGTTCCTGCCGCCGAGACGGCGGGAACCATTGCGAGCACCATCGTCATCACGAGGAGCGCGCATAAGAGTCTGCTCAATTTCTTCTTCATAAAGAACACCTCTCAATTTCCTTCCATGTTTTCCCGCTTCTGCGGGGATTGTTCTTTCTAAGTTTACCATAAAAATTAAAATTTGCAACTATTTTGTGGAGATTTAAGAGAAATTAAGATTCTGAACCCCTTGACTACAAGCGCTTGTGGTTCTTTTCGCGTTTCAGCACAATTTGTATCCATTTGTTTTATATTTGTTACATTTTTGTTTCAATTAAGTTTCCTGTATTTTCTAATTCAAGAAAAAACCGGGCGGATTTTCCATCCACCCGGCGAAAAATATTTGTGAATTTTTTGTGAACGACGCAAAATCATCGTACACCACAGATGGGCCGATGTGGGCATCGGCCCCTACAAACACGTGATGTCAGATGGCTGCGTAGGGGGCGATGCCCACATCGACCCACGTACCTTACCAGTTCTGCGCCGTCTCGGAGAGTTTCAAACCCGGATTGCGCTTGATCGTGTAATCGATCGACCAGTTGGACGCGAAGACGAGAAGGCTTCTTCCCTTGTAGTCCTCCAGGAGCTCCACGTCGGAAGACAGGTTCAAATCCTTGAGGTCGGCCACTGGCGCTTTGTCGATGAACCGGAGGTACTCATACGGAAGTCCTTCCATCCGCAGATCCACGCCGTACTCGCCCTTCATGCGGTACTGGAACACGTCGAATTGCAGCGTGCCGACCACGCCCACGATGACCTCCTCCATGCCGGAATTCGGCAGCTTGAAGATCTGGATTGCGCCCTCCTGTGCGATCTGCTCCGTACCCTTGATGAACTGCTTGCGCTTCATCGAGTCTTTGGGGCTCACGCGCGAGAAGTGTTCGGGCGCAAAGGTCGGGATGCCGCCGAACTTGAATTTCTTGCCCGGCGTGCAGATCGTGTCGCCGATCGAGAAAATGCCGGGGTCAAACACGCCGATGATGTCGCCCGCGTACGCCTCGTCGACGATTTCGCGCTCGGAGGCCATCAGCTGCTGCGGCTGGGAAAGGCGCATTTTTTTGTTTCCCTGCACGTGGTAATATTCCGCGTCGCGCTCGAACTTGCCCGAGCAGATACGCATGAAGGCAAGCCGGTCTCGGTGGGCCTTGTTCATATTCGCCTGGATTTTGAAGACGAACGCCGAAAAATCAGGGCTGAACGTATCAATCTCACCACAGTCTGCCACACGTGGCAGCGGGCTCGGGGTCATGCGCAGAAACTCTTCGAGGAACGGCTCCACGCCGAAGTTCGTAAGCGCCGAGCCAAAGAACACCGGAGACAGCTCTCCGCGCTGCACTTCCTCCATGTCGAACTCACGTCCCGCGCCAAGCAGTTCCACATCGTCCTTTAATTGCGCGTGCCGCTTCTCGCCGATGAGCTCGGAAACCTTGGCATCGTCGAGGTCGATTTCCAGCTTGTCTGCCCGGTTCTTGCCCGATATGCCCGAGAAGAACAGCAGCTGTCCGGCTCTGCGGTCGTACACGCCCTGAAATTCCTTGCCCGAACCGATCGGCCAGTTGCAGGCGTAGGTCTCAATGCCGAGCTCGTTCTCGAGCTCATCGAGCAGATCAAAGGGGTCGCGCGACTCGCGGTCCATTTTGTTGATGAACGTAAAAATCGGAATGTGGCGCATCGCGCAGACCTTGAAGAGCTTTCTCGTCTGGGGCTCCACGCCTTTCGCGCCGTCAATCACCATGACCGCCGAGTCCGCGGCCATGAGCGTGCGGTACGTGTCCTCCGAGAAGTCCTGGTGTCCCGGGGTATCCAGAATATTGATGCAGTAGCCCTCATACTGGAACTGCATGACGGAAGACGTGACCGAAATGCCACGCTGCTTTTCGATCTCCATCCAGTCGGAGACCGCCGCGCGCGAATTCTTCTTGCCCTTGACCGCGCCTGCCTGCGCAATTGCCCCGCCGTAGAGCAGGAACTTTTCGGTCAGCGTCGTTTTACCGGCGTCGGGGTGCGAGATGATCGCAAACGTTCTGCGCCGGGAGATTTCTTCTTTCAGGGTAGCCATGTATTCTCCTCCAAATTCTAGTTTCTTCGTTCCGTTCCAGCACGCTACATGGGTTTGCCCTCCAATAAATGAAATGATTTCATAACCAAGTTAGTTTATCACACCAAATCGCGTTTTACAACCGCAATCGCGCAAAAAATGCCCCCGGCCAGCATTTTGACCGGGGACAGATTCGTCTTTTAGAAGTAGTCCTTCATCGCGCGCGAGCTGCTCACGGCGTACCAGATCAGCACGGCCGCCTCCACACCCCACGGGATAAAGATCAGCGGGAACTCGAGAATCGGCGGGTCGCACCGATCATTGATGGCTGAAAACACGCCAAACAGGAAAACCACCAGTCCCAGAATGCCAAGCTTTGGGCGGAGGATGCGGATATATGCGTCCTCGTCGACGCAGTCCTCGGGCTTTCTGTCCTTGGGCAGCAGAATTGCGTTTTCAAACAGCTTCTTTTCCCGCACCAGCCGGAACCACGTGTACAGGCAGTATCCGCCGCAGAGAACGGAAATCAGATTCATCAGATCGTTCATGGAATTGTTCATCGCTCGTCTTCTCCTTGTTCCTTCTCTTTCGGCTTTGTCATCTCTCTGGCACGCTTCAGCTCCGCGCGCACGTTGAAAATCAGAAGCGCCGCACCCGTCAGGCCAAAGATAACCCCGGCAATCAGGCTCACGATCTTCATCGTGGACCACGCAGCTTCCTGCACCGCGCTCGATATCAGCTGATAGGCCAGATACAGCAGGTACGTTCCTGCAAGCAGCTGAATCATCCGCCGCCGCTGGTCGATCTGCGCCTGCTTCTGCGTTTCCGCATCATTCGCGGGCTCCATTTGCTTCTTCTCGCGTTCGTTTTCGTTCATTTATTACGCCAGTCCTTTCCGAAACTGCTCCATCATTTCGCCTGTCAGGCTGATACGGCTCTGGTCCTCGGGAATCTCGCTGCGATGGAACCAGCCCGCCTCCGCGAGCTCGTCCTCCTGCACGGTGATTTTGTCGCTGCCGTCGAGCTCGGCAAAAAAGCCGAAGAGCAGCGTATCCGTAAAGACCCAAGGCTGCGATTTATAAAATCGCAGGTTCTTTACGCGCAGCCCCGTCTCCTCGAGCACTTCGCGGTGCACCGTTTCCTCGATCGACTCGCCGATTTCGTTGAAACCCGCGACGAGCGCATAGTGCTTGAAGGGGCGGTCTTTATAACGCGTGAGCACCAGCCGGTCGCCGTCGTGAATCGCAACGATGACCGCCGGGCAGATCTTGGGATACACCGTATTAGAACATGCGGGACAGACCATCGCCCGCTCAATCTTGCTCTTTTCCATGGGCCTGCCGCACCGGCCGCAGAACCGCTGGCTCGAGTACCAGCGATACAGGCTCTCCCCCGCTGCCGCCGCCATGAGCGCGGGCCCAAGGGCGAGGCTGCGGAGCTTTCCGGTATCTAAGTAAGAAAAGCCGTCTTTTTCTTCAAATTCCGCGTCCGAGAGCAGATAGTCCGCCCGCTCGTCGATGGAAAACGCGTATTGCAGGGCGTCGGCGGCTACATCCTTCACGCGCGGCAAGACGAGGTTCCGGTCTTCTACCTTGCAGTAGAGCGTCCTTCCCCGGTAACAGAGCACAAAATCGTCCGCGTCCGGCGCCTTCCATGACATCTGGTTCCGATAAATATGCGGCGCAATATCCTGCAGCATGTCGATTCTCCTTTCTGTATCACCCGAGCGAGGCAAAAAACGCCTCAAGCTGCGCACGCGATGCCTGCACCGAGCCCTGCGCGAAAAACGGCTTGCCGCCGCCTCGTCCATTGCATGCGGCATTGAGCGCCTTGACCGTCTGGCGCAGGTCGCCGTCTTTTTGGCACAGTGCGTATTTATAGCCTGCTTCATCGTCCCCCGCAAAAATCGCGATTCTTCCCGTGCAGCCTGCAAGGATCGCGTCCGCGAATCTCCGCACTGCGTCGGGACTCATGGCGCTCTCAAACAGCAGCACATCGGCCATTCCCGCGTAGGCCTTGGCCTTCAGCGCGAACAGCTCGTTTTCCAGCTGCGATACGCGGTATTTGACCCCCGCGAGCTCCTCTGCCATTCTTTCCGCCGCAGCGTTCGTCTCGGTGGGCTTCGCGGAAAGAAGCGCGGAATTCTTCCGGTTCTGCTCCATGAGCCGGTTCACATAGTCGTATGCGCGCATGCCGCAGAGAATCTCCAGCCGCACGCCCTCGTGGAACTTCACGCAGGAGAAAATCTTGATAAGGCCGATCTCGCCCGTCCGTGTCACGTGTGTCCCGCAGCAGGCACAGATATCGGCATTTTCGATCGTCACGATCCGCACGTCTCCTGTGAGCGCCTTTTTGCTCCGGTACGGAATCTGCTCGAGCTCCTGCGCGGAGGGGAATGTAATTTTGATTTCGCGGTTTTCCCAGACGACCTCGTTCGCCTCACGCTCGACGGCCTTCAGGTCTTCCTCCGTGAGCATGCCGGAAAAGTCGATGGTCACCATGTCGGCCCCCATATGGAAGCCCACGTTGTCGTAGCCGAAACGCCGATGGACGATGCCGGAGAGAATGTGCTCGCCGGAGTGCAGCTGCATGAGGCTGAGCCTGCGTTCCCAGTCGATTCGTCCCTCAACGTTGCTTCCAACATCCAGCGGCTTTTCGCAGTAGTGGACGATCTCGCCATTTGCTTCGTGCGTATCCGTTACGCGCACGTCCGCAAGATAACCGGTATCGCCCGGCTGTCCGCCGCCCTCGGGGTAAAAGGCCGTTTTGTCCAGCACCACGTCAAATCCGTGCTTTCCCGCCGCGCAGGACAGAACCTTCGCCTGAAACACCTTACAGTATACGTTCTCATAAAAGAGCTTTTCCGTTGCCATATGCTTTCTCCCACCGCTTTGTTTTCTCTGCTATTTTATTGTATTCTAGCACATTACGCGCGGAAATCCAACTGGTATTTCCATTCTGCAATTTTTAAACTTTTTTCCGGGGTTTCCGATTGACAAACGTCAAGAAGTTTCATAATATATATGGTGGGTCTTGATGCAGACAGCATTTTTTGACCACAACATATCTGACCAAAAAAGGGGGAAAACAGAATGGACGCAGGAAGTAGTAGCGGCACATCAGCAGGCCGAAGTTGCTCCGGGCTCGAGCCGCCTTCGTGCGCGCCGTTCGCCCTTTGCTGATTTGCCTGCGACGTGTCTTACTTCCTAAGTAAAATCTTGTTAGGAGGAAAGACCTATGGCAGAACATAATTTCTCCGTAGAGAACACGCTGACGCTTCTGCTCGACGACAAGAAGTATCACTCTCTGCGGGACATCCTCAGCACCATGAACCCCGCCGACATTGCCGCGGTTTTCGACGAGCTGCCCGAGAGCAAGCTCCCGCTTCTGTTCCGCCTGCTCCCCAAGGAGCTGGCGGCGGAGACGTTCGTCGAAATGGGAACAGACGCGCAGGCGCTTCTCATCCGCGGCTTTTCTGACAGCGAGCTCAAAGAGGTCATTGACGAGCTCTATGTCGACGACGCGGTTGACATCGTCGAAGAAATGCCGGCCAACGTCGTCCAGCGTATCTTAACGCAGGCCGACCCCGAGATGCGCAAGCAGATCAACGAGATCCTGCGCTATCCCGAGGATTCCGCCGGCTCGATCATGACCACCGAATACGTCTCCCTGCGGCCGAACATGACGGTCGGCGAAGCGATTCTCCGCATCCGCCGGACAGGCATCGACAAGGAGACGATCTACACCTGCTACGTGACGAAGGGTCACAAGTTAATTGGTCTCGTTTCGGTCAAGGACCTTCTTCTCTGCGAAGACGACAACGCGACGATCGAGTCCATCATGACCGACCACGTCATCACCGTGAACACCCTGGACGATCAGGAACAGGTCGCGCAGATGTTCTCGAAATACGATTTTCTCGCGCTGCCTGTCGTCGACACCGAGAGCCGCCTCGTCGGTATCGTCACCTTCGACGACGCGATGGACGTCATGCAGGACGAGGCGACGGAGGATATGGAAAAGATGGCCGCTATGCTGCCGTCCGAGCATCCCTATCTTCGTTCCTCACCGTTTGAAATCTGGAAAAACCGCATTCCGTGGCTGATGCTGCTGATGATCTCAGCAACGCTCACGGGGCTGGTCATCACAAGCTTTGAAGACGCGTTGGGTGTACTTCCATGCCTGACAGCGTTTATCCCGATGCTGATGGACACGGGCGGCAACTCCGGCTCGCAGGCCTGTGTCACGGTCATCCGCGGTATCAGTCTGGACGAAATTGAATTCCGCGACATTTTCAAGGTCGTTTGGAAGGAGATCCGCGTGGCTGTCCTCTGCGGTATTTGCCTGGCTGTGGCCTGCTTCGCGAAGGTCATGCTGGTCGACCATCTGCTCTTGCGGTCCGAATCGGTCAATGCGTGGGTCGCGCTCGTCGTGAGCCTTTCCATGGCCGTGACGGTCTTCCTTGCAAAGCTCGTCGGCGGAACGCTTCCGCTGCTGGCCAAGAAGCTCGGCTTTGACCCTGCGGTCATGGCTTCCCCGATCATCACGACGATCGTGGACTTTTTGTCCCTGCTCGTCTACTTCACCTTCGCAACCACCATTCTTCATATCGGCTAAAATTATCAAAAAAGCGATTGCGCCGCACGGAGTCCCGTGCGGCGCGTTTTCCGTTATTGCGTTGTTTTTTACATCGGTACGGCGAACTGTGACAGATCGAGCCGCAAGCCCGCGAAACTCAAGAGCAAAATCAACACGGCGGCTAATATGTAGATGCAGAAGAAGCTTCGGGCGTAGTTCCGCTTATTGATGTTCCGGCTTGCCACTGCATGGGCAATCAGAAAAATCCAGCCCACGAACGGCACTGCGTATAAAATGCTGAGCCCAAAATATGCCCACGGAGATAGCGGCCGGTAGGCCTCGGGCAGATACTGCTGTTCAAAATCGTTCATCGTTTTCCTCCTCAGGTGTGCTCCTTGGCCGTCATTTGATCTACCGTCAGGCAGAATACCGCAACCGTGCGCGCCTGCCCGTCGGTAAATGAAAACGCGCGGTCCTTGCGGTAGTGCGCCATAATAAGTGACAATGCGCGCTTTTTCTCATCCAGATCCTCCACCGGTCGGACAAAGCCAGTTCCAATGACGCTTTTAAAAAAATAGGTATGCTTGCAGCCGAGCTCCGCTTCTCCGAGCCGGTGCGCGCCGTCCAGCTCAAAGCCCGCCTTGGTGCCGCTTCCGATCATCGAAACCTTCCGGCCCTCCGTCGCGCTGTGAAAATAAAACTTCGCGGGCTCTTCCGGCGCGTAGCCGAAGCTCAGCGGCACAATATATGCGCCATCCTCCGCGTTCAGCCCCAGCCGAATGCAGTCGCAGCTCTCAATAACCTCGTCGATCTTTGCCCGCTCGCTCACTTCCCGGTCCTGTCTTCTCATTGTTCCATCCTCCTATGGCGGCTGCGCCCCAAACGGGGCGCATTTTTGTTCTATAAATCGTCCGCGTCCTGTACGGGTGTTTCCATTGGGTCCTCGGGCTTTCCCGTCCAACTTCCCTGCGGGTCAGTTTCCGCGTGCCCCGGCCACCAGGTCTCGCCCTTGCGGCGCGCTTGGCTGCGTTTTTTCATGCCGCGCCTCCTTCCTTGCAGAATACTGTTAGTTTCCGCAGAAAGCTCCGGCAGCATACATCATCCGTGCCTGTGCAGATGGCTTCCCGTCTGGTCGCAGGTCTCGCGCACATCCTCGCGCTCGGAAAGCGCTGTAAAAAGCTCCGGCCGCACTGCCGCAAGCTTTGCCCGAAATGCCGCAAAATCTGGCCTTGCGATCGGAACCAGCACCTCCTGCGGCGCGTCAAAGAGCGCATCATGCGCGCAGATACAAAGGCAGTCTTCCGGCTTTCTCCGGTCCTCGCGGACGTTCCGAAGCAGCAGAACCGATTCAATTTTGCTGCAAGGGAATAAAATGAGCGTCCGCTCGCAGAAAACCGACACGGCGCATTCCGCCTCGCCATCCTGCGGCAGAAGCTCGATCGTATCTTCCGGCAGCAGCATATAGCGCTTCATAGCGTTCCCTCCAAATCAATTGTCGTATCCCGGTTTACCAGCGGAATCGTGTGCAAAATTGCCTCCAGAACGCCGCCCGCAATGGCGCTGGCCTTATCGGAGACGGTGTAGCAGTTCTGGATATTGCCGCGCGGGTCGACGTCTCCGGACTTCATGCCCTTCGTAACGGGCGTGCCGTCCGGGAGCATCCCGCGCAGGACGCCCGAGATCGTGCAGACCATGGAAAGCCCGTTCACCTCGCCGACCGTCTCGCCGGACTCAACCAGCGCTCCAATGTCCCGCAGCTGGTGGAACACGCCCGTGTCCGGCGCGCGCAGAACACGCTCTCCCGCGAAGCCGCCAATTAACCCCGGAATGTTGGTGTTCGGAAGCGGTTCGCCGTCCCAGATGACTCTTCCGAGCGTATGGCCGCGCATGGTCTCAATGACCGCGTGACAGTCCCGCCCCGCGCAAAAGCCCGGCCCCAGCGCGATGACAAGCGGCGCGTCCGACATCTTCGTTCCAAGGTTCTTCTTTGCCAGAATGCCGTCGACAAGCACGTCGGGATGCAGCCAGTCTTTACATTTCGCCGTCTCGTCCGGCAGAACCGGGATTTTTTCCGCGTCCAGAGCGGCCTTTACCTCCCGCGCCGTATGACAGCACACGCCCTCAGTGTCCTCGACCATCGTTGTTCCGAACCGGATGGCCTGCGAGAAGCAGACAGTTCTCCGGATGGCCGTGGGCTTCGGAAGATCGGTCATAACGACCGGAAATCCGGCCCGATGCAGCCGCAGAGAGACGCCCGAGGCAAGATCCCCCGCGCCCCGAATCAGCACAAGCATATCACATTCTCCTTTTGAAGCGCCCCCGCCGCAACCGGGCAGTGTAAATACCCGGCCAACTTACGCGCAAGCGCCAGTTCGTGTTCCGTTTCCACCTGATTGACAAGCACCCGCGTGTGCAGCGCCTCGCGTTCCAGAAGCCTTGCGGCAAGCTCCGGCGTTACGATTGCATCTTCCGGCACGCCAAGCTTTTTGGCATAGAGCGCAGGCCTGTGCGCAGCCTCCCCGATGGGTCTTCCGAGCCCCGATACACCGAGCACCAGAATCGTCTGATTGGCCTCTTTCGGCACGACCGGCTCATGGCCCGCATGCGCCTTTAAGGGCAGATGCTTTGAGCCGTCGGCCTCCACAAAAATATAATCCGCCAAGTGCAAAAGCCGTTCAAAGGAGATCGCAGGCGCGCCGAACTTTCCGGTCTCGCTTTTTGTGCCCACGCAGACGCAGCTGTTTTCTTCCAGTGCAGCCTGAATTTCCGCTTCGCCACCTGACAAAACGCACGGCAGGTGCGAGGGTTTCAGAATATGCGTCGTCGTGCAGACGATCACGCGCGCATCCATGCTGCATTCCTTCGCCAGCGCGTACAAAAGCGTCGTCTTCCCGCCGCCGCCGATGATCGCAGTGAGTCCATGCCTTATCTCAAGCAACGTTCGCAGCTGCATTGCCGTTCCACCTTTCGTTTTCATGATGGTATCACGCACGCGGCAAAACGTCAAGCGATGCGGTTGACAAGCCCGCCATCCTTCCTTACAATAAAGAAAAAAACTGTCAGGAGTTTGCCATGTCCCAATCTGTTTTACACCCCCGCGGGCTTTGCGGGAACGAGCTGAAGTTGCTTGCGATTCTCGCCATGACGGTGGACCACATCGCGTGGATGCTCTTTCCGGGGTACTCCATGCACCCGCTCGCGCTTCTGATGCACGCCATCGGAAGGCTCACCTGTCCCATCATGTGCTACTTCATCGCCGAGGGCTACTATTACACGAAGAGCTTTCAAAAATATGCGCTGCGGCTTTTCCTGCTCGCGATCGTCTCGCATTTTGCCTACCAGTTTTTCTCTTTCGGCGGCCACGTCGGCTGGCGCGTCTTTCTCCCCTTTGCCTATGGAAACGTCCTCAACCAGACGAGCGTCATCTGGGCGCTGCTGGGCGGGCTCTTGATGCTGCGCGTCAATGACCTCGATTGCTCCGCCCTTCAAAAGACCGCTCTGATTCTGCTTCTTTGCCTTGTGACGCTTCCGGCGGACTGGAGCTGCATCGCGCCGCTTTGCATTTTATCGATCGGTGCGAACCGCGGAAATCCCGGGGCTCAGCTTCGTTGGTGTTTGTTCTACGTGAGCTTATATGTCGCCGTCTACTGCTTTTCTTTGAACGTCCGGTACGGCCTTTTGCAGCTGTGCGTCTTCCTGTCCGTGCCGCTTCTTCGGCTCTACGACGGCACACGCGGCAGAAGCGCCGCATTGGACCGCGTCATGAAGCCGCTGTTTTATGCTTACTATCCCCTGCATCTGTTCATCCTTGGCCTGCTCCGCGCTTTTTTATAACTTTTTAGAAAGGCCTGTGCTGTTTTCCCTCCCCGATTGTTATATGGATACGGTCTCAAAGAAACGGCGACAGGCAGCGAATCCATTTGCTGCTCCCCTTGATCTATCCCAAATACGCGCCAACGCCGCCAGCTAAAAAGCTGGCGGCGTTGTTCGATGGTGCGGATGCAAGTAGTGATCCTCAATGGGTCTGCGCGGACTTGAGCTGCAATTGGAGCTTGTCGGCGATGAGGGCGATGAACTCAGAGTTCGTCGGCTTGCCCTTGGTGTTGGAGACGGTGTAGCCGAAGAATTTCTGCAAGGTTTCGAGGTCCCCTCTGTCCCATGCCAGTTCGATAGCATGCCGGATGGCGCGCTCGACTCTCGAGGACGTCGTGGAAAACTTCTTTGCAACCTGCGGATAAAGAACCTTCGTAATCGCGTTGATCACGTCCATATCGTCGACCGCGATCATGATCGCCTCGCGCAGGTACTGATAGCCCTTCACGTGCGCGGGCACGCCGATTTCATGAATCATGGATGTAACAAGCGCCTCAACGTTGGCCTGCGGATAGCGCGTCCGCTTTGCCGTGCGCTCCGTATCAACAATCTCAAGCGCCCGCTCCGCGACGGTTTGCAGCCCGCAGGGCTTGCTGATAAAGTACCGCACGCCGTACTTTTCCGCCGCCTGTGCGGCATACTCGGTCATAAAGCCCGTCAGCGCCAGCCCGATCGGCGGCTTCGGCAGCGCGCTTGCTGCCTTCAGAACAGAAATCCCGTCGAGCTTCGGCAGCAGCAGATCCAGAATCAGCAAATCTGCCTGTACGGTATGCAGCAGCTCCACGGCCTTTTCGCCGTCGTTTGCCACCCCGGCCACCACAAACGCGGGGTTCTCCCCGAGGAAGCCCGATAGCTGTGCGGTAAAGCCTTCGTTTGCATCTGCAATCAAAACACGAATCTGATTGTTCATTTGACACGTCTCCTTCAATTTATGGGAGTTGTCCGGCCAGACACTATTTTTCGCTGCGATGGCTATAATTTAGCACATTCCCACATAAATTTCAATATTTTACGATGAACTTTTTACCACTTTTTGTCGACTAGCTTCGACATTCCCTGTCGTCCTATCCCCTATCGCGTCGAATTTTTGCGCTTCCCCTGCCCTTGGAACGCTTTCGGGCAAAGTCCGTCCCATATCTGCTGATGATTCGTGCACCGCAGACTGCAAACAGACGCAAATTTCATTTGACACCATATATGACACCATGCTATAATGAAAGCGAGAGAAGAGACAG
>CALCJW010000245.1:0-14135 GCA_937967235.1 uncultured Clostridia bacterium
GTGTCGTTTTTATTGGAAACCGAGGACGCGGAGCAAACTGCGGCAAGGCTTTCATCGCAGGGCTTCTCGCTTCGGGCGGGGCTCCACTGCGCGCCTCTGGCGCACGAGTCTGCCGGGACGCTTTTATCCGGCACGGTTCGCGCAAGCTTCTCTGTTTTCAACACCGCGCGTGAGGTGCGCGCATTGGCGCAGAGCCTGATTTCGTAAACGGTTCCATTTTTTCAGCGCCGCCCCTTGCTATTGACGCTCATTTGGAGTATAATCACAATAATTATAAGTATCAGCAGGAGTGGCGTCTATGACCGCGATACGAACCTTTTTTCAGGAATTCTGGAACCGCATCCCCCAGATTGGGGTTAATGATATTATTGATATTCTGATTGTTGCATTTCTGTTCTACACCGTTATGCGCCTGATCCGCTCGACGAGCGCGGCGCGCGTTGCAAGAAGCATTCTGCTTTTGCTGGTGGTGACGGGTCTGACGGAGATCTTCAAGCTCTACACGCTCAACTGGATCTTGAGCAAAATTCTGGAGATCGGCGTCATTGCGCTCGTCATCATGTTCCAGCCGGAGCTGCGGCGGATGCTCGAGCGCTTTGGCGGCAGATTCTTCACGAACCTCATCAGCAGCGGCGGCGCGGCCTCGCCCGAGCAGCAGGCGATCGAAGCGACCGTTGCGGCCTGCGAGGTCATGTCGAAGGAGAAGGTCGGAGCGCTCCTGATCTTTGAGCGCAGTATGCCGCTGGACGAATACTTTAAAACCGGCACGATCGTTGATGCGAAAGTCTCGGACCAGCTGCTGCGGAACCTGTTTTTCAAGAACTCTCCGCTGCATGACGGCGCGGTCATCGTCCGCGGGAGCAGAGTTGCGGCGGCAGGCTGCGTGATGCCGCTGACGGAAAACACGCACCTTCCGAGCGATATCGGTACGCGCCACCGCGCGGGCATCGGCTCGAGCGAGGTATCGGACGCGGTGGTCGTCATCGTCTCCGAGGAGACGGGGACAATTTCCGTTGCCATCGGCGGCATGCTCAAGCGGCACCTGGCGCCGAAGACGCTCGAAAAGCTCCTGGTGAGCGAGTTGATTTCGGAGCCGGAGCAGAAAAACAGCACGCTGAAGACCTGGCTCTCCGGCCATTTCAAAACGAGGCAGGAACAACATGAAAAGAAGTAAGCTTATTACCATGGGGATCTCCCTGCTTGCGGCCATCTGTCTGTGGGCGTATGTTGTGACGGTGGTGAATCCGGACGGCGACACCATCATCTCCGGGATTCCCGTCACATTTTCCGGGCAGGAAGTTCTGCGCGAGGACCAGGGGCTCATCATCAAGGGCGACTATGACGATATGGTGAGCGTACATTTTTACGGAAAAAATACCGACCTTAAAAAGCTCGAGCAGTATAAAGACGAGATCACTGCTGTGGTGGACGTGTCGAAGGTCCGCAGCGTGAAGGAATATCAGCTCAGCTATCAGCTCACGCTTCCGAACGCCGTGCAGGCCTCCGCCGTGCAGGTCGCCGATCGGAACCCGTCGGTCGTTACCATTCAGGTCGAAAAGCTGGCAAAGCGCGAGATCGAGGTGCGCGGCGATTTTTCCGGCGTGGAGATCGCGGAAGGATACCTTCTGGAGTCGACGAGCTTCGACTACGATACCGTGACGGTCGAAGGGCCGGAGTCCGTGGTGTCGACCATCTCGTGCGCGCAGATCGTCATGAACCGGACGAACGTCGATAAGAATATCACCGAGAGCGTCGACTATACGCTCGTTGATGCGGACGGAAACGCGGTCGATATGAGCGATCTCACAACGGATGTGGATTCTATTGAGGTTGAACTCGACGTGGTCAAATACAAGGAGGTTCCGCTCACGGTCAACTTCATTGACGGCGGCGGCGCGACGGGTGCGGATGCAAGCGTCGACATTGACCCGGCTTCCATCACGCTTGCTGGCGACGCGACGGTGCTCGACAGCGTGAATACGATCGTCCTCGGAAACGTCGACCTCGGCGCGACGGAAAATAACGCGGTTTTGTCGTTTGACATCAAGATCCCGAACGACGCGAAGAACGTTTCTGGCGAGGAGACGGCAACCGTGACCATCAAAATCCGCAACAAGAAGACCCGCGTCATCGGCGCGACGAATATCGCCTTCATCAACACGCCGGACGGCTTCAATGCCAAGAGCATCACGCAGCTCGTGCAGACGACAGTGCGCGCGTCGGCGACGGATATCGATACCATCGCGGCCAACAACCTGCGCGTGGTGGCGGATTTGTCTGAGTACACGCAGGCGGGTACGTATCAGGTGCCTGTGACCATTTACATTGACGGCTACCCCGACGCGGGCGTGATCGGCGACGATTACAAGATCGTCGTGGTGCTCGAAGCGGTCGAATGACAAAAGCTGAAAGAGACTGGAATTTAGAACTGGAGATGTTACCGTGATTAAAAGCATGACCGGCTATGGAAGAGCCGTACAGACCTTTGAAAACCGCGAGATCACTGTGGAGATCCGCTCGGTCAATAACCGCTATCTCGATTGCAGCGTCAAGCTGCCGCGCGTGTTCGGCTTTGCCGAAGACAGCGTGAAGGCGAAGGTCAAGGAAGAAATTTCGCGCGGCAAAGTGGACGTGTTCATCAGTGTGAACGTTACCGCCGGAAGTGACATGAAAATCTCGCTCAACCGCCCGGTGCTCGAAGGGTATCTGACCGCGATGAAGACGATTGCGGCCGACTACGAGGTCAAGGACGATATTTCCGTCTCCAGCCTCACGCGCTTTTCCGACATTTTTGTCGTCGAGAAGCAGGAGGAGGACGAGCAGCAGGCGACGCAGGAAATCCTGACGGTCGTCTCGCAGGCGCTCGAAAAGTACGCCGCCATGCGCACGGCAGAAGGTGTGGCGCTGGAAGCTGACCTCAGAAGCCGCGCGAAAACAGTGCTTAGCCTCGTCGAAAAAGTCGAGGCCAGAAGCCCGGTGACGCTCGCGGAATACAGAGCCCGGCTGACGCAAAAAATGCAGGAGGTCCTGCAGAACACGAACATTGACGAGGGGCGCATTTTGCAGGAGGCTGCCATCTATGCGGACAAGATTGCCGTCGACGAGGAAACGGTTCGCTTGAGAAGCCATCTGGCGCAGCTGGACGCGATGCTGACGGCCGGCGGCGCCATCGGCAGAAAGCTTGATTTTTTGCTTCAGGAATTTAACCGCGAGGCCAACACGATCGGCTCGAAGGGGAACGATCTTGAGCAGGCCAGAACGGTTGTCGAGATCAAGGCGGAGCTTGAGAAAATCCGCGAACAGACGCAGAACATTGAGTGACGGAGGCGCGCCATGAAGCTTATCAGCATCGGCTTTGGAAGCACGGTCTGCGCCGAGCGGATTTTAGCGGTCATTGCGCCGGAGTCCGCGCCCATCAAGCGGCTCATTCAGGAGGCGCGCGAGCGCGGGATGCTCATTGATGCGTCGTTCGGACGGAAAACGAAATCGGTTCTGCTGATGGATACTGATCATGTCATTCTCGCGTCCGTCTCGCCGGAGATTTTGTCCGCGCGAATGGAGGAGAAACCGGAACCGGAGGAGATGGATCGATGAAGGGAAAACTGTTCGTGGTGTCCGGCCCGTCCGGCGTCGGGAAAAATACGCTTCTGAACGCCGTCATTGACAGGAGGGAGAACGTGCGGTATTCTGTATCGGCGACCTCCCGACCTATTCGCCCCGGCGAGGTCGACGGTAAGAGCTACTATTTTGTCTCGCGCGAGCGCTTTGAAGCTCTCATTGCTGACGACGCGCTGCTGGAATACGCCGAGTACGTCGGAAACTATTACGGCACGCCGCTCGCCCCGATTCGAGAAGCCATCGCCAACGGCATTGATGTTGTGATGGACGTGGAGGTCGTGGGCGCACTGAAAATCAAAAAGCGTCTGCCGGAGGAGGCGGTGCTCGTATTTGTGACCGCGCCGTCCTTCGATATCATCCGCAAACGTCTGGTCCATCGCGGCGACGTTGCGCCCGGGCTCATGGAAGAGCGATTGGAGCGCGCGCGCTGGGAATGCAGTCAGGCGGAAAATTATGATTACATCGTCATCAACGACGATCTGCAAAAGGCCAGCGAGGAGATCTGCGCCATTATGCTGGCGGAAAAGTGTAAAACCATGGAGCGCATCCATTTGATCAAGGAGGAACTAACATGCTCTACCCCGCAATGAGCGAACTGCTCAAACATGTCGAAAGCCGCTATCTTCTGGTGAATGTTGTGGCGCACCGCGCCCGGCAGCTTTCCATTGAATCGGAACTGACCCACGAGCCGCTGACGGACAAGCCCGTAACCATCGCCATCAACGAAGTGGCCAGAGGCGAGCTGACCGCGACGCTCAAGGAAAAATACCGCAAATAATACTTGGCTGCAAAGGCGCAGGCACTGGCCTACGCCTTCGCGCTTGTTTTTGGGAAAGGCAGGGGAAGACGATGATTGCACAGGTAGCTGTGAGCTGCGCAGTATATGCCATCGATCAACCGTATTCCTACCGCGTTCCTGAAAATATGGCGCTTCTGCCCGGTATGCGCGTGGTCGTTCCGTTCGGAAGAGCCAACCGCCGGACGGAAGCCATCGTTCTGACTATCACGACCGGCAGCGAGGAAAATCTCAAGGCTATCTCGCAGGCCCTGGACGAAAGCCCTGTCATGGATGACGAGCAGCTCCGGCTGGCGGCCTTTGTCCGCGAGCGGTATTTCTGCACCTATTATGACGTGGTGAAGGCGATTCTCCCCGCCGGGCTCTGGTTCCGGCAGGAGAAGGTTTACCGGATTCGCGAAGCTGCTTCCGACTGCGTGAGCCTCCTTCAGGGCAGGCAGACGGAGACGGCGCTGCTGGCGTTTTTGGAGGATCTTGGCGGCAGCGCGCCGGAAGGAGCGCTCCTTTCGCAGATGGAAGACCGCGCGGCGGCTGAGGCGGCCGTTTCGTGGCTGCTTTCCAAAAAAATCATTGAAAACGACCTCGAGCTTTCGCAGAAGAGCACGGGCCGGAAACAGAAAATTGCCGCAATTGCCGCGCCCGAGGAGGCCGCGCGATATGCGGAAAAGAAAAAGCGCACCGCGCCGGTACAGGCGGCAGTCCTCGAGCTTCTTGGCGCGGCGGGAGAGTCCTCCTGCCGGGAGCTGACGGAGCTTACAGGCGCATCGTCTTCTACCTTCACGAGACTTCAGAAGCTCGGCCTCATCACACTCTGGGAGCAGGAGCCCCAGCCGGAGCTTCTTCGCCCCGCGCAGGAGTCTGCTGCGCCGCCGGTTTTAAATGACGAGCAGCAGACGGTTTTTGACGGGCTTCGGTTGCAGACGCAGGCGGAAAAGCCGGGGGCGGCGCTACTTTACGGCGTGACCGGCAGCGGAAAAACCGCCGTCTATATCAGCCTCATTTATGAGGCGCTGCGGGAAGGGAAGGGCGCGATTCTGCTCGTGCCGGAGATTTCCCTCACGCCGCAGCTGCTCGGAAGGCTCGCGGCGCATTTTGGCGAGAAGGTCGCCGTGCTCCATTCGAGCCTTCGCATCGCAGAGCGCTTTGCGCAGTGGCGCAGGATTCGAGACGGCGAAGCTCGCGTCGTTGTCGGTACGCGCTCGGCGGTTTTTGCCCCTGTCCGGGATCTGGGACTTTTGATCCTCGATGAGGAGCAGGAGCACACCTATAAATCTGAAAATTCTCCCCGCTACCACGCAAGAGAGATCGCCCTCTACCGGGGCGCGAAAGCGGGCGCGCTTGTGCTGCTCGGATCGGCCACGCCGTCGGTTGAGAGCATGTACAAGGCAAAACATGGGGATTATACCCTATATACGCTCAAAAAGCGCTACAATGAAAAGAACCTGCCGCAGGCGCAGATCGTCGATCTCAAGCAGGAAATCCGGCAGGGAAACGCGACGTCCATCAGCCTGCCGTTGGAGGAAAAGCTGCGCGACAATATCATCGCCGGCCGGCAGTCGATCCTCTTTCTCAACCGGCGGGGAAACAGCCGGTACCTTGTCTGCGTCGAGTGCGGCGATGTGCCGACGTGCCCGAGGTGCAGCGTGCACCTGACGTATCACTCCGTCACGCAGCGCCTGATTTGCCACTACTGCGGCTACTCCGAACCGGCGCGCGCGCGCTGTCCGAAATGTGGGGGCGCATTAAAGGCCGTCGGAAGCGGGACGCAGAAGATCGAGCAGGAGCTCCACTGGATGTTCCCGGACACGGAGATTTTGCGCATGGACGCGGACACGGTGACGGCCAGCAACAGCCATGAGCAGCTGCTCCGGCGCTTCGAGGAGGAAAAAATTCCGATCCTGCTTGGGACGCAGATGGTGACCAAGGGGCTCGATTTTGAAAATGTGACGCTTGTCGGCGTTCTGGACGCGGATATGAGCTTATATGTGAGCAATTACCGCGCGGCGGAGACGACGTTCAGCCTGATCACGCAGGTGGTCGGGCGTGCTGGACGCGGCGAGCAGGCGGGGACGGCGATGGTGCAGACCATGACCCCGGAGCATCCCGTCATTAAACTCGCGGCCAGACAGGACTACGACGCGTTTTACGAGATGGAGATCGCCATCCGGGAGCTTCACCACTGCCCGCCGTTTTTAGACTTGTTTTTCATCACCTTTACAGGGCTCTACGAGGACCAGGTCGTGCAGGCAGCAAAGCGGTTTCGTGACAACCTTCGCACGCAGCTGAAAACGCCGCCCTATGCGAGCTTTCCCGCGACGCTTCTTGGCCCCGCGCCCTGCGCTGTGGCGAAAATCAATTATACGTACCGCTACCGGCTGACGCTGGCGGTGAAAAATGCGAAACCGCTGCGGCAGCTGCTGGATTCGGGCCTGCGCGCGTTTGCAAAGGAAAAACAAAATCGCGGCGTCAATGCGTACGCCGACGTGAATTCATACGATTGAGGGGATATTTTATGGCACTTCGCAACATTGTCACGGTCGGAGACCCGGTGCTCACCAAGGTCTGCCGCCCGGTTACCAAATTTGACGACCGCCTTTCGCAGCTGATCGACGATATGATCGAAACGCTCCACGACGCGAACGGCGCGGGGCTGGCCGCTCCGCAGATTGGCGTACTGCGCCGCGTGGTGATCGTGAACACCGAGGGCGAGGACTGGGAGCTTGTGAACCCCGAGATCGTCGAGGTCAGCGAGGAAGAGCAGACCGGCATTGAAGGGTGCCTCAGCCTTCCCGGCAAGTGGGGCCTTGTGACAAGACCCGAGTACGCGAAGGTCCGCGCGCAGGACCGGCACGGCGACTGGTACGAATACGAAGGAGAAGACCTGACGGCCCGCTGCTTTTTGCATGAGATCGACCATCTGGACGGACACATGTACACCGAGTTTGCCGAAAAGATGCTCACGCCCGAGGAGCTTGAGGAGCTTCTCAAGGAGCAGGAGGACGCGGCGGAAGACGAGGACGCGGAAGTATGAAAATTGTCTATATGGGTACGCCCGAGATCGCGAAGGTGTGCCTCGAAAAGCTCTATACGGAAGGCTTTGACATTGCGGCGGTTTATACAAAGCCGGACACGCCCAAGAACCGCGGTATGAAGCTCATTGCGTCCGAAGTAAAAGCTTACGCGCAGTCGGTGGGCCTGCCGGTCTATCAGCCGGAAACGTTCCGGGACGATGCAGTGGTAGAGGAGCTCAAGGGGCTTGCGCCCGACCTCATCATCGTTGTGGCCTACGGAAAAATCCTTCCCCAGCGGGTGCTGGATATCCCGAGGTGTGGCTGCATCAACATGCATGCGAGCATTTTGCCGTCTCTTCGGGGTGCGGGGCCAGTGCAGTGGTCGATCCTCAATCACTGCGACGAGACGGGCGTGACGGCGATGTATTTGTCTTCCGGAATGGACGAGGGCGATATCATTGAAATCCGTAAAACCCCGATCGAGCCGATGGAGACGACGAGCGAGCTGATGGCGCGCCTTTCCCATATCGCGGCAAGTCTTGCCTGCGACACTGCGCGCGCGATCGAAGCCGGAACTGCGACAAGAACGCCACAGGACAGCGCGAAGGCGACCTACGCGCCGATGCTCTCGAAGGCTATGAGCCCGATTGACTGGAGCGAAAGCGCAAGATTTGTCATCGATCACGTGCGCGGCCTCATCCCCTGGCCGGTCGCAACGAGCGAAATTGACGGCAAGACGTTCAAGATTTTCCACGTCGAGAAAACCGGAAAGCAAACCGACAAAGCTCCGGGAACGCTTCTGGCGCTTACAAAACAGGGCCTCGAGATTGCCTGCGGCGGGGGAGACGTGCTTGTCATCACCGAGCTTCAGGCCGAGGGCGGCAAGCGCATGGCGGCCAGTGCCTACTTTAACGGCCACCCGATCAAACTATAAATGGACGCGCCTTTGCGTCCGGAAGGAAGCATATGAGCGCTAGAACAACAGCTCTCTGCGCGCTGATTGCCACAAGACGGCAGGGCGCGTGGTCAGACGGCATTTTAAAGGAATATGTGCAGCGCGACCGGCTCGAGCGGCGCGACGCGGCGCTGGCAGCTGCGCTTACCTACGGCGTGATGCAGAATCGGATGCTGCTTGATCATTATCTGGAGCAGGTCGTATCCGGTGGGCTTTCGCGCTTGCAGCCTGCGATGCTGGACATTCTGCGCCTTGGCGCGTATCAGATCCTGCTGCTGGATAAGATTCCGGACTCTGCGGCGGTCAACGAAGCCGTCGAGCAGACGAAGCGGTACGTGAACCAGAAGGCCGCGGGAATGACAAACGGAGCGCTTCGCGCGCTGTCGCGGAAAAAGGGGAGCCTCAACGAGCCCCGGGACCTTGCGACAAAATACAGCCATCCGCAGGCGCTGGTCGACCTTCTGACAGACAGTGTAGGGCGCGACCAGATCGAATCTTTTTTGCAGGCAGACAACGAGCCCGCGCCGACGTGCTTGCAGATAAATCCGCTGTTATCAGACCCTGATGAGGTCGAGCGGGCGCTTACTGAGCAGGATATCTTATTCCGGAAGCACCCGTGGCTTCCCGGCTGCTATCTCGTAACGGGAACGGGGAACCTCGCAAGGCTCGAGTTGTTTACATCCGGTAAGGTCTATGTGCAGGATGCGTCGGCAAAGCTCGCGGCAATGGCGGCGGGTGTTCAGCCCGGGATGCGCGTTCTTGATACCTGCGCCGCTCCGGGCGGGAAGAGCTTTGCGCTCGCGATGGAAATGAAAAACGAGGGAAGCGTTACCTCGTGCGATATTCACGCGCACAAAATCTCCCTCATCGAAAAGGGCGCGGCGCGGCTCGGCATTTCGATCATTACCGCCCGCGAGGCGGACGCATCGAAATTTCAGGAGGAATTCAAAGACGGCTTCGATGTGGTTGTTGCCGACGTTCCGTGCTCGGGGCTCGGCGTGATCCGCAAAAAGCCGGATATCCGATATAAAGACCTCGCACCAACCGAGCGTCTGCCCCAGGTGCAGGCGGCGATCCTGGAAAATGTGAGCCGGTATGTAAGGCCCGGCGGCGCACTTTTGTACAGCACATGCACGGTTTTGAAGCGGGAAAACGAGCATGTGACGAACGCGTTTTTGGCGCGTCATCCAGAATTCCAACTGGAAGCCTTCCCGGTTCCGGATGGATTGGGCGGTCAGAACGGCGGCATGCTGACACTTTACCCGCACGTACACGAAGCCGACGGCTTTTTCATCTGCAAGCTGAGGAAGAACAAATGAAAGAAGATCTCAAATCGATGACCCTTGCCGAGATGGAGGCGGCGTTTGCGGCACTTGGCGAGCCGAAGTTCCGGGCAAAGCAGGTTTTTGTCTGGCTCCATAAGGGCGCGAGAAGCTTTGACGAGATGACAAATCTCTCAAAGTCCCTTCGCGCGAAGCTCGATAGCCTCTATGATATTACCGCGCCGGAGGTGGCGCGCAAGCAGGTCTCGAAAAAGGATGGCACGATCAAGTACCTCTGGCGGCTTTCAGACGGCAACTGCGTCGAGTCCGTCGTCATGCAGTACCACCATGGAAACACGGTCTGCATCTCCTCGGAGGTCGGCTGCCTGATGGGCTGCAAATTCTGCGCATCGACGCTGGGCGGCCTTGTGCGAAGGCTCAGACCCTCGGAGCTTCTCGATCAGGTGCTGTTCAGTCAGATCGATTCCGGACTTCCTATTTCCAATATCGTGCTCATGGGCATCGGCGAGCCGCTGGATAACTTCGATGCGGTCATGCGCTTTCTGGAGCTGGTCAACAGCCCAGACGGGATGAACATCGGCATGCGGCACATCAGCCTTTCTACATGCGGCCTTGTCGATAAGATCAAGCTGCTTGCCGAAAAAAAGCTCCAGCTGACGCTTTCCGTTTCGCTTCACTCGCCGGACAACGAGTCACGCAATAAGATCATGCCGATAAACCGCCGTTGGAACGTCGAAGAGGTGCTGGCTGCGTGCAAGGAGTATTACGAGATCACCGGGCGGCGGGTGTCTTTTGAGTACACGATGATCTCCGGTGTGAGCGACAGCCCCGAGCAGGCGGAGCTTTTAGCGAAAAAGCTCTCCGGCATGGGCGCGCATGTGAACATGATTCCGCTCAACGACGTGGAGGAAACGGGGCTCCACACGAGCTCCCGCGAGGCCATTGCGCGCTTCCAGAGCATTTTGCAGGCACATGGCATTACCGCCACGGTGCGCCGGACGCTTGGCAGCGACATCGATGCGTCCTGCGGTCAGCTGCGCCGGAAATTTGAAAAGAACGATCAAAAAGGAGCCGCTGATACGGCTGATTGAATCAGCACTTCCGGAAACACAGAAAGGGGACGATACCATGCAGCTTTGGGGACTGACCGATCCCGGCAATCTGCGCGAACAGAATCAGGATTCCTACGCCATGATCTCTTTTTCAAGAGATCGTTCCCTGATGATCGTCTGCGACGGCATGGGCGGGGCGAAGTCCGGGAATGTAGCAAGCTCGCTGGCGGTCGACGTATTCACCGACGAGGTGCGCCGCTGCCAGAAATCAGGACTGACCCCGGAGCGCGCAGCGGAGATTCTGCGCGGGGCTTTGGAGCTTGCCAACAAGGCTGTCTATGAGCAGGCGCAGCTGAGCGACGATTTTTCCGGCATGGGCACGACGCTTGTCGCAGCGCTGATTTTAAAGGATACTGCCGTTATCATCAATGTCGGAGACAGCCGGGCGTATCTTTTTACACCCGACGGCGTGCAGCTGCTGACTGTCGACCACTCGATTGTGGAGTATATGGTGCAGCGCGGGGAACTTACGCAGGAGCAGGCCAAGAACCACCCCGGAAAGAACGTCATCACCAGAGCCGTGGGCACCGAGCCATCGGTCGAGGGCGATATTTATATCCAGAAGCTGCATCGCGACGACTGCCTGCTTCTATGCTCCGATGGGCTGTCGAACGTCATGGCCGATCAGGAGATGCTCTTTGAGGTTGCGCACGGCGTGCGCAAGAGCGATTGCTGCCAGAGACTTCTGCGCATCGCAAAAAACCGCGGCGCACCGGACAATGTGACGGTCGCGATGGCGCTTGTTTAGGGAAGGAGCAGTCTTATGGATCAATACATAGGAACGCTGTTGGACAATCGATATGAAATTCTCGAGGTCATCGGGACAGGCGGCATGGCCGTTGTGTATAAGGCCAGATGCAACCGCCTCAACCGCCTCGTTGCCATTAAGGTTTTGAAGCAGGAGCTCTCGCAGGATGAGGAGTTCCGCCGCCGGTTCCATGCCGAGTCGCAGGCCGTCGCGATGCTCTCGCACCCGAACATTGTGAGCGTGTACGACGTGTCGCACTCGAATAACCTCGATTATATTGTTATGGAGCTCATCGAGGGCATTACGCTCAAACAGTATCTCGAGCAAAAGGGCAGGCTCAACTGGAGAGAAGCGCTGCATTTTTCCACGCAGATCGCCAAGGCGCTTGAGCACGCGCACTCCCGGGGCATTATCCATCGCGACATCAAGCCCCACAACATCATGATTCTGAAAGACGGCAGCGTCAAGGTCGCAGACTTCGGCATTGCCCGCATCTCCTCCGCGCAGAATACGCTCACGCGCGAGGCGCTGGGGTCAGTGCACTATATTTCTCCCGAGCAGGCCAAGGGCGGCAAGGTTGACTACCGGTCTGACCTATACTCTCTTGGCGTCGTGATGTACGAAATGCTGACTGGCCGGCCGCCCTTCGACGGCGACACCCCGGTTTCCGTCGCGATTCAGCACATCAACGCCAAGCCTGTCATGCCGCGCGAGCTCAACCCCGATATCCCCGAGGGCTTCGAGCAGATCACGATGCACGCCATGGCGGCGGATATCTCCAAGCGCTACCCGTCAGCGACGAGAATGCTCGCGGACCTTGAAATTTTTCGAAAGAACCCGAACGTGGTCTTCGATTTTACCGACGATCAGGACGCATTCGACGTTGAGCGGCTTATCAACGACCCCAATTATCTTCCGGAGTCTTTGCCGCGCCGCGAGCGAAAGCAGCCGTCGAGAGTTTTCATCCCGCAGCGAAAGCAGCCGCCCGCGCAGCCCGCGCCGAGCCAAACGGCAAAAAAGGGCGCGAACGTCGCGCTCACGGCAGGGATCGTCTGCATCGTGCTGGCTGTGCTCGGCATCGGATATTTCCTGTATTCGTACTTTTTCTCCGACCTTTTCAGCCGGACGGAGGAGGTGCAGGTGCCGCAGCTTGTGGGGCAGTACTTTGAAAATTTTGACCAGAGCCAGTACCCGGACCTGACCTTTGAAGTCACCGACTGGCGCGCGAGCGATGCGTATGAAAGCGGCTATGTCATTGAGCAGAGCGTGGATGCGGGCACGATGGTCAAGGTCGGCTCAAAGATCGAGCTGACGCTTTCGTCCGGCATTGAGACGAACAACATGCAGAACCTTGTGAATATGCCGCTGGAAAACGCGCTGGATTACCTGAATTCTCTTTCCATGACGCTGGACATTTCTGTCGACTATCAGGAAAGCGACGTGTATACCGCGGGCTATATCATAAGGACTGTCCCCGAGCGGGGTGAGCCGCTTACGGACGGACAGAGTGTGACGCTCGTTGTAAGCACCGGCGTTCCGGTGGAGCTCGTGAAGGTACCGTCGTTAATCGGCAGCGACGTGGACGACGCGATTGCGATGATTAAGGAAGCGGGACTGGGCGACGGCATGATCAAATATGTCGACAGCGATCTCCCTGAGGGCACGGTCACATTCCAGTCCATCGACGCCGAGACCGAGGTCAAGGCCGGAACGGTCATCAATCTGCAGGCCTCCAAGGGGCCCGAAGAGGCGCAGGAGCCGCTCATCCGCACGCTCTCGCAGGACGCGGTGGTGGAGCAGGGCGAAAAGCTCACCCTGCAGGTGAAGGCCGAGGTTTCGGACGACGGCGAGCTCACGTACGCATGGTACGTGTCAGAGTCTGGAAACGTGGCGGACGCGGAGCTTGTCTCCCGCAGCGGCAAGGACAACACAACCTGCGAGGTCGACACCGAAAAGGCCGGCGTGTGGTACTATTTCTGTAAGATCGTCAACACGCTCGGAGAAAGCCACACCTCCGCCAACACGCAGATGATCCGTGTGGAGGTGACGAAGAAGCAGGAGCCGGTCAGAGCGGAAATTTCCGTGCGCATGCCGTCTTCGAGCGGGACATATGAGGTGCTCGTGAAGGTGGGCGGCGAGACGCAGATCGAAGCGTTTACGGTCGATATGGCCGAGCAGTCCAGCCGGTCGATCCACCTGACAGTCGAGGGAACCGGCACGCAGACGGTCGACGTGTATCTTGACGGAGTGCTCTACGAAACGATGGAAATGGATTTTGATGCATTGGCAGAATGATGAACGATAGAATTATCAAAGCGCTCAGCGGATTTTATTATGTGCAGACGGAAGACGGCGTCGTCGAATGCCGCGCGCGCGGCAAGTTCCGGAAAGAGGGCGTTTCGCCGCTCGTCGGCGACCTTGTGCGCATCGAGCGAAGCGGCAAAAGCGGAACTGTGACAGAAATTCTACCCCGGAAAAACAGCTTTATCCGCCCGGCGGTCGCGAATGTCGATCTTCTGGTGCTGCTGACCTCGTGCGCGATTCCGCAGACAGAGCCCTTATTACAAAAATACAACAATACATGCGAAAGTCAATTCCAATGGACTATTTCG
>CALCJW010000246.1:0-8668 GCA_937967235.1 uncultured Clostridia bacterium
CCGGCTCCGGCACACAGTCGAACATGAATGCCAATGAGGTCATCGCCAACCGCGGAAACGAAATTGCGGGCAAAAAGCTTCTGCACCCGAACGACGATATCAACATGTCCCAGTCGTCCAATGACACGTTCCCGACCGCGATGCACATTGCGGCGGTGGAAGCCATCGAAGAGCAGGTTCTGCCTGCCATCGACAAGCTGACGGCGACGCTTCGAAGGCTCGAGGCGGAAAACGAGGACGTGGTAAAGTCCGGCCGGACGCATTTGCAGGATGCAACGCCGATCAAATTCTCGCAGGAAATCTCCGGCTGGAGAAGCTCGCTCGAAAAAGACCGGCAGATGCTGCTTTTGTCGCTCGACGGTCTGCGTGAACTCGCGCTGGGCGGTACGGCCGTCGGCACGGGGCTCAACGCCCCCAAGGGCTTCGATGTGAAGGTCGCGCAGGAGATCTCCAACATTACAGGCCGGGACTTCCGCACGGCGGAAAATAAGTTCCACGCGCTCACGTCCAAGGACGAGCTGGTCTTCGCGCACGGCGCGCTCAAGGCCTTAGCGGCGGATATGATGAAGATCGCAAACGACGTGCGCTGGCTGGCCTCCGGGCCGAGAGACGGCCTCGGTGAGATTTTTATCCCCGAAAACGAGCCGGGCTCCTCCATCATGCCGGGCAAGGTCAACCCGACGCAGTGCGAGGCGGTGACGATGGTCGCCGTGCAGGTGATGGGCAACGATGTGGCCGTTTCGATGGCCGCGTCTCAGGGCAATTTCGAGCTCAACGTCTTCATGCCGGTCTGCATCTATAATTTCCTGCAATCCGCGCGGCTGCTTTCCGAGGCCATTGTGTCCTTCAACGACCGCTGTGCCCGCGGCATTACGGCAAATCGCGAGAAGATGGCGCACAACCTTCACAACTCGCTCATGCTCGTTACCGCGCTCAACCCCTACATCGGCTACGAAAACGCCGCCAAGACGGCGAAAAAGGCCTACAAGGAGAATATCTCGCTCAAAGAGGCCTGCGTGGCGCTCGGTTTTCTGACGGCAGAAAAATTTGACGAGGTATTCCACCCGGAACAGATGGTATAACCGGAGGCTGACATATGAAATTTCAATACTTCCCCGGCTGCACGCTCAAGACAAAGGGCGTGCGGCTGGATGCGTGCGCCAGAACGGCGGCAAAAGCGCTCGGATTTACGCTCGAAGAGCTCCCCGAGTGGCAGTGCTGCGGCGCGGTATACCCGATGGCGCGCGATGAGATTGCGACAAGGCTATCTTCCGTGCGCGCGCTCGTGGCCGCAAGAGAGGCGGGAGAGCCGCTTGTGACGCTGTGCTCGGCATGTCATCATGTGATCAAGCGCGTGAACGGCGACATGAAAAACGACGCGGATATCCGCGCGAAGGTCAACAATTACTTAAAGCTCGAAACCCCCTACGAGGGCGAAACCGAGGTGCTGCATTACCTGGAGGTGCTGCGGGACAAAATCGGCTGGGAGAATGTCAAAGCCGCGGTCAAAAATCCCCTTACGGGAAGAAAGATCGGCGCGTATTACGGATGTCTTCTACTTCGACCGAGCCGGGAGATGTGCTTTGATGACCCGGAAAATCCGACCATTTTGGAGGACTTCATCCGCGCCATCGGTGCAGAGCCTGTCTACTATGGCCTTCGCAACGAGTGCTGCGGCGGCTACACGACGATTGAGAACCGGCAGTATGCCCACAAGCAGGCGCAGAAAATTGTCGATAATGCGAAAACCACGGGCGCAGAATGCCTGATTACAGCATGTCCCCTGTGTCTTTACAATCTGACGCAGAATACGGACGGCGGGCTTCCGGTCCGGTATTTTACAGAGCTTCTGGCGCAGGCGCTCGGTGTGGAGGAGGCGTGAGATGGAACAGAATATGATGGATACCATTGCGCGCATCTCCGGCGTGAACCCGAGGAAATGCATGCGCTGCGGAAAATGCACGGCCTCCTGTCCTGCGTTCGACGAGATGGAGTACCACCCGCACCAGTTTGTCTCCATGGTCGAAAACGGTCGGATCGACGAGCTCCTGGCTTCCCGGGGCATTTATACGTGCCTGAGCTGCTTTGCCTGCGTGGAGCGATGCCCAAGAAACGTCGAGCCCGCGAAGCTCATCGAGGCCGTCCGGCTGGCGGTGATCCGCAAGCAGGGCGAAAATCACCTGCACGCGGAGCAAATTCCGGCCATACTGGATGACGAGCTGCCGCAGCAGGCAATCGTGAGCGCGTTCCGGAAATACAAGCGGTAAAGGAGGGAGAACATGCAGAAAATTGGCGTATTTGTCTGCCACTGCGGCACGAACATTGCCGCGACGGTGGATGTTGAGAAGGTCGCCCAGACGCTTGGGAAAGAGCCCGGCGTGGTGTTTGCAACCGACTATCCCTACATGTGCTCCCAGACCGGCCAGCAGATGATTCAGGATAAAATTCAGGAGTTGGGGCTCACAGGCGTGGTCATCTGTTCGTGCTCGCCCCGGATGCATGAGCAGACGTTCCGCAAGGCCTGCCACAAAGCGGGGCTCAACGACTACATGGTTGAGATCGCGAACATCCGCGAGCAGTGCTCCTGGATCCATAAGGACAAGCAGGAAGCGACGGAAAAGGCCGTCATTTTGGGCAGAGCCGCGATTGCAAAGGTGCAGCTGAACGCGCCGCTTACCGCCGGCACCAGCCCTGTCACGAAGCGGGCGCTTGTCATCGGCGGCGGCATCGCGGGCATTCAGACGGCACTCGATATCGCGGAGGCAGGTTTCGAGGTCGATATCGTCGAGAAGCAGCCGACCATCGGCGGCAAGATGACGCAGATCGACAAGACGTTCCCGACGCTCGATTGCGCGGCGTGCATTTTGACCCCCAAAATGGTCGACTGCGCGCAGAACGAAAAAATTCACATCTACGCCTACTCGGAGGTCGAACAGGTGGGCGGCTTCGTCGGCAATTTCCACGTGAAAATTCGCCGCAAGGCCCGCTTTGTAAACGAGGACGTCTGCACCGGCTGCGGCGCGTGCACGGAAAAGTGTCCGCAGAAAAAGGTCCCGAACGCGTTTAACCTCGGGTTAGATACCCGGCGCGCGATTTACATCCCCTTTGCGCAGGCGGTGCCGAAGGTTGCGACGATCGACCCGGACTACTGCAACATGCTCAAAAACGGCAAGTGCGGCGTGTGCGCAAAGGTCTGCACGGCGGGTGCAATTGATTATAAGCAGAAAGATACGATCATCGAGCGCGAATACGGCGCAATCGTCGCAGCGACGGGCTTTAACCCCATCGATCTTTCGCAGTTCGACGAGTTCGCTTACTCGAAGAGCCCGGACGTTGTTTCGAGTTTGGAGTTTGAGCGGCTCATGAACGCGGCAGGCCCCACAGGCGGAACGCTGCTTCGTCCGTCCGATGGCGCGCACCCGAAGACGATCGTCTTTGTCCAGTGCGTGGGCTCGCGGTGCGAAGACGCGCAGAAGGGCAAGAGCTACTGCTCGAAAATCTGCTGCATGTATACGGCAAAGCACGCCATGCTCTGCCGCGAAAAATATCCCGATACGGACGTATATGTGTTCTATATCGACGTGCGAACCCCCGGCAAGAACTTCGATGAGTTCTACCGCCGCGCCGTCGAGGAATACGGCGTGCACTACATCAAGGGCATGGTGGGAAAAGTCGTGCCTGAAAACGGAAAGCTCAAGGTGCAGGCTTCTGACCTTCTTGATAACCGGCAGCTGCACATTGACGCGGACATGGTCGTCCTCGCGGCGGCGATTGAGCCCGATAAATCTGCGCGCTCGGTCGCGACAATGCTGACGGCCTCCATGGACACGAACGACTTCTTTACGGAAGCGCACCCGAAGCTCCGTCCGGTCGAAAGCCCGACGGCGGGTGTGTTCCTCTCCGGCACGTGTCAGGGGCCAAAGGATATCCCCGAGACGGTCGCGCAGGCCTCCGCTGCGGCGGCGAAGGTGATTGGCCTTCTTTGCAAGGACTCCTTGACCTGCAACCCGTGCGTGGCTGAGCCGAACGAGCTCATGTGCAACGGCTGCTCGAACTGCGAAAAGGTCTGTCCCTACGGCGCAATTACATATATCGACAAGGAGTTCCGGGGCCCAAACCGCACGACGCTCATTCGCCGTGTGGCGCAGGTGAACCCGGCAGTCTGTCAGGGCTGCGGCGCGTGCACCGTGGCGTGCATGTCCGGCGCGATGGACCTCAAGGGCTTTTCCAACAAACAGATCATGGCGGAGGTGGACGCAATATGCAGGTAACCTGGAAACCGACGATTGTGGCGTTCTGCTGCAACTGGTGCTCCTACGCGGGCGCGGATCTGTCCGGTACGAACCGGCTGCAATACCCCGCCAATGTCAAAATCATCCGCATTCCGTGCTCGTGCCGCCTGAACCCGATGTTCATTCTCCGCGCGTTCCAGAAGGGCGCGGACGGCGTGATCCTCTGCGGTTGTCATCCCGGCGACTGCCACTATACGACAGGCAACTACTACGCCCGGCGGCGCATGACGCTGCTGTTTTCCATGCTCGATTTCCTCGGCATTGAAAAAGGGCGCACGCGTGTTGAATGGGTCTCGGCGGCGGAGGGCGCGAAGTTTGCCGCGACGATGAACGAATTTGTCAAAACCATCACGGAGCTGGGCGAGAACCGCAGATTGGAGGACCTCAGATGCAAGGAGTAAAGGAGAAAGCCTTAGAGCTGCTGGCATCCGGGAAGGCGCAGCGGGTGCTTGGTTGGAAGACGGGCGAGTTTTTCTACGATCTGACTCCCGGCGTATTTGAAAGCGCGGAGGAGGTCGAGCGGGAATTTGAGTACGGTGTGTTCGCGGGCGCGAATTTGTCGAAATACTGCATTGCGGAGAGCAAAAAAGACGGCGTGACGGCGGTATTTTTAAAGCCGTGCGATACATACTCTTTTGTCCAGCTTTTGAAGGAATATAAAGTCAAGCGGGAAAAGGTCTACATCGTCGGCGTGCAGTGCGATGGCATGTGCGACATGGAAAAAATCCGCGCTGCCGGCATTTCGGGCGCAACTGCGGTTTCAGAAGACGGCGAAAACCTGAAAATTTCCACGATCTACGGCGAAGAGACGATGAAAAAGGCGGACGCGCTGCTTCTCAAGTGTAAGACCTGCAAGAGTAAAAAGCTCGTGATCTTCGACGAGCTGCTGGGCGAGCAGGGGGAAGACTGTCCTGAGAGTCATCGGTTTGATGAGGTCGAGCGGCTGGAAGCAATGAGCCCCGAAGAGCGGTTCTCGTTCTGGCGCGGGGAGCTCTCGCGCTGCATCCGCTGCAACGCCTGCCGGAACGTCTGTCCCGCCTGCACGTGCGAGACGTGCGTGTTCGACAATCATAACCTTGGAACCGACAACAAGGCAGCGGCCAGCGACTTCGAGGAGAACTTCTTCCACATCATCCGGGCGTTCCACGTGACCTCCCGCTGCACGGACTGCGGCGAGTGCTCGCGCGTCTGTCCGCAGCATATTCCGCTGCATCTTCTCAACCGCAAGTTCATCAAGGACACGAACGAGCTCTATGGCGCGTATCAGGCCGGCGCAGATTTAGACTCCCGGCCGCCTCTGATGGACTTCCGCAAGGACGACTGCGAGCCGTCTGTGGTCTATGAGAGAGGGGGCGCGAAGGGATGAAGAAGCTTGCTTTGAAAGAACTGGACAGTCTCCTTGCCGCCATCGCGGCGCAGCAGGCGCTCTATCTGCCGCAGGAGGACGCGGCCGGTCAGGCGCAGTTTGCTGCCTGGAAGGAGGGCGCGGCGCTCTCCAAGCGGCTCAATACCGCGCGCTCGGCCAAGGATTTATTCTTCCCGCAGGTGGAGAACCTCGCCGGATTCAAGCGGGAAGGGAAATCTATCGAAATTTTTGAAACACGCGAGGACGTCCGGCCGTTCACGGTCTTTGGCGTGCGTGCGTGCGACGCGAGAAGCTTTGAAATTCTCGACAAGGTGTTTCTGAAAGAACCGGTAGACACGTTCTACGCCTCGCGGCGCGAGATGGGAACCGTTATCACGCTCGCCTGCACGAAGCCGGACGAGACCTGCTTCTGCCAGAGTTTCGGCATCGACCCTGCCAATCCTGCGGGCGACGTGTCGTGCTGGATGGATGAGGAAACTCTTTACTGGCAGGCCAATACCGCGAAGGGTGAGACGCTCACAAGTGAGCTTCCCATGCTTGAAGACGGCGGTGAGGAAGCTGTGAAGGCCCAGCAGGAAAAGACGCACGCGATTTTAGAAAAGCTGCCGCTGGCCCAGCTCGATTTGAGCAAGGTCGGGGCAGGAGAAACCGAAGCGCTGTTTAATCGGCCGGAGTGGAAGAGCCTGTCTGAAAGCTGCCTTGGCTGCGGTACCTGCACGTTCGTGTGCCCGACCTGCCAATGCTACGATGTGCAGGAGTTCAATACCGGTAAAACCGTCCGGCGCTTCCGCTGCTGGGACAGCTGCATGTACTCCGACTTTACGAAAATGTCGGCCGGGCAGCCAAGACCCACGCAGCTCGAGCGCTTCCGCCAGCGCTTCATGCACAAGCTGGTCTATTTCCCGGACAATAACGACGGGCAGTTTGGCTGCGTCGGCTGCGGAAGGTGCTTGCAGAAGTGTCCGATTCATATGAACATTGTAAAGGTCATCAAAACGATGGGAGGCGGCGACGATGCGAAATGACCCTTTGATTCCGAAGCTTGCCGTTGTGACAGATATCCGCGTCGACACGCCGGACGTGAAAACCTTCCGCGTGGTGGGATTAAGCGGCCAAAAGCCCTTTGAGCACATCCCCGGCCAGTGCGCGATGCTGTCTGTTCCCGGCGTGGGCGAGGCGCTGTTTTCCATCACCTCGAGCCCCACGGAGGAGGCGTTTGTTGAGTTCTCCATCAAAAAGTGCGGCTGCGTCACAAACTGGCTCCACGACATGGAGCCGGGACAGGAAATTACGATCCGCGGCCCTTACGGAAACGGCTTTCCCGTCGATACCGCGTTCGCGGGCAAGGATTTGCTGTTCATCGCGGGCGGCATTGGCCTCGCGCCTCTGCATTCGGTCATCAACTACTGTCGATACTATCGTAGCCGCTACGGCAAAATTGACATCGTCTACGGCTCTCGCTCGATGGAAGACCTTGTCGACTATCCGGAAATCGAGAATGTCTGGTGTAAAGAAGATGGCATTAACGTCCATCTGACCATCGACCGCGAGCAGCCGGAATGGAGCGGGCATGTGGGCTTCGTGCCGAACTACGTCAAGGAGCTCGGCTTTACGACCGACAAAACCGTCGTCATGTGCGGCCCCCCAATCATGATCAAGTTCACGCTCGCGGGACTCATGGAGCTCGGCTTTGCGCGCGAGCAGGTGTATACGACGATGGAGCTCAAGATGAAGTGCGCGCTCGGCAAATGCGGCCGCTGCAACATCGGAAACAAATACGTCTGCAAAGACGGCCCTGTGTTCCGGTTCGATCAATTGGATCAGCTTCCGGATGAGTACTAAGGCGGAAGGAGAAACAGAAATGGAAAATATGGTGAATGTTTTTCTGTTTGGAAAGAAATATGAGGTGCCGGAGAGCCTGACGATCATGGAGGCCATGGAGTATTCCGGCTACCAGCTCGTGCGCGGCTGCGGCTGCCGCAACGGCTTCTGCGGCGCATGCGCGACGATCTACCGCATTGCGGGAGACCGGGAGCTGAAGGCATGCCTTGCCTGCTCGACAAAGGTCGAAAATAACATGTATGTGGCGACGCTGCCGTTTTTCCCGCTCGTGAAAGAGGTCTACGACATCGAAAAAGTCAAGCCGACGCAGCAAATTATGATGCAGCTCTACCCGGAGATCTACTCCTGCGTCGGCTGCAACGCCTGCACGAAGGCCTGCACGCAGGGACTGAACGTCATGCAGTACATCGCCTACGCCCAGCGCGGAGAATATGAAAAGTGCGCCGAAGAATCGTTTGACTGCGTGATGTGCGGCGTGTGCTCGTCGAGATGTCCCGCCGGGATTTCGCACCCGCAGGTCGCGATGCTCGCGCGCCGGCTCAACGGCAAGTACCTGGCCCCCCACTGTGAGCACTTGGACGTTCGCGTCGAAGAGATCCGCGAGGGAAAATTCGAGGCGCTGATAGAAAACCTGATGGAAAAGCCCCTGAGCGAAATCAAGGAGCTTTACAACCACCGCGAGATTGAAGCGTAAGGAGGCGGCGAGATGTATACAGACCCGAAAATTCTAGAATCCATCCGCAAGGTCGAGGCTGCGCGGGCGGAAAACGTCAAGCTGAACCCTGCGCGCATGAGCGCGGAGGAAAAAGAGGTCTTGCTCCGGACCTTCCATCCCGACTACCGCGAAAACCAGTTCACGACCCTTCGCATCGGCCCAAACAAGGGCGGCAAGGTGCCGCTCGAGCTGGCGGCTCTTTTAGAGGGCAAGCCGAGAATTGACCTTGAAAAGCCGCATCTGGAGCGCGTGGACTATGACGCGGACGTTCTGATCATCGGCGGCGGCGGCGCGGGCTGTTCGGCGGCAATCGAGGCCGACAACGCGGGCGCGAAGGTGCTGTTAGTCACAAAGCTCCGCATGGGAGACGCAAACACCATGATGGCCGAGGGCGGCATTCAGGCGGCGGACAAGCCGAACGATTCTCCTGCGCAGCATTTTCTTGACGCTTAT
>CALCJW010000247.1:0-5805 GCA_937967235.1 uncultured Clostridia bacterium
TATTTCTTGCCGCTGCCGCAGGGGCAGGGGTCGTTGGGGCCGACCTTGATCTTCTTGACGACGGGCTGGCGCTTGACGGTTTTGTCTCCGCCGCCGCCCTCGCCGGTGATCTTTGCGACGCGCTCGCGCTTGACCTCTTCGTTGGTGCGCAGGCGGACGAGGAAGACCCGGCGGACGATCTCTTCCTTGATGGCGTTCGTCATGGCCTCGAACATCTCGAAGCCCTCGCGCTTATATTCGATGACGGGGTCGGTCTGTGCATAGGCGCGCAGACGAATGCCCTGCCGAAGGTCGTCCATCGCGTCGATGTGGTCCATCCAGTACTCATCGACGACGCGGAGCGTGATGACGCGCTCGAGCTCCCGCATGACGGGAGAGCCGTACTGCGCTTCCTTTTTCTCATAGGACTTGCGGAGCATGTCGGAAATGCGGTCTGTCATCTGCGCGGCGTCCATGGTCTGGAGCTCTTCGTCGGTCGCGATCCACGCGCCTTTGGGGAAGCAGATATTCTCAAAGTGGCTCATGAGTGAGAAGAATGCCTGCCGGTCCTCGAGATGCGGCTGACCCGCGAACGCGTTTGTGACGTAGCTTTCGACGTAATACTGCATCATGGAGGCGATGCTCTTCTGAAGGTCTTCTCCGTCGAGTACCTGCCGGCGCTGCTCGTAGATGATCTTGCGCTGGGTGTTCATCACGTCGTCGTATTCAAGGACGCTCTTACGCGCCTGATAGTTGCGGCTTTCGACCGTCTTCTGGGCGTTTTCGATTGCGCCGGAGAGAATCTTTGCGTCGATCGGGGTGTCCTCGTCGATGCCGAGCGTTTCCATCATGTGCATGACGCGCTCGGAGCCGAACAGACGCATGACGTCGTCCTGCAAGGAAAGATAGAACTGCGTCTCGCCGGGGTCTCCCTGACGGCCGGCGCGGCCGCGCAGCTGATTATCAATACGGCGCGATTCGTGGCGCTCGGTACCGATGATGAAAAGGCCGCCTGCGTTTCGCACGAGCTCTGCCTGCTTGTCGACCTCCATCTTATATTTGGCGTAGGCCTCCTTATACGCAGCTCTTGCGGCGAGGATTTCGGGGTCGTCCGTTTCGGCAAAGGAGTTGGACTCTGCGATGAGCTCGTCGGAAAGACCCTGCTTTTTGAGGTCGCTCTTGGCCATGAACTCTGCGTTGCCGCCGAGCATGATATCCGTGCCGCGGCCTGCCATGTTGGTCGCGATCGTGACCGCGCCGAGATGGCCGGCCTGCGCAACGATCTCGGCTTCCTTTTCGTGGTGCTTGGCGTTCAGGACGTTATGAGGAATTCCCTCGCGCTTTAAAAGCTGAGACAAAAGCTCGGATTTTTCGATCGAAATTGTGCCAACCAGAACAGGCTGTCCCTTGGCATGGCATGCTTTGATCTTCTCAATGACGGCGCGGAACTTGCCGGCTTCGGTTTTATAGACGATATCGGGGTTATCGATACGGATGACAGGCTTGTTCGTCGGGATTTCGACCACATCGAGGTTATAAATGCCGCCGAATTCCTCTTCCTCGGTGAGCGCCGTGCCGGTCATGCCGGAGAGCTTGCCGTACAGACGGAAGAAGTTCTGGAATGTGATCGTTGCAAGGGTCTTGTTTTCGCTCGCGACGGAAACGCCCTCCTTGGCCTCAATCGCCTGATGGAGGCCCTCGTTGTAGCGCCGGCCGTACATAAGGCGGCCTGTGAACTCGTCGACAATGATGACCTGACCGTCTTTTACGACATAGTCGATGTCCTTTTTCATCAGGCCGCGTGCCTTCATGGCTTGGTTGATATGGTGCGAAAGCGTGGCATTCTCCGCGTCAGCTAAGTTCTCGACGCCGAAAAATTCCTCGGCCTTTTTGATGCCCGTCTGTGTCAGAGACACTGTGCGGTCTTTTTCGTCGACCACGTAGTCGCAGTCGTACTGGTCCTGCAGCTCTTTGTCGTCAGTGGTGGAGAAGACCTGCTTTTTAAGCCGCGCCACAAAATAGTCCGCCATCTCGTAGAGCTTGGACGACTCCTCACCCTTGCCGGAGATGATGAGAGGCGTTCTCGCTTCATCGATTAAAATGGAGTCGACCTCGTCGACGATGGCAAACGAATGGCCGCGCTGGACCATTTCCTCTTTATAGATGGCCATGTTGTCGCGGAGGTAGTCGAAGCCGAGCTCGTTGTTGGTGCCGTAGGTGATGTCGGCAGCGTAGGCGGCTCTTCGCTCGGCGGGGGTCAGGTCATGGACGATCAGGCCGACGGAGAGGCCCAGGAAGCGGTAGACCTTGCCCATCCACTCCGAGTCACGCTTGGCAAGGTAGTCGTTTACGGTGACAATATGAACGCCTTCTCCGGTGAGGGCATTTAAGTACGCGGGTAAAATGGCGACGAGGGTTTTGCCTTCGCCGGTCTTCATTTCGGCGATTCTGCCTTGATGGAGCACAAGGCCGCCCACGACCTGCACGCGGTACGGGCGCATGCCGAGCACCCGGCTTGCCGCCTCGCGGATGGTTGCGAAGGCCTCGGGGAGAAGATCGTCGAGCGTTTCGCCGCCGGCCAGGCGCGTTTTGAATTCCTGCGTCTTGGCGCGCAGCTCGTCATCCGACAGCTTTTTATACGGCTCTTCGAGGGCCATGACCTTGTCGACCGTGGGGGCGAGCTTTTTGACCTCGCGCTCCGAGCGCGTTCCGAACATTTTTGTAAACAGTCCCATAGGTATATCTGCCTTCCTGCGCCCAAAACGGCGCGAAGTAATTTTATCAATTCCTGAAACTGCATTATATCATACCGGGCAGGCTAAAAAAAGAAGAAATTGTGAATTTCCATGTGTTGATTTACCGACCGGATGCTGATAAAATAGGGCGCGAGGAAAAAAGTCGGTTTTTTAACAAAAAGTGAGGTTTTACTATGGCAATTCGTTTGGCGGCGCTGGATGTGGATGGGACGCTCCTTGCGCCGGACAATTCCATTACGCCCGCGACAAGGCAGGCCATCCGCGAGGCCAAGGACGCGGGGCTCGAGATCGTGGTGTGCACGGGGCGCTCGTTCGTCGAAGTGCAGGACATTCTGCGCCAGCTTCCCGAGGTGCGGTATTTGAGCTGCGGCACGGGGGCGTACGCGCTCGACGTGTGGACGATGGAGATGCTCTATGAATGCAGCATGCCGTCTGAACTGGGAAAGGCGGCGTATCGCGCGGTCGCGCAGGCGGACTGCATGGTGCATTTTTACACGGGACTTTCCGTGCGGCACTCGCGCTGGTGCATGGACCATTTTTCGGATTATATGGAAGAGAAAATGCGGCCGCTGATGGAAAAGACGCATATCATTGAGGACAACCTGGACGCGTATGTCGAAAACAGTCACGACCCGGTCTATAAGCTCTATGTGACGTTCCCGCGGAAAGAGGAGTATGACAAGGCGTATAACGCCGTGAAGGACCTGCCGGTTTTCCTGACGGACGGCGGCTGGGCGATTGATCTGGAGGTCATGAGCCGGGACACGGATAAGGGTGTGGCGCTCAAGGCGCTGGCCGAGCGGCTGGGAATCGCGCGTGAGCAGGTCCTCGCGATGGGAGACAGCGGCAATGACTGCGCAATGCTCCGGTACGCCGGAGTTGGCGCGGCGATGGGAAACGGGAGCGAGTTGGCGAAAAAAGCGGCCGACGTGATCGCACCCAGCAACCGCGAAGACGGTGTTGCGTGGATGCTCCGGCGCGCGGCAAGAGGAGAGATTTAAATGGGAATGGGTGATTTGACGCTCCGGATGGCGCTGATTGTGGCGGTCGGCGTATTTCTGGCTTCCTTTACCGACGCAATTGCGGGCGGCGGCGGGATTATCTCGGTGCCGACATATTTGCTTGCGGGACTTCCGGCACACTATGCGCTGGGGACGAACAAGCTTTCTGCCGGACTCGGCACGATTGCGTCCACGGGGCGGTTCATCAAAAATGGCTATGTCGACTGGAAGCTCGGCGTGCCGTCGATTGTGCTGGCGCTCATCGGTTCGCATTTTGGAACAAAATTGCAGTTGATGATGGAAGAAAAATATCTTCAGTATCTGCTTCTGGTGGTGCTGCCGGTGGTGGCGTTCGTCGTTTTGCGGCAGCGGGAGCTTCCGGAGGAAAGAGGGAGCATCGAGCCCAAAGCGCAGATGGCGATCGTGTGCGCGGCGTCTCTGGTCGTGGGCGCATACGACGGGTTCTATGGCCCGGGAACGGGAACATTTTTGCTGCTCATCTTCTGCAACCTCGCGAAAATGGACGTGCGCACGGCGGGCGGCAATGTGAAGCTTGTAAATCTGGCTTCCAATATGGGTGCGCTCTTTACGAGTCTCATGAGCGGGAAGGTGTTCCTCGCGCTGGGACTCATCGGTACGGTGACGAGTGTGCTGGGGCATTATATCGGCTCCGGACTTGCCATCAAAAACGGCTCGAAGATCGTCAAGCCCACGGTCATCATCGTTCTGATTCTGCTTGCAATCAAGGTCCTTCAGGGACTGATTTCCGGATAAGGAGGAACATTATGAAAAAGACCATCGGAATACTCGGCGGCATGGGGCCGCTGGCCACGGCGGATCTGTTCCGCAAGATCACGCTTTTCACAAAGGCGGGCTGCGACAACGATCATATCCGCGTCTACATTGATTCCAACGCGCAGATACCCGACCGCACGGCGGCGATTTTAAACGGCGGGAAGGATCCTCTGCCCGAGATGCGCTCGGCGCTGCATTCGCTCGAGGCCTGCGGGGCAAGCTGCGTGATCATGCCCTGCAACACGGCGCACTATTTCCTACCCAAATTGCAGGCGGAGACGAAGCTGCCGTTTCTGAGCATGCTGGAGGCGACGGCAAAGGCCTGCGCTAAATTTTACCCCGGCAAGACCGCGGCCGTGCTTGCGACAAAGGGCACGCTTGCAACGGGACTTTATGAGAAGGCGCTCGAAAAAGAGGGCGTATCGTTCGTCATTCCGGACGACGGAGAGAAGGACGTTCTGATGCACCTCATCTATGATGTGGTGAAGGCGTCAAAGCCGCTTGCGCCGGAGGAGGAAACGTGGAGAGAGCTTTTAGAGGGGCTTCGCAAAAAGGGCGCGGACTACTTCATCCTCGGCTGCACGGAGCTTCCGATTGTGGCAGACAGCTTACCCGTCGAAGGACCCTTTATCGACCCTACGGCGGAGCTTGCCAAGGCGGCCATCCGCTTCTGCGGGTATGAAACAACGCAGGATTGACTGCAAATCACGGAAATACACATGCGCGCATCTGGAAAACACAGGTGCGCGCATGGCTTGTTTTGCAGGATAACTTGCAAAATAATAAACGAAAATTGTAGAAAGGTTACAAAATCAAACGGAAGGAAATCGACTAATTTGTCAAAAATATAACAGAAAGTTTGGGGGAAGTTCACGAAAAATTAACATGATGCAAAAAATCCTTTACATGTCTTTGCACGGATGGTATAATCAGGATGTGGAAGAATGTGAAAGCTTCCAAAATATTTTTTGAGGAGAAGTGAGTCTATGAAAGAAAAGAAAAAGCTCAGTCTCGGCGCATGGATCATGATCGGCCTTGCTGCCGGTATCGCGGTCGGTGCGATCCTCTGGGCGGCAATGGGCGCGGAGAATGCGACAAACTTTACAGCCAGCTATCTCAAGCCCTTTGGCGATATCTTCGTTAACTTGCTGAAGTTCATCGTTGTGCCGCTGGTTCTGCTCTCCATTATGGACGGCATGTTCTCCATGGGCGATATCGGCAAGGTCGGCAAGATCGGCTGGAAGACCGTTGTGTACTTCCTGGCGACGACGGCT
>CALCJW010000248.1:0-4942 GCA_937967235.1 uncultured Clostridia bacterium
AGAGGTGCGCCCCCTGCTGACGCGAAGGGAGCCGCCCGCTTGCCGTTTATCGGTATCACCAATATGACAATACCATATTTTGTCTCAAAAAGCAACCCCGCTTCCGGATTGGAGGCGGGGTTCAACTTATATGCCAGTTCTCATGTAGTGCTCTTCTTTTTTCTTCTCAACGCGCGCTTCGATCTCGGCCGGGATTTTGGTGCTCAAGTAGCGCCAGCCGGACCTGATTTCACGGATGATGAGAATGATGAGCGATACGATCGGGCAAAGGCTGAACAGCACCAGCAGCACGAAATCGAGCGCTGCGTGGTCTTCCGTGTATCTTGCCGCGTTCTCCCAATAGGGGAAGATCACGCCCGCCGTGTTCATCGAGCGCTCACCGAACTGTGAGAGGATGGTAAGAAGACTTTTAAGACTGTAGCGCTTCGTGTTCTGGACAAAAACGCTCGTATCCTTTGTTGGGAAGCTCTCGCGCAGAACGCTCAGGCCGTAACCCCTGATAGGCTCTGCCATGACCAGCTCATAGCAGGAAATACCGGGCTCTTTTGCCTCCTCGCCGCCGGTGATGTGCGTGAGGGCGGAATAGGTGACAAACATGCCCGCGCCGTCGGTGTAGGCCTTACTGCTTGCCTTGTCTTTTTCGCGCGAGACAACGCCGGCTACCACATACGGTTCGTTGGAAATCCAGACCGTCTGCCCCGCCACGTCGTAGCTGCCAAACAGCGCCCAGGAGAGCTCCTCGTCGAGCACGACGCGGTCATACGTAAAGTCGCGGTTCGAGATATAGCTGCCCGAGCGAAGCGGCAACGGATGAAACAGGAAAAAGTCCCCGCCGACCCCGATGGTCTTGGCCGTGTAGGTGACGGAATTTGTGGAGACGGTGATGTCCTGCGCTGTGGTTGACCATGCGTCCTGATATAAGCTTCCGTTTTCCGGTGTCTCTAAGGATGCGTCAACGAATTTCTGCTCGAGCGTCTGATGGAAGGTTTCGATCTGCGACTCCGTGAGCTCCTTGCCGACCGGCTGGAACGCGGAGACCTGCACAAAATTCTCTTCGCTCTGTCCCTTCCAGACCTCGGCGGCCGACTGGGTGATCAGCAAATTTGTCACGTGATGGAGCTTGACCGCAAACACGACGGCCAGCACGACAAGCGCCACATTTAACAGTAATAGCGCGAGAAACCGGAGCGGAAGCGGCTTTCTTTCCCGCCTCCGCGCGAATTTGCCGCCGCTCATCCGTTCTCCGCCAGGCGTACCTGTGTGCCTGCCTCAATGGGTTTTGTAGAGGTCGTGATGACGAACTCGCCAGAGCCGATGCCGGAGACGGCAGAGCTCTTGTCGTCGCTCGCGAGCACCTGCACATCGACGCGCGTTGCGGTGTAGCGCGTGGAAAGGGGTGTGGACTTGGAGACGATGGCCAGCACGAACGAGCCATTGTTGTCCGTCCGGATGGCAGAAGTCGGAACGATCGCGTCATAGCTCGCGCTCTTCTGGCCGATGGCAAGCGTAATATTGCTGTCCGGCTGAATGTCGCTGCCGGTAAGCCGGAAGGTCAGCAATCTGTTTTTCTGCGGGTTCTGCGGGTCGTTTCCGATCGTCTCGAGTGTTGCGGTCGCGTCTCCCCAGTAGTTGACGAGCTCGGCGGTGTCGCCGACTTTCACTTTCTTCGCCTGCTCGTTCGTGATGGAAATTTTCACGGTGAAGCCGCGGTCGGTCTGGTTGATGGTGGCGAGGGGGTTATCGGCGCTTGCGGTGTCGCCGGCGGTGACGCTCACAGACGCGATCGTACCGCCGACCTTCGCCGTGACCTCCTGCGCGTCCGCGTCCTTCGTCAGCTTCTCAATGTCGGCCTTCTTGTCCTCAATGGCCTTCTTCGCCGCCTGCATATCAAGTGCTGCCGTGTCGCCCTGATTGACCTCAAAGAGCTTGTCCTCCAGCGCAGTCTTTGCCGTCTTCACAGCTGCTGCGTTATCCGCTGCTTTTCCAAGATCGGAAACCTTTTCTGTCTGGTCGTCTACAGCATCTTTCGCGTTTTCTACGTTGATCTCCAGACGCTCAATCGCCGCTTTCAGCGCGTTATACCGGCTGCGGAGGGTTTCCGTGTTGCTGTCCGCCTCATCATAGGCCTCCCGCGCCTCTGCATATGTCAGCTGCGCCTTGTATTTTGCAAGCTCAGCCTGCAAGTCAGAAACCTCCTCGTAGTAGCCTTTCAAGCTCGCATAGGCCTCTTGCAGTCGCTCGGCAGTTGTTCTTGCAGAAGACTCGTCTTTCTCCTTCCCAGAACTAACCAGCTTATCAATCAAAAGGTCGATGTTCTGATAATATGCCTCCATGATATCCGCGCGGGAACCGGAAATCTCCTGCAAAAGCAGATAATCAGCTTCATACTTTGCAACCAGTTCTGCGTATCTTCCGTCAGAGCCGTTGTTCCGTTTCAGAATCGTATCAATCTGATCCTGCGTATCTTTCACTCTCTGTTTCAGCGATTTGCTTGTTTCGCTTCTACCGGGTACATGCGCGCCCATATCTTCCAGCGCCTTTTCCGCCGTTTCCATTGCTGTTTTCAGCGGAGCCAGCGTCGCTTCCAACGAAGAGATTTCGCCGGAAATCTTGGTATATTCTTCGTCGTTCTGCGCGTCGGTCAGCTCCTTTTGGGCTCGTTCGCTTTCCTTGGTTAACTCGTTGAGCCGTTTTTCTGCCTTCGCCTTTTCGATGGAAATCTGGCTCGCGTCCATGGTGCTGTATTGGCTGTAGATGGCGAGCGCTTCGTTATACGCGTCCCGGAGCTTCTGCACATCGCGGTTTTCCTGCGCGGTGCCGTTGGAAGCTTCGATGAGGCTCTTCTGGTAGTTGAGCTCGAGCGTTTCCAGATCGGTCTTCGCCTGCTTCAGCTCGTCCGACTCCTGCGCCTCTAACACAAACAGCACATCTCCGGCATTGACCTCCTGCCCGACCTTGCATTTGACGCTCTCGATCTTTCTCGTCTGCGTAAGTTTGACGTTGTACGTCTCGTTCGCGGCGATCGTGCCCGAGGCACGGATCTTTGCGTTGATCGTGCCCTGCGTCACCTGCTGTGTCGCGACCTCCGGAAGGGAAGCGTTCATAATGGTGTTGGAGAAGAAAGTCAGCACCAGCAAAACTGCCAGAAATATAATGGCCACGGTTTTGACCCATTCGCGTCTTTTTACGTTCGTATCCATAGTTCCCTATCCTTTCACGGAGCCCGCGTATGTGATGCCTTCCACGAGGTATGCCTCGCCGTGCAGGAACATCAGAAGTCCCGGCACCATGTAAACCACCGCCGCGGCAAAGGCGATGCCGATCTCGCCCGCGTTGATCTGCGAGAGATACACGGAAAGCGGCTGCTGCGACGCGTCGGGCAGCAAAATGAGCGGCTGCTCGACCATGTTCCAGTAGTCGATGAAGACCAGAATGGCGATGGAATACAGCGCGCTGCGGCACTGCGGAAGGCAGATGTTCCAGAAAATATGCCACTCGCCCGCGCCGTCTAGCTTCGCCGATTCGATCAGCGAAATGGGAATGCGGCGCATGGACTTTGTGAGCAGAAACACCGAAAACGGTGCGAACGCGCCGGGCAGGATGATCGCCCACCGCGTGTTGAGTAAGCCTAAGTAGTCGGACACGAGGTAGTTCGGCACCAGCGTCACCTGATACGGCATGAGCATCAGAATGACGTAGGCAAAAAAGATCGTGTCCCGGACCTTGCCGCGCCACCTCGTAAAGCCGTAGGCCGCGACAGACGCGACCATCAGCTGCGCGAGGACGATCGGCGCAACGAGAATGACCGAGTTCCAGAATTTATAGAGGAAATCCGGGCTTTTCAGCAGCACGGTAAAATACTGGCTGAAGCTGACCTTGTCCGGGATAAATTTCAGATTGATGGTATCTTTGATGTAGCTCTTGCCGTTGGTTGCGTTCTGGAAAACCTGGCCGTAGTTGGCGGTGATTTCGCTCTGCGTCATGAACGAGTTCGTGATCGTGAGCACCGTCGGCATGAGGAACATAAAAGCAAACACAGCGGCCAGAACCGTCAGCGCGCCGCGCGAAAAATAGCGTTTTTTCCGTCTCATCCTTCCACGTCCTTTCCAAAGTAGTTTTCAATGGCGAACAGGAGGGCGATGAGCGCGATGATAACGACAGCCAGCATGATGGCCGCGGCGGAAAGGCGCTGATAGTCGAGATTTTTGTTATACATGTTGTTCATGAAGTGCTGGAGCATGTACAGTCCCTCATAGGGATAGTCGCCGGAGAGTAAGTATATTTCGCGGAAGACCTTAAAAGAATTGATGATCGACAGAATCGTGACGAACAAAACCGTCGGCGAAAGGTAGCGTAATTTAATATGGAAGAACTGATACGCCTTCGACGCGCCCTCGACCTCCGCGACCTCCAAAAGCTCTTTTGGAATGTTGTTGAGCGCCGCCATGAATAAAATCATGTTGTAGCCGAGGTTCTTCCAGAGAAAGAGCAGGACGATCACGACCATGCAGTAGTCGGACTTTAACCAGTCGATGGCCTTCACGCCGAAGACCGAGAGAAACTCGTTGACCACGCCGTTCGAATGGAACAGCACCTGCCACACGAGGATGATGGACGCGACCGGAACCATCATGGGGCTCAGGAAAAACGTCCGGAACTGGCTTTTGAACGGAATCCGGCACTCGAGCATGAGGGCCAGCACCAGCGCCAGCACGACCGCCAGCGGCACGGAGAGCCCCGAAAACACGGCGGTATTTTTGACCGCGATCTGAAATGCGCCGTTATTCCAGACTGCAATGTAATTTTTCAGGCCGACAAAGCTGTGATCCAGCGCACCGGCGATGAACGAATAGTAGATGACCACGCAGAACGGCGCGACGAAGAAGATGAGCATGCCGAGAAAGCTCGGCCCCGAGAAGCACAGGGAGGCCAGAAAGTCCCG
>CALCJW010000249.1:0-3652 GCA_937967235.1 uncultured Clostridia bacterium
GTGTTCCATACGGACTCCTTAGAAAAAGTCCGCCGCAAAAATGCGACGGACCTTCGATTGTTATGCGTTTTCTTCTGGCTGTGTGTCCGGCTCGTCGACCGGCTCGATCGATTCAATGGGCAGAACGTCCGCGTCGGGGATGGGCTTTCCCTCCATGACGGCCTCGAACTGAGGCCTTCCCATGTTGTTGTGCACCATGAGATAGGAGGCAACAGCCTCGAGCTTGTCGTCATGCGATTTGAGAATGCCCGTGCACTTCTGATAGGCGGCAGTCAGAATCGACTGTACCTCGTCGTCAATGCGCCCGGCGACGGCCTCAGAGTAGGACTTTGTCTTTTCGTAGTCCCGGCCGATGAAGACCTCGTTTCCGGACGAGTAGCACACGGGGCCAAGAGAATCGCTCATGGCATACTTCGAAACCATGTCGCGCGCAATGGCCGTAGCCCGCTGGATATCGTTGGACGCGCCGGTGGAGATATCATCAAGCTTGAGCTGCTCGGCCACACGTCCGCCGAGGAAGCCCACGATGGTTTCAAACATCTCGCTCTTGGAGACGAACGTCTGGTCGTCCTGCGGAAGGCTGATGGTCATGCCGCCCGCCATACCGCGGGGGACGATGGTGATCATATGCACGGGGTCCTGCGTCGGCAGGCAGTACATTGCGATGGCGTGACCCGCCTCGTGGAACGCAGTGAGCTTGCGCTCATACGTAGATACGACGCGGCTGCGCTTTTCGGGGCCTGCGATGACCTTGATCATCGCCTCTTCCATGTCCTTCATGGTGATGACCGCGCGGTTCTTCCCGGCGGCAAGAAGCGCCGCTTCATTGAGAAGATTCGCTAAATCTGCGCCCGTGAAGCCCGCCGTCGCCTTGGCGAGCGATTCAAGGTTCACGTTGTCGGCAAGAGGCTTATCCTTCGCATGGACCTTCAAGATAGCCTCGCGCCCGCGCCAGTCGGGGGTTCCCACATAAATTTGCCGGTCAAAGCGGCCGGGACGCAGGAGCGCCGGGTCGAGGATGTCCTTGCGGTTCGTCGCCGCGATGACGATGACGCCCGTGTTGCTGCTGAAGCCGTCCATTTCGACGAGCAGCTGATTGAGCGTCTGCTCGCGCTCATCGTGGCCTCCGCCGAGACCTGCGCCGCGTCTGCGGCCGACTGCGTCAATTTCATCGATGAAGACGATCGCGGGGGCAACCTTTTTCGCCTGCTCGAATAAATCGCGCACGCGGCTCGCGCCCACGCCGACATAGAGCTCGACAAAGTCGGAGCCCGAAATGGACAGGAACGACACGCCGGCTTCGCCCGCAACAGCTCTTGCAAGGAGCGTCTTGCCGGTGCCCGGAGGGCCGACGAGCAGCACGCCCTTGGGGATTTTCGCGCCGAGGCGGCTGTAGCGCTTGGGGTCTTGCAGGAAGTCCACGATCTGCGCCAGCTCCTCCTTTTCCTCGTCTGCGCCTGCAACGTCCTGGAACGTGACGGTCTGGGAGGTCGGAATGCCGAAGCGGGCGTTGGCCTTCGTGAAGTTTGCCATACCGTTGGGCCCGCCGTTTGCGCGGCTCGAGAGGAAGAAAAAGACGATAAGCAGCACAATACCGCCGATGATATACGGCGCTGCCGCGCGATACCAAGGGTCGCTCGCGGGCAGATAGTTGTAGCTTTTGAGTGTCCCGGCTGCGTACTGTTCGGCGATCAGATCGTCGAGGTCTGCGCGGAACTGCTCGGTATCGCCGATTTTTGCCGTGGTGGTGGAGGTAGCGTCGCCGTCACCGCGCACCTGCATGGTAAGGCTGCTTCCTTCCAGCGTGAACGAGGCGACCTTTTCATTGCGGAACAGGTCCAACACGTCCGAATATTGAAGCGTCTGGGTGCTGTTTGGCGTAAGCAGGCTGCTCACCAGAAGCAGCGCCACGGCCAGCACCACAAGCAAAACGAGAAAACTCGTCGGTTTTGATTGCTGAGACAATGAAGTTCTCCTTCCGGCTTATTTTTCGAGATAGACAGACGGCTTGAGAACGCCGACATAGGGGAGGTTGCGGTAATAGTCTTCGTAGTCAAGTCCGAAGCCGACAACGAATGCGGCCGGGATCGTGAAGCAGGCATAGTCCGGCTCCAGATCGACCTTGCGGCCAGAGGGCTTATCGAGGAGGGTGCAAATTTTGATGGAGGCAGGCTTTCTCGCCTGGAACAGCTCGACGATCAGCTTGAGCGTGCTGCCGGAGTCGATGATGTCCTCAAGAATCAGAACGTCGCGGCCCTCAATATCGTGGTCGATATCCTTGCGGAAGGTCAGCTTTCCGGTCGACTCCGTGCCGCCCTCAAAGGACGTGACACACATGAAGTCCTCCTGCACGGGAACGGTGATGGCCTGCGACATCTCGCCGAAAAACGGCACGACGCCCTTGAGAACGCCGACTAAGATGGGGCACTTGCCGCGGTAGTCCTCGGAGATCTGCGCGCCGACCTTGCGGATGCGGGCATGGATGTCTTCCTCGGAGACGAGAATGCGTTCAATATCCTGCTGCATGTCAAATTTGTTAATCATTGCGTATCCTCTTTCTGTATATACTCTTTTTCATTCATAAACTGAAACAGAAGGGCAGCCTCCCCGGGCTGCGCGCCATGTTCGCTTGACACGGCAAAGGGATAGACCAGAAGCACCCGTGCGCCGTCCGTCACGACGGGAACCAGCGCCCGCTGAGAAGCGGGGATCTTCCGGTCGATAAAAAGCTTCTTGAGCGTTTTGCGTCCGCCTTGGAGGCGGATCTCGTCGCCTTGCTTTCTTGGACGGATGAGAAGGTCCTTCGGCGCTTCTATCGTATCATATCTGAGCGCAAATGTGCAGGGGCTCAGCATGGATTTTTCGAAATTTTTTACAAATCGGCACGAAACGCGCAGCGACAGCTCCGGAATTTCCGTTTCGTCATCCAAAGAGAGCTTCTTCGGCGCAAAGCTTGCGGGCGATTCGCGCAAGTCTGGCGCCAGCTTATCGTAGCTCCGGCAAAGAATTTTTCCGCCCGGGAGCGTGATGGCTTGAGAGCCGGCTGTTCCGGATACGAGCCGCATCAAGCTTTCCACATGCGCGCGGGACGGCTTCGAAACAGAAAGCTCCGATAAAAGCTGCCGCATGGCCCGCAGCAAAAGCGCGTCCGGCGCGTCTCGCAAAGTACGGCACGACCAGCCGCCATCCGGCAATTTGGCCAAGCGCAAGAGGGAAGCGGCCGCGCCGTCCAAATACGCGTCCTCTTCGCGCAGAATTTCGCACATCTGGAAAACGGAGCCGGAGAGCTTCGGATTCTCGCGCGCAAGAAGCGGCACGACCTCATGCCGCAGGCGGTTTCGAAGGGGCAGGGAAGACGCATTGGTGGAATCCTCCACGTGGGAAAGTGCGTGCTGTTCCAGATACGTCTCGACCTCCGCACGCGAGACGCAGAGCATCGGACGGATGATCTTGCCGCGTTTCGGCGGAATGCCGCACAGACCGCGCAGCGCCGTGCCGCGTACGAGATTTAAAAGAACCGTCTCTAAATTATCGTCCTGTGTGTGCGCCGTGGCAACAGGCTTTCCGAGGCTTTCAAAAAACTGATAGCGAAGGACTCTCGCTGCTTCCTCGACGCTTTCGCCGGTTTGCTTGCAGCGCGACAGAACGTCCG
>CALCJW010000250.1:0-3650 GCA_937967235.1 uncultured Clostridia bacterium
CCCAAGACCGCGACCGTTGTCCGGGGCGGCAAGGAAGAAACCGTCCCCATCGAGCAGGTGCAGTCCGGCGACACCTTCGTCGTCCGCCCCGGCGAGAGCATCCCGGTCGACGGCGTGGTGCTAAGCGGCACAAGCGCAGTCAACGAAGCGGCGCTCACCGGCGAGAGCATCCCCGCCGACAAGGCCTCCGGCGATACGGTTTCTGCTGCAACCGTCAATCAGTCGGGATTTCTCACCTGCCGCGCCACCCGCGTGGGACAGGACACGACGCTCTCGCAGATCATCCAGATGGTCTCCGACGCGGCGGCCACCAAAGCGCCGATCGCAAAAATCGCAGACAAGGTCTCCGGCGTTTTTGTTCCGGCGGTCATCTCCATCGCACTTGTGACCACGATTGTGTGGCTCCTCATCGGAAAGCCCTTCGGCTACAGCCTTGCGCGCGGGATTTCCGTGCTCGTCATCAGCTGCCCGTGCGCACTTGGTCTTGCGACCCCGGTTGCCATCATGGTCGGAAGCGGCCTTGGCGCAAAGAACGGCATTCTCTTCAAAACGGCGGCAAGCCTCGAGGAAACCGGCCGTATCCAGATCGTCGCCCTCGACAAAACCGGCACGATTACTTCCGGCGAACCTGCGGTCACAGACGTTCTCCCGGCAGCTGGCGTCACGGAGCAGGAGCTCTTCCGCCTCGCCGTTTCTCTTGAGCAGAAGAGCGAGCACCCGCTTTCCAAGGCAATTCTGAAACGCGCCGAGACGCTCGGCATTTCTCCCGACGAGGTTTCGGAATTTCAAGCCCTGCCTGGAAACGGCCTTACGGCGAGCTATCAGGGCAGCCCCCTTTGCGGCGGCAACGGCAAATTTATCGGCGCCAAAGCGCAGATTCCCGAAGCAATCAAAAAACAGGCACAGTCTCTCAGCGACGAAGGCAAGACCCCGCTCTATTTCAGTCTCGACGGCAGGCTTCTCGGCGTGATCGCCGTGGCAGACATCATCAAAGAAGACAGCCCGCAGGCCGTGCGCGAGCTTCAGAATATGGGCGTTCGCGTCGTGATGCTGACGGGCGACAATGAAAGAACTGCTCGGGCCATCGGCCGTCAGGCAGGCGTGGATGAGGTCATCGCAGGCGTTCTGCCGGAGGGCAAGGAGCTGGAAATTCGCAAGCTCAAGACGCAGGGCAAGGTTGCCATGGTCGGAGACGGCATCAACGACGCGCCGGCACTTACGAGAGCAGATATCGGCGTTGCCATCGGAGCCGGCACCGACGTTGCCATCGATGCGGCGGACGTAGTTCTCATGAAGAGCCGTCTGCTCGATGTTCCGGCGGCCATCCGCCTGAGCCGTGCGACACTCCGCAACATTCACGAAAACCTCTTCTGGGCATTTTTCTACAACACCATCGGCATTCCCCTCGCGGCGGGCGTGTTTGTCCCGCTGGGGCTGACGCTGAACCCGATGTTCGGCGCGGCAGCGATGAGTTTGTCCAGCTTCTGCGTGGTGTCCAACGCCCTTCGGCTCAATCTCTTTAAGCTCCGCGACGCGCGGCATGATCATAAGAGACACACAAAGCAGCTTCCTGCTGCAACAACAAAGGAGGAACCAGAAACCATGAAAAAAACGATGTATATTACCGGGATGATGTGCTCTCATTGCGAGGCCAGAGTCAAAAAAGCCCTCGAGGCGGTCGACGGTGTGGCCGAAGCGAAGGTCAGCCACGAAGCAGGCACGGCGGTCGTAACGCTCTCGAAGGATGTCGCAAACGATACCCTCAAACAGGCCGTCGAGGCGCAGGATTATCCCGTGACCTCCATCGAATAAGGCATTCACGCAGCAAAGCCGCGCCCCGGAAATCCGGGGCGCGGCCTTTCTTCGTCTTTACCGATACTTTCTGGCAGGTCCGTATGGGGCGATGCCTACATTGACCCTACGTGTATCCCGGAAGTGCGGCGAAGTTCTCCGTGGAACAGTGCCGTACTTTGTCAAACCGGCAGACTTTTTCATAGAATGGCACAGCGGAAGCTTTCCGCTGCAAACCATATTATGAGGTGAAGCAAATGCTGGCAATCGCAAAATTCGGCGGCTCTTCCCTCTCCTGCGCGGCAAATTGGAAGCGAGTGCGCGAAATTGTGACGGGGGATATCGCCCGGCGCGTCATCGTCGTCTCCGCTGCAGGAAAGCGCCATGCCGATGACCATAAAATTACGGATTTACTCTATCTCTGCCACGCCCATCTAAGATACGGTGTGCCGTGCTGGGAGCTCTGGCGCAAAATCGCGAGCCGCTATCTCGCCATCCGCGACGAATGCGCGATCGACTATCCGATCGAAGACGACTTAGACGCGATCTACGAAAGCTTATCCGCCCGGACGAGCGCGGATTTTTTGGCCTCGCGGGGAGAATACCTGGCCGCGAAGCTGATGGCGGCGTATCTCGGCTTTTCGTTTGTGGACGCCAGAAGCTGGCTGCAATTTGACTACGCGGGAAACGTTTTGCAGGAAGCCTCCTATGCGGCGCTTCAATCTCTTGCCGACGGGCGGAAGATCGTAACCCCGGGGTTTTACGGCGTGCTCCCGGACGGACGCGTCCATACCTTCCCGCGCGGGGGCTCGGACATCACGGGAAGCCTGGCTGCGGCGGCGCTGCATGCGGACGTGTATGAAAACTGGACGGATGTGCCGGGCATTCTGGCCGCCGATCCGAAAATCGTGAAGCGCCCTGCGCCAATCGAAACCCTCAGCTACCCGGAGCTGCAATTACTTTCTGCCGCCGGGACGCAGGTGCTGCATGAAAGCGCGGTCGCCCCCGTGCGCGAGCGGCAGATTCCGCTGCACATCCGCTCGACCTTCGCCCCCGACGCCCCCGGCACGCGCATCGGCTTCGACGCGCCCGCAAGTCTGTCTGCTTCCGGTGTCATCGGCTTTGCGGGAAGACGACCCGTTTCCATGCTGCGCGTTATCTTTCCGGAAAACACGGAGGAGACGGCGCTCTTGGAGGTGCGCGCGTGCCTCAACGAGCACCGGATTGAAACGTTCCACAGCGCCTGCGGCGTGGAGGGCCTGTGCCTGCTTCTTTCTTCCGGCGCAGAAGCGGACGCACTGCATGCCGCCGCCGAGCAGCTGCGAGAACGCTTCTCCGGTGCACAGGTGAAGCTGCGGGAGAATTTGGCCGTCCTTCTCGCGCTCTGCCGGTCGACAAAAGATATTCCGACGCTCTCCGCCGCCATCGAGGCCTCCGGTGCGCCGGTGCACCATCTCGTCCAAACCCCGCCGGGCGCAATGTTCTGCGTCAACGACAGCCAATATGAGCAGGCGCTCCGCGCGGCCTACGGGGCAGCGTTTGCGTGAGCCTTGCTTTTTGTGACGCATATGGTACAATAAGAAAAAATCCGAAACAGGAGGAACGTTCATGGAAAAAAGGCCGCTCGTCATCTGCACCGACCCGGGGATCGACGATTTTATCGCGCTGAGCATGGTGCTCTCCAGACCCGAATTTGACGTGCTCGGCATGGTCGCGCTGAGCGGAAACGTCGGGCTGGATGTGACCGTCAACAATGCGCTGCTCGCGTGTGAATATAACGCTCGCGCGGATATCCCGGTGCTCGCCGGAAGCGCGAAGCCGCTGGTGCGCCCGGTGCGCTCTGCCAGCAACATCCACGG
>CALCJW010000251.1:0-15427 GCA_937967235.1 uncultured Clostridia bacterium
CCGTTGATAAAACAGAGAAAGATAGAATGGTATCTAAAAGGGTGCTGCTTGCCATCAAGCTGCACCAAAAAAGATGCCGCTGCGAAAAGCTTAGAAGTTTCACCGACTTCTGGGCTTTTTTGCACCCATTTTTAGAAGCGTGACAAAAAGATGCCAAAATGGGCTTTGGCAAATTCGATGGACCTTTACCCAAGGCATTTTGAGCCGCTTTTCCGAGGATTTTTCGGGAAAGTGGCTCGTTTTCGCTCTCGGCAAAATGTAGAATTTGGGCAGGCTTTTTTGTTGGTGTTGCTGGATAGACATTCCGAGTGTATGTGCCATTGTGTTGACACGGGCAAAGCCCAAAACACACTATCTCTCCGTAGAAAGCCGTATTTCAGGTCATCTGACCATATGCCAAATGTCTCCCTTGCACTCTAAGAGAGATATTTGGAGTGTGGAATGTTATCTCATGGAGACGCTTACATTAAAAATAAAAGCAGCAGGCCGTGTGAACCGCAACTCGTCAAGAGGACAGTGAAAAAATATAAAGTTTTTCCGGTCAGCAGCCGAGCGCTGCTGGCCGCTTTTTATGCGGCGAGGCAACGCGCATGCTTTTCCATCGGCGTCAGGACGCCCAGATTACGCCGAACACGTCTCGTGTTGTAATAGCGAATGTACTGCTGGATCATCTGAACAAGCTCGTGCTTGCTGGTGAACCGTCTGCCGTAATAGCGTTCCCGTTTCAGAATGCCCCAGAAGCCCTCCATCGGGCCGTTATCAATGCAATGCGCCACGCGGGACATACTCTGCGTCATGCCAGCCTGCACAAGCTTGTGGTGGAAGGTACGGTTGGTGTACTGAAACCCTCTGTCGCTGTGGAACAGAGGATGCGCGTCCGGATTGACCTGCACAGCCTTGTCGAAGGTTTTGAAAACCAATGGGTTATCGTTGTGTTCACTGAGCACGTAGGACACAATGCGCCGGTCGCAGAGGTCTAAGATGGCGCTCAGGTAGAGCTTGTGGATTTCGTTTCCCTCGTACCACTTGAATTCTGTCACATCGGTAAGCCACTTCTCATTGGGCTTTTCAGCATAAAACTTCCTGTCCAGAAGATTTTCGGCAAGGTATTGCGGATTTTTTGCGTGTCTGGTGTAGCCGCGGCTTCCGTACTTGATCGTGGAGCGGATGTCTCTGACCCGGCAGATGCGGAGCACCCGCTTGTCGTTGACATGGATGCCGCAGTCATGGCGCAGGTCATCGTTGAGCCTCCGGTAACCCTTATCCGGACTTTCCTCGTGGATCTTCTCAAGCGTGTCCGCAAGGCGTTCGTTCTCTGCAGCCCGCTGACTCAATTTACCGGAAGCCCATTTGTGGTAAGCCGAGCGCGCTGCATGGAGCAGTTTACAGGCCAATTCAATGGGATAGCCCGTTTCCACGTGTGCTTCCCGGATCGCAGCATAGATGCGGCGCTGTCTCACTTCCGAAAGGCATCTCTCCTCTCGATCTCGTCCAATTTTTTTAGCAGATCACGCTCCATTTCTGCCAGATACAGCTTGTGCTTGAGCTGTTCGATCTCGATCTGCGCTTTCTCCAGCTCGGTTCTGGGAACCTGATCCTTCTTGCGCTTTCCGCGCCGATCCTCCAGACCGGCCTCGCCCAGCTCCTCAAACCGCAGCGTCCAGGTGCGTACCTGCTGGTAGCTCACCTTGTACTTCAAGGCCATCTCGCCGTAGTTTTTTCCACTGGCCAGACAGCCCTTGACGATCTGAACACGTTCTTCCTGCGTGGTGCTTCGTCCCTGCTTCATGTAGCTTCCTCCTCCGGAAAACTTGACTGAGTTGAAATCTCCATGCGCATGATACACCTTTATCCAGCTTCGGAGTTGACTTGTTGACCGGATCTCGTATTTTTCGCAGACAGATTCCAAACTACCGTGGCCGGAGAGGTATTCCTGCACCGCTTTCCACTTTGTATCCTTCGGATATACCTTGTTCCTGCTGTTTGGCAGGAGTCCAGCCGCTCCGTTTCCCTTATACAGATGTACCCAGTGTCGGAAAGATGCCGCACTGCTGTTTGCGCGTTGGATGCTTTCTTTATATCCCACCCGTCCGTCCAGATAATCTCTTACAATTTCTACCTTCTTCTCGTACGAAACCTTGTTTTTAGACATAAATATCTCCCCCTATGGATACAGTGTTTTATTTCACTGTCTCTCATAGAGGGAGCATATCAGTGGTTTACGTCCTGCTGCTTTCTTGTCTTCTGACGCGCAGCTGCCATACGATAGCGCAGATGCGCAAGCAATCATTCTTTATAGAAATATGCTTCTTTTTATTTGCAATGCTGTTTGCACCACAATTCCTGGATCGGCGGAATTTGTTCTCTCATTCCCGGGGCCAGCTGGCTCCACAAAATTCCGCCCGTCGGTCTGGGATATTCATTTCTGGTCTTGATGACACGTTCGTTTGTAACGATATAATCAATCGCCGTATCAAACTCACGCACCTCAACGTCCACGTCCGCGACCTGGCACTCATGTCCGACTGCTACGATCACCGTGCTGTCATCGACAAGTCCTACCGTATAGGTCATGGCCCATTCCAGATCAAAATATCCGTGTCCTTTGCCAAAACGAATGCCGCTCGGCGTGATCGCAGAAGCGCCGGTGACCATCATATCAATGTGTCCGACTTCCTGCTTCAGCTGCTCCAGCGTGCGATGTTTCCAGTATCTGGCTACACCATCCAGAAGCGACGCGAGTTCTTCTTTCCCTTCCGGGATCATGCCCGGACGGATCAGGAAGAATCCTCTGGTAATGCCGTAGTTTGTCATGACGACAGTTTTTTTGTCCAGGAAGGCCTGCTCTCTGAACTTTTCCAGGTTATTATCCGGTGTAATAAAAATAACCTTGGCGTCTTTGTACATCTGCGTCGCAGTCAGAAGCTCCGCGCACTTGTCGCTGCCCTCATAGTCTGTGATAAACTCAGAAAACTCCCAGCTGAATCGAGAGTCCGGACGAGCGACTTTCCGAAGTTTCTCCCAAATATCAACTCTCGCCTGTGCAGCCGTCATTCTGGCTGGTTCTTTCTGTTTCATATGGCGTTCACTCCTTCCAGCGTTTCTTATTTATTGATAAAATACAAACCGATCATACAGATCACGATGCCTATCACCTTATTTACTGTGATCGGCTCTCGAAACAATACATACCCTGCGATCAGCAAGCCAACAGCGATCAGGGAACTGTGCACAATATAGCCGGTATTGACAGCCCAGCCGACCTTGTACATATAAATGGTTCCCACTTCCAAGCCGATCAGGCAAATTCCGATCAAATACGGAATTTTATTGCTGCTCTTGATCTCTGCAAGCAAATTTCCGCCGCGGTTCAGCACCATGTAAAGGATCGCGCAGCCAACAGCGCCTACCGCGTAGGCAATCACGAGAACCGCCAACGGATGCATGAAGCTCGGGGATGATTTCGCGCAGATCTGATAACAGACGCTGGAAATAACGATCAGTACGATCGGCCACAACATGCTTATATTCATAGCCATCTACCTATCTTGCTTTTGCCATCTTCAGCTTGCATTTTTCTACGACCGCACTGACAAACATCACAAGAACGGTGATCAGGTATGGCACAGAAATAACGACCTGGGACGGCAGACCAACACTTTGCAGCGAAACAGAGATCGCCTCGGTGTAGCCAAAGACAAAGCACGCAAGCGCGGTCTTGAGCGGATGGCCGTCGCCGACCATGATGGCCGCAAGGGCAAGGAAGCCTTTACCTGCGGAGATGTTTTCCGTAAACATGGAGGAGCCTCCGATGGTCAGGAACGAGCCGCCGAAGCCGCACAGCATACCGCCAATCAGAATTGCAATAAACTGATACTTGGTCGCGTTGACGCCGACGGTCTGCGCTGCGATCTTTTTGATACCCACACCGCGAAGACGCAGTCCAAACGGTGTCTTGAACATAATGATATAGGCGATGATCATGAAAACAAGGCTCAGATAGACCAGAATATTCTGTCCGCTGAGGAACTTACCGATATACGGAATATCCTTGATCAGCGGAATATCGATCGAACCGAAGCTTTTGATTTGCGGATCAATGAACACGCCTCTTGTCTTAAAGATCATGCTCAGAAGGTACGTCGTTCCGCCCCAAGCTGCAAGGTTCAGGGCAATACCGACGATGACCGGCGTGGATTTAAAAATCAGGACAAACACCGCAAAGATGCACGACGCGATCATTGCAGAAAGAACACCGAACAGCAGTCCTGCATACGCGCTTTCAAAGGTATAGCTTCCATACATGGCAAAGAAAGCGGCAAACGCCATAAAGCTTTCCAGGCCAAGGCAGAGTACCTTCGCTTTGTGACCGAAAGAACCACCCATCGCAGCAAATAGGACCGGCGTCATCAGCCGAAGCGCGGATGCCATGACTAGCGGGGATAAAAACAGCTCATACATTGACTTTGCTCCCCTTTCTCTTCATGACCTTCTGGAAAAGTCCCTTGAAGTCAACCGTGATAAACAGCACAAACAGCGCCTGGACCAATGTAACGAGCGCGCGGTTCACATTCGTCATACGCTCCATATTCATAGATCCTGCCTTGATCATGCCCCAAATGATCGATACAAAAATTGCAGCGATCGGATGGTTTCTTGCAATCAGGGCGACCATGATTCCGTCCCAGCCCATATTGCTCGAGAACTTTGTCCGGAATCTTCTGTGCGGGCCGAGCATTTCCATTGCGCCGCAGACGCCTGCAACCGCGCCACTCAGCAGGAAGATCATCATATAATTGCTGATATGATTGATGCCGCCGTATTTTGCAAATTCCGGGTTTTGGCCGATGAGCTTCCACTCATAGCCGACTCTCGTGTAACGATACAGCAGATAGACCAGAACGGCCAATGCAATACCGATAAAGAAGCCAATATCCGCCTGATACGGCTGCATGAACCGGAACAATCCGATCCCCTCGGGCACCTCTGCCGTTGCGATCATGTCCGGGTTCGTATTGGAATCCAGACCCATGACCTGCATGGTAATAAACTCCGTAAACTGGATCGCTGCATAGTTCAGCATCAGAGACGTCAGCATCTCGTCAATGTTAAAAAACAGCCGCAAGATCGCCGGGATTACGGAATAGAGCATGCCAGCTAATGCGCCTGCAAGGATCGATACTAGCATCACAACAAGCGCAGGCCCCTGCACATATACCGCGCAGACTGCCGTCGTCAATGCGCCAAAATACAGCTGACCTTCGATGCCCAGGTTATTGATGCCAGATTTCTGCGCAATGACTGCGGCCGTGGAAGCAATGATCACCGGCGTACTCCACCGGATGCTGCTGGCGATCGCAGATTTGCTGCCCACTGCGCCCTTGATCATCCAGCCAAACGCTTCAATGGGATTTGCGCCCTGCACAACGATCAGGACGGAAGCAATCAACACGACAAGAATGAATGCAATAACATAGCTCGTGCACTCGCTTAAAATATTACGCATCTTTTTCATTGCTTCCACCTCCCATCATATAAAGGCCAATTTCTTTTTCATCATAGTCAGGTCCCGCAAATTCATGGTTGAAATTGCCGTCGAACATGACCAGGATCCGGTCGCTCAACGTCATTGCTTCATTGAGATCGTAGGTGATCAGGATCACGGAAACGCCTTCCTCTTCCACCTGCTTCTGGATCTCGTGCCATATAAACTCGATCGCGCCGACGTCAATACCTCTGGTCGGATCTTCGATCACAAGAACTTTGTTGTTTTGCGAGAACTCTCTTCCCACGATCAGCTTCTGCAGATTGCCGCCAGAAAGCGAGCCAGCACGATCCTGGATGGATCCCGCTTTTACCTTGTAATTGGAAACGATATCCTTCGTGAAGCTTGCCGCGGCATTGTAATCCATCAGGAATTTTTTCTTCCGCAGATGCTGCAGATGGTAACCCATGATGCAATTTTCCACAAGAGAAGAATCCCTGGAACTGCCGTAACGAATTCTGTCCTGCGGGACATAGCCGATCTGATGAAGTCTTCTGTTTCTGATGGAACCGCATGTCAAAGGCTCGTCATCCAGCAGCACTTCTCCGTTTTCCCAACTTCGAAGGCCTGTGATCGCTTCCACCAGCTCGTTCTGCCCGTTTCCGGACACGCCGACAATTCCCAAGATCTCGCCTTCTTTTAACGTAAAAGAAGCGTTCTTGACCCGCAAGATCTGTCTGTCGTCTCTGACATTCAGGCCGCTCACCTTCAGCACATCTTTTTTATGGTCTGTTATCTTTTTGTCGATCGTCAGCATGACTTCGCGGCCGACCATCATGTTTGTCAGTAGCGTCTCGGTCGCGTCTTTGGTGTTGATCTCGCCGCTGATCTGTCCGTTTCTCATAACGGTCACAACGTCGGAGATCTCCAAAACCTCTTTTAATTTATGCGTAATAAAAAGCACCGTTTTCCCCTGGCTGACCAGGTAACGAATCGCTTTGAATAGTCCTTGTACTTCCTGGTATGGAAGAACCGCCGTTGGCTCGTCCAAAATAATAATATCCGCTTTTCGATAAAGCACCTTGACGATCTCGACCTGCTGCTGCACAGCAATCGGCAGATCTCTGACCAGTGCATTCAATTCAAAATGAAAGCCATATTCCTCGCAGATCTCTTTGATCTTTGCTTCGCATGCTTTTCTGTTGATAAAGCAGCCCTTTTCAACGCCCTCATAGCCCATGATGATATTGTCAAGAACGGAAAGACGGTCGAACAGCATAAACTCCTGCTGCACCATACCAATTCCGGCTCTGTTTGCATCATTTGCATTTCGGAAAACCTGATCTTTTCCGTTCAGCTTAATTGTTCCGGAATCCGGGGTGATTACACCGGCAATGACATTCATCAGCGTACTTTTTCCGGCGCCATTTTCGCCGACAATGGCATGAACGCTGCCTTTTTTTACTTTCAGACTTACATCCTTGTTCGCTGCAAGGCTTCCGTAATACTTGTATATATTGCTCAATTCTAGAACGTAATCCATACGACCCTCCTTGCCAAAAGGCGTCCTCCCGTACACACGGGAGGATGCCTTTTCTGGACAACAATCATCAGGCGCGAGACGCCATGACGACAATTCCTGCGGTTTTTATTTTGCTTCTTCAATCACAATCTCGCCGCTTGCCAATTTGGCGACAACGTCATCAACGGTTGCCTTCAAGTCGTCGGGGAGCTTGTCATAGTCTCTGCTGTCATACAGAGCGGCGCCGGACGAGGAATCGTATACGAGCATGCCGGGCTCGAAGGTACCTTCCAAAACGCTCTTGCCAGCCTCATAGACTGCGCCCTTGATGTCCTTCAATGCAGACCAGAACACGACGTCTTCGTTGATGGAGCCCTGCCAATCGTCAACACCGATGGCCTTCACGCCTGCTTCTTCACAAGCTCTGATGACGCCGAGACCGGACTGGTTTGCAGAATGCATGACAACGTCTGCACCCTTGCCGATGACCTGCTTTGCAAGCTCTGCGCCCTTGTTAGGGTCGTTTGCATCGCCGATGTACAACGACTCATAGGTGGTTCCGTTGTCCACATAATTGACGCCTGCTTCAAAGCCATCGCGGAATTTCTTGATAACGGGGCTGTCCATGCTGCCAATCCATGCGACCTTACCGGTCTTTGTGGTGTTCGCGGCAACAACGCCTGCAACAAAGCTTGCCTGCTGCGGCTCAACGACGATCGTCTTAACATTGTCAAGATCGCCCGTCACATAGCAGTCGACGTTAATGAACTTCGTGTTCGGGAACTCAGCTGCAATGTTGACAGCTTCCGTTGCCAGATCGTCCCATACGCAGTAGATCGGGTTTGCACCGGCTTCAGCCATGGCTCTGATCTGCTCGCTGTATTCCGACTTGTCGAGCGCCTCGATGATCTTCGGCTCGATATCATACTCTTCTGCCAGCTGAACAAGACCTGCATAGCAAAGCTGGAGGAACGGGTCACCCTGCGGGATCGAAACGATCATGGCTGCCATCGTGCTGGCAGGCTTCGTTTCTTCCTGTGCGGTCGTTTCCTGGGAAGCGTTTTCCTGAGAAGTCGTTTCCTGTGCGGCAGTTTCCTGCTTGGTCGTTTCCTCTGCGGGGGCTTTCTGCGATGCGCATGCGACCAGGCTGAGTACCATGACTCCGGCCAATACCGCTGCCATCAATTTTTTGACATACTTTTTCATTTTTCTTTGCTCCTCTCGTTGATAAAATTCATCACAGCTGCTTCTCCTACGACACCGCTGCGTGCTCCCAGACCTAAAATTGCGCGTCCAGCTGCGGCATTTGCAAATTTGCCCGCCTTCTGCACATCCCAGCCCTGGGAAAGACCATAAACAAAGCTTGCATTAAACGTATCGCCGGCTCCGGTGGTATCAATCGGCTCTACTTTATACGCAGGGATCTGATACACTTCACCTTCCGGTGTATAGATCACACATCCTTTTGCGCCTTTCGTTTCAACCACCAGACCGCCATACCTTGTCAGCTGCTTTGTATAATCTTCGGATACCAGTTTTTTGAGCTGCTCACATCCTTCATCGTTCACAAAAATAATGTCAGCGTTTTGGATGATCTCCCATGCCGGTTCCCAATCTTTATCATTGATCCATTCTACATCGATGACGATCTTGGTATTTACGGCATGCAGCCACTGCATAAATCCTTTTGTATCCCGAAAACGTCTTAATTCTTCTATGCTCGAATAGACGTATTCTGCCGTTTGGAAAATTTCTTTCTGGCCCTCATCCGGAACAACATCTTTCTTTGCCGACGGTAAGACCCACACGATGCGTTCGCCGTCTTTCAAAAAGATCATGCATTTTGTGTCCGGCAGCTTCGGGTCGTGCCGGATCATATCCAGGTGGATCCTAGACTGCACCAGGTCATCTTCCAGCATCTTGGTATAGTCGCTCCCACTCATCGTGTCCATCAAGTAGGTATTCATGCCATAAGAAGCCGCAACAGCCGCCGCATTGGCGATCATTCCGCCGACCTTGTTTTCCAGGAATTTCAGAACGGCCTTGTCCCCAAGATCCGGGAGATGATCCATCTCATAATATTCATCGATGCAGCTCGACCCGATCATAACGATCGTCTTTTTCTGATCCATCAGCCGATAAACCTCACCATTTTCTCTGCAAGCGCATCAAGCCCGAAGCCGTTGGCTTCCTCGATCACCTTAAAATAGTGCTCCGGGAAAGCGTCCGCGCCATGCAAAGCGCCCAGAATACCGCCAACCATCGTCGCCACGGTATCGGTATCGTCACCGATATTGACCGCCGCGCAGATGCCGTCCACCGCATTTCCCTTTGCTGCAACGCAAAGACCAATCACAGCCGGAACAGCTTCTACCGTCATCAGACCGCTTCCGATATAGTCCTCGATCTCGTTGATCGCTTCATCGAGATTTTTGGCGTTCATCGCAATATTGACGGCCCATCGGATCCTCGTCTCAACACTGGCACCTGCAAGCGTTTGGCCGATTTCTCTTCCGATCTGATCGCCCTTTGCTGCGCCATAAATCGATGCCTGCACGACATCAAAAAGATCTGCGCCGTCTTTCATGGCCGCTGCGGTCGCAGCCGCGATCGCAGCAGCGCCCGAGAGCGCAATATTATTATTGTGGGTGATCCTGCCAACGGTAATCGCATAGTCGATCGCCTTGTCGATATCCCCGCCGCTGAGCAGTGCAATGGGAGCCGATTTCATTGCCGCGCCATTGCTTGCTCTGCGGTTTTCGTTGCACGGAACAAACACGTCGCTTTGGATATCTTCACCCTTTAACGCGCGAACGCTCGCTTTGGTCGTGGGTCCTGCAAAATGATCAAAATATGCCGGAATATCCGCCCATTTCAGAAGCCCCGCCAGCGCGGTCTGATCATCGAGTTTTCCCTGCGCCACGACTTCTTTCAATGTCATATACGCAACGCTGAAATCGTCTGTGACCTGGCCTGCTTTGCTTCCTCTGGCAAAGGTGTCATCAGGGGGTGCAAGGAAGTCTGTCACATAACCGCCGAATTTTTCCTCGATCTGTTTTCTTGTCCGCGTCTCTGTTGCTGCGCCCATTGCATCTCCTGCCGCAGCGCCGATCAAACCGCCCAAAATCTTTTGATACATCATTTCCCTCTTTTCTTATCACCGAAACTTAGCCAATTACAACATCTGTTGCTTCCATCGTCTCTGCCAGCGCGCAAAGGTCATACCCGTTTGCTTCATCCAACTTCCGGACCAGCTCCTCCGGGAAAGCATGCACGCCATTTTTAGCTCCCAATACCGCGCCTACAATGGTCGCCATCGTATCTGTGTCATTGCCGATATTGGCAGCCGCCTGGACAGCGGCCATTACATCACCCTTTGCCGCAGCCATCAGGCCAAAGGAAACAGGCACCGAATCCGCAGCCATGCCGCTGCAATCAAAATAGCTTCTCAGAACATCCATCGCTTCGCTCAGATCCTTCGCGTTCATTCCGAGCTCGATGGCAAACCGCAGCCGCTTCGGGAACGACGGGCCTGCTACCGTATTACCGGCAGCGCCGATCGCCTCGCCCTTTTCCGCGCCGGACATCGCGTCCTTGAAAATACCGAACAGGTCTTTTCCGTTCAGCGCGCCGCACACCGCCGCAGCGACCGCGCAGGCCGCCGACATGGAAATGCGGTTGCCGTGGGTCGGCATGCAGATGACCTTTGCGATATCGATGGTCTTTTCCATGTCGCCCTTTCCGAAGCAGGCGACAGGGCCAATCTTCATCGCGCCGCCGTTCGAGGCTCTCATGTTGTCGTTCACCGGCTCAAAGCCGCTGCTTTCACTCTCGATCCCCTTCAGGCGATTGATGAACTTTCTGGACGTGGGGCCGACGAACTGCTCAAAGAATCTTTCGTTTTTCGACCACTCGATCAGCGCGCCTTCGGCCACCTTCCGGTTTACACGGCAGTCCGAACGAAGGATCTCCTGAATGGCGACATACGCCATGCTGAAATCATCCGTGACCTGACCGGCCTTGTTTCCCCGCGCGTACACATCCGCAGGCGCGTCATGCAGCTGATCCACATAACCCCATTTTTCAAAGATCTGTTCTCTGGTTCTGTTTTCGGTCGGCGCGCCCAGTGCATCGCCGTACGCGGCGCCAATCAGGCATCCTGCAATTTTTTCGCTCAATAAATTTTTCATTTTTCTTTTTCCCTATTTATTAAAATTTCTTTTTTTGATATAATCAAAAGAAGCGTCGAATAAAAATACCAAATGAGGCCCGATTTATGTACAAAAACAATCGATTAAAGCAAATTCAGTCTTTTCTTGAGCTGCATGGCTCTGTCGATATCAGCACGCTCAGCAAGGCGCTGGGCGTATCTGAAATGACGATCCGGCGGGATCTGAGCGTTCTTGTCAGCCGCGGCACGGCCGTCCGTACACACGGCGGCGCGATCCTTCCGCGCGAGCGCTATCTTGGCGACGTCTATATGGACTCGCGTTCTCAAATCAACGTTGCGGAAAAAAAGGCCATTGCCAAAGCAGCTGTTGCTGAGCTTCAGCCGGGCGACTCTGTGTTCATCGACGACGGCTCAACCGTTGCTGCCATGACGCAATTCATTCCCCACAACATTCAGCTGCGCGTTACAACGACCTCTATGTCGGCTGCTTTAGAATTTAATAAATTTCCAAACATCGATGTAATCGCAATAGGCGGACGAGTCAGCAAAACGACGAAATCCGCTGCCGGCCCTATCGCCCTTGAATTACTGCAAAGCATGTATTTCAAGACTGCTTTTATTGGCGTCCCATATATTACTGTAGATGGGATCATTACAAGCAATGCGATCGATGAGATCCATCTAAAGAAAGCGGCGATCGCGCAATCGCAGCGCTCCATCCTGCTCATGGACAGCTCCAAGATCCATAAAGAGCCGATCAATATCAAGCTGGCTTCTCTCGACGACTTCCAGATGGTCATTACCGACAGCCGTGCGGATTCGAACTTTCTTTCCAATTGTATGGAGAAAAAAATTCAGGTGAATATCGTAGAACCGTGACCTTTGATCTAATCGGATTCTAACATTTTGTTCATATTTTTTCAATATTTCCGGCTTCATTTCATAATTTTCGTCTATTTGCTCAGTGAATGTTCTTTTTGTGTTCGTTTTCGGAGAAAATTTTTAGCTGTATCCGTTATATTTGTTCATGTGAACATTTCGGCAATCATGTTTTTACATGCAGAAAATGGAATTTTGTTTCTGGGATTTTTTGAGAAACATTCGTAAAAAGACTTTCCTGTCTAGTGCTGGATCTCACCATCAAACTGCAGTTCACACGGACCTCAAAAACGCAAAAAACGCCATCCGGATGGATGGCGTTTTCTACTTGATATATACCTTTTGCAGCAAGAACCGCGCAAAACTCAGATCAGCAGAAGTTTGGTCTGGCGGCCGTCGATGTAATCATTTTCCGCGGCACGGCAGATGTTCTCTTCCAGATACATGAACACGCGCTGACCGTCCCAGCAGGAAATGTTGTCGTAGACGTTCAGCTCGAGCGCAAAGCAGGTGTCCTCTTCGATCGTCCGTTCGCCGGTACCCGGGACAAAGCCCTGATTGGTGTAAAGGCCGATGGTGGGACCGGCGCCGTGGCCGAAGGTTCCGACGGGATGCGAGTAGAGCATCGGCTGGATGCCCTCTGCCTTGGCCTGACGCATGGCCGCGGTAAAGACGGCGTTTCCCTGCTTTCCGACGTGCATGTTCTCCATGACGATCTGACGGAAGCGGTTGCCGCAGTCCAGAAGCGCCTGCAGATCCTGCGGGACCTGCTTTTCACCTTCACGCAGAATGTAAGCTACCCACTGCATATCGGTGTGCAGCTGCACATACTGGCCGTTGATGCCGATGTCGCAGTGAATGAGATCTCCCGGCTCGATCGTCACATCAAACATTCTCGACACGCTGCTGCCGCGCCGCTGCAGGTCCACGTCCGGACCGAACCAGTAGCGGTAGCCAAGCTCGTTGATGATGCTGCGCATGCACCACTCGATGTCCGTGGTCGTCGTCTTGCCCGGAACCACGAAGTCAGAACTGAAAGTATAGTGGATGATGGCATGCGTGACCTCGCAGAAGCATTTCATGATCTTCTTCTCCAGCGGCGTCACGCGCTCGAGCCAGCGCACGGTCAAGTCTTCCCCATCTTCGATGCGCGCGCAGTAGCACGGATCGATGGAATCTTTGAGCTGCTCAAAGAGCGTGGACGAAAGGCCGTCGCAGAAGCCGGACCAGACGCTGCGGTCCACCGCAATTCTGGCCGGATCGCACTCCTGCAAAACGCGGGCAAGCGCTTCCCAAACGCTTTCGCCCTGCTTTTGCACGTTTTCATACAGCTTGTCCATTTCCGGCGACTGCGAGCCGACGCACATCTTGCGCACCGCGCCGGTCGCGCTGTCGCGATGGAATGCCAGAATACTCACACGGCGCGCTTCGGGCATGTCCCAGGTGACAAGCGTTCTATGAATGGGATCTTCGTTGTTTTCTCTGGAAAGGACGATCCAGAAATCGAAGCCGGAGGTCTCCATCGCCCAGGGAAGGACGAGTTCCAGCTTATCTTTGAGAATCTGCGTGCTGAGCATCGCCTGCTCTTTGATTGGATACGCGCCGTCGGCCGCAAGACGGTCTTTCAGCTTGGAAATCAATTCTTGATATGTCATAGTTTTTTGTCTTTTTTACAATACAATCAGCTGTTTGTCGGCCTGTGTCAGATCGACGCAGCCGTTTTCCGTGATGAGAATGTCGTCTTCGATCCGGACCCTGCCAAACTGCGGGATGTAAATGCCAGGCTCGGCCGTGATGATCATGCCGAGCTGCAGAGGAATGTCTCCGTTTTCATTTTGCGCGCACTGCGGCGCTTCGTGGATGTTCAGGCCAAAATACGCGCCATAGCCGGCGTCTGTGATGATCTTTCGCGCCGCGCTGTCCAGCTCGCGTCCCGTTTTCCCGGGCGCAGCCAATGAAATGGCGGCGTTCTGCGCAGCCAGGACGATCTCATAGATCTCCCGCTGCTTTGCGCTCGGCTCGCCGACGCAGACGGTCCTTGTCACGTCCGACCAATATCCGCCGCAGTTGCAGCCAAAATCAACCGTCACAAACTTGTGCTCGCAGAGCGCGCGCTCGGAAGCCAGACCGTGCGGCATGCTGCCTCTGGGGCCGGAAGCGACGATGAAGCGTTCCGCCATTCGCTCAACCTCCGGAAATCCGCGCATATAGTCCTGTAAAAAGCGGTCAATGGCCGCTTCCGTAACGCCCGGGCGGATCATCCGGCACATGGCCGTGAAGGCAAAGTCTGTAATTTCGCAGGCTCTTCGGATGGCCGCGCACTCTTCTTCTTCTTTTACCATACGCAGCCGAAGAAGTTCGCGGTCGATGGGTGCCATTTCGAGCTGCGCAATGCCGGATTTCAGCGCCCCATAAAGGCGCATGGAGGTTTCCGACTCGACAAGGCCGAGCCTGCGCGGCGCATGCGCGGCCAGATAGGAAATCACATCCGCTTCCGAACGAATCGGAACAATTTCCAGACCCGGGCACTGTTCACCCGCCTGCTGGGTGTAACGGAAGTCTGTAAAAAACAGCGCTTCTCGCTGTGTGATGACAACATACCCCGTGCTTCCGCGGAAGCCGGAGAGATAGCGCCGGTTATCGGCGTCAAAAACAAACACTGCGTCAAGCGATTCCTGTTTGAGATATGCCTGGAGCCGCTGGACGCGAGGGATCGTTGTCTGCATGATAAAACGCCTTTCTCACAGGATGCCGGCGGAGTTTCCCCCGCCGGCATATTGGTCGATCGATTAGTTCCAGGAGAGCTGTGCAAACTTGATTCTGCCGTCAGCATTGGTTGCAAAATTCTTCAGGCTGGAGTTGTATGCATACAGATCCTCGGGGCACTGGAGGAAGATGCAGGGCACTTCGTCCCAAACGATTTCCTGAACCTTGTAGTAGGCATCCTTGCGGACATCGGGATCCGTGGAGGAGCGGCCAAGCTCCAGAAGCTCGTCAACCTCGGGGTTGGAGTAGAAGGACATGTTGCCGCCTTCGCCGTGCATGGACGAATGGAAGCTTGCAAACAGCGCGTAGTCTGGGTCGCCGGTGTCCGCCGTCCAGCCAAGACCGAACATTTCAAGTTCGCCCGCGATAACCTTGTCGATGAACGCGCCGCGCTCCATGCTGGCGATTTCCATGGTAATGCCAATCTGCGCCAGCTGCGCCTGCACCATTTCGGCCGTATCCAGACGCTGCTAGTTCTGGTCGCAGGTCATCGTGCAGGTAAATCCGTCGGGATAGAGCGGTGCAAACACACCGCGCTGCTTCGCTTCATGCAGATATGGCCCGATCAGTTCTTCCGGCAGCACTTTCATTTCTTTTCGCACCG
>CALCJW010000252.1:0-4475 GCA_937967235.1 uncultured Clostridia bacterium
CCATTGCCGCCGTGCGCGCAAGCTTTTTTGAAAACGACAAGCTGACCCACCGTGACTTTCTCGGAAGCCTCATGGGAAGCGGCATCAAGCGCGAGACGGTCGGGGATATCTATGTCGGCGAAGGTTCGTGCGACTTTCTCGTTTTAAGGGAAATTCTCCCCTACGTGCTGCAAAATCTCGTTTCCGCCGGGCGGACGAAGCTTCACTTAGAAGAACTTGAGCTCTCCGGGCTTCACGTTCCGCAGCAGTCTGTGAAGACCGTGCGCGACACCGTGCCGTCCCTTCGCTTAGACGGCATCGTTTCCTCCGGCTTTTCCATCTCGCGCGGCAAAGCGGCCGATTACATCGCGGCGGGAAAGGCCGAGCTCAATTATCTCCCCTGCATGAAGGGTGACAAACAGGTTCAAGCGGGCGACGTGATTTCCGTCCGCGGCCTTGGAAAAATCAAATTAGAGGCCATCGGCGGCAACACAAAAAAGGGCCGCATCAGCATCGAAATTTCACGATTCCTATGAATCAAAAGGAGTGTTTTACTATGGAAAAATCCCGCGTGGACCGTATCAACGAGCTTGCCCACAAGGCGAAAACCGAGGGGCTCACCGAAGAAGAAACCATCGAGCGCGACCGGCTGCGGCAGGAATATTTGGCCGCCTTCCGGCAGAATCTGCGCGCGCAGCTCGATAACACCTACATTGTAGACGACCACGGCAACAAGCGCCCGCTGCGCCCGAAGCCCGGGAAAAAGCATTGAGATGCAACTGACAAGCTTCACATTTTTCTTTGCGTTCCTGCCGGTAAGTCTTTTTCTGTTGCTTCTTTTGCGGAAAAAGCTCCCCGGGCAGAACGCGGCGCTTTTGATCCTCAGCGTGCTCTTCTGCGCGGCAAGCGGTCTGGCGGGCTTTCTGGCAGGGCTTCTGGAGACGCTGGCGGTTTACGCTTTTGCCCGGCTTCTTGCGAGGAACAAATCGCCCAAGGCGCGGAAAACGGTTTTTACGCTCGGCGTTCTTTTCTGCGTCGGGCTGCTTTGCTATTTCAAGTATACGAACTTCTTGCTGGGGGCGCTCTCGCTTCCAACCGTGTCGCTTCTTCCCGCGCCCGTTGGCGTGTCGTTTCTGACGTTTCTTCTGATCTCGTATCTGGCGGACGTGTACCGGGGCTACATACCGGCGGAGCGACGGTTTGATAGATTTCTTCTCTATGCGTTCTTTTTCCCCAAGGCGGCGCAGGGGCCGCTTCGCCGGTACGGCGAATTTTCCGCGCAATTGGATACGCGCACGGTTACGGCGGACGGCCTGAACGCGGGCGTGACGCGGCTGATTTTCGGGCTTGGCAAAAAGGCGCTGCTGTCTTCTGCCGCGGGGGCGATCGCGCAGGAGGCGTTCTCGCTGCCATCTTCCGCGCTCACGCCGGTTTACGCGTGGACGGGCGCGATCTGTTACGCGCTGCAAATCTATTTTGACTTCTCGGGCTACACCGATCTGGCACTGGGGCTGGCGCTTCTGTTTGGCTTTACGCTGCCCGAAAATTTCAACCACCCCTACATGGCGGACTCCGTCACGGACTTCTGGCGCAGGTGGCACATGAGTTTGTCCTCCTGGTTCCGAGACTATGTGTACATTCCGCTCGGCGGCAGCCGATGCTCCAAGGGGCGGCTGGTTTGGAACCTTTTTGTCGTCTGGAGCCTCACGGGGCTCTGGCACGGGGCAAACTGGACGTTTGTCTGCTGGGGGCTGTGGTTCTTCGTGCTGCTGAGCTTGGAGAAGCTGGTCTGGGGACAGGCGCTCGCGAAGCTCCCGGGCATTTTGCGGCATGGGTACGCGATGCTTGCCGTGTTCATCGGGTGGATCTTCTTCCGGAGTCCCAGCCTTCCCTATGCGTTCTCGTTCCTGCGGGCGTTATTCGTTCCCGGAGCGAGCGCGCCAGACGCACTTTCCTGGCTGGCGCTTTGTATCCGGCAATACGGCGTGCAGCTGGCGCTCTGCCTGCTGCTGTCCACGAATCTCGGTACATCAGTTTGGGCGGCGCTTGGTAAAACAAAGGCGGGACGCGCCGGTCGGCTGCTCTTTTTGCTCGTTGTTCTCGGCCTTTCCGTTTTGAGCATGGCGGGTTCCGGGATGCAGGCGTTCATCTACGCGCAGTTTTAGGAGGCGGGCATGAAGACAAAAACAAAGCTCCTGCTGCCATTGCTCTTCTTTGCGGCGTTACTGCTTGTCCCGGCGCTTACGCTCTATGGGCTTGTAAAATCGCCCTCCGGCTGGTCGGTGGAGGAAAACCGGGCACTGGCAGATGTGCCGGAGGTGTCCTTGCAGAGCATGCTGGACGGGACGCTGGTGCAGAACTTAGAAACATTTTACAGTGACCATATCTTCGCGCGCAGGCAGCTTTTGAAGCTTGACACGCTGCTTCAGATGAAGCTTCTGCGCCGTCCAATTGTCCATGACGTGGTTTTGGGCGATACGGTTTTATTGCCCGCGCCGGGCTTTTCTATGAAACTCTCCGGGGAAGCGCGCGAGGCGCAGGCAGTTTCGATTGCGGAAGGGCTTCAAAGCGTAAAATCCGCGGCAGACGAGGTGGGCGCGCAGCTTTTATACACGCTCGTTCCCGAGCAGCGCACAGTCTACGCCGCGTATTATCCCGACTGGATGGAAAATCCGGCGAGCGAAACGAAAAAAAACCGAGACGCACTCCTATCTGCGCTGCAAAAGTGCGGGATTCCGGCGCTCGATATGACTGATATTTTTGCCGCACTCGAAGACCCGCTTCCCTATTACAGCCGCGTTGACCACCATTATACCCTTCGCGGTGCGTATCTGACGTATGAAACTGTCTGCGAGACCTTCGGTCTCCGGGCAAGCAAATTGACCATCGCCGATACGGAAAGCGAGCTTCTCGGCACGTATAACCGCAAGCTCTACGGCCTGTCTTCTGTCCGCGAGGCGATGCAGGTTTTGCAGGACGCGTTCCTCGATTATACGCGGGAGGATAACGGAAAGGCCTCCGCCACGCCGCTCATTCAAATCCGCGCGTCCGGCCAGAGCCTCTACACCGACTACATGGGCGGCGATATCGGCGAGACGATCGTGCGGACAAATCGCCCCGGTCTTCCCAAAATTCTCATCGTCGGAGACTCGTTTACAAACGCGCTCGAGCCGCTGGCCGTCGTCGATTTTGACGAGATGCGCAGCCTCGATTACCGGCACTTTGACGGCGCGGCGCTCTCCGATTACATCCGCGCTTATCGCCCGGACTATGTGCTCATCCTGCGCGACGATGTGAGCTGCCTGAATAGAACCGGCAACGGCGCAATTTCCTGAACATAAAACAAAGCCTGTCGAGGATACGCTCCCCGGCAGGTTTTTTGTCATTTCAGGTAGTACCATCCCACGGCGGCGGCTTGCAGCGCAAGAAGGAGCGGGACGGTGATATAAAACTTGGGCTTACGCGTTTTGTGGTGCGCGAGCATCATGCCAAGAAGACTTCCGAAGCTTCCGCCCAGCGCGGCCACCCAAAGCAGCGTCCGCTCCGGCACGCGCCGGGCCTGTTTTTTTGCCAGAAGCTTATCGATGCACATAATCAGAAGCCCAATTGCATTTATTAAAAGCAGATAACAGCCAAGCACCTGTTTCATGTTCTCCCCCTACTCTTTCCAAACCTGGAGGTTTTGTTATGCGTTCTGTGTATGCTTCCATGCTCGCACTCGCGCTGACGGTGCTTCTTTGCGCCTGCGTGAGCCGCGTCCCTGTCTGGGAAACCGTCGACGACGAATTCGTCTGTCAGCAGCCCCGCCATCCGTCCACGATCGTCTTTGCCGTGCCCGATGGCGCGATAAGCGGCGTCTTTTCGCCGGACGGGCTGTCCCGACAGTATACTGCCCCGGACGGCTCATATGAAATTTCTGCGACGGTATTTGAAACGCCTGACCACGAAGACGCGATCCGCCAGCTCACAGGACTGGACGCAGACCGCTTCGATCTCATCCGCACCACGCGCTTTTCTCTTCCGGAATACCAGTTCGCGTGGAGCGCGGAAACGGACGGCGGCGACCGACTCTACCGCGCGGCGATGCTTTGCGACGAGCACTACTGTTACGCGCTGTGCTTCTCCGCGCCCGCGGGCTCCGGCACGAGCTATGATAGCATACAGGAGTCTGTCTTTGCAAGCTTCGGGCTCTATTACGACGAGACGTTGTAAGTTCCCGGAAATAGGCCAAAAAACCAAACTTTTTGGACGTGCAAAAATTTGTTTGCGTTTTTTGAAAAAAATGCTTGACTTTTGGGGTCGACCTGATTATAATATCGATGTCGCTGAGAGATGCGGCGCCGCAAGAGCGGCTTGTGTGGAATGGAAGGTTAGCTCAGCTGGGAGAGCACTTGCCTTACAAGCAAGGGGTCACAGGTTCGAGCCCTGTACTTTCCACCATTTATCTGGCCCGGTGGTGCAGTCGGTTAGCACGCCAGCCTGTCACGCTGGAGGTC
>CALCJW010000253.1:0-21370 GCA_937967235.1 uncultured Clostridia bacterium
GACCCAGCAGGAGATCGAGCGCGTGATTGCGCAGAACAACCAGAAAAGCAAATAGAGCGTTCCGGCGGTATGCATCTGGCGTGCCGCCGGTTTTTGCGTTTGTGCGGCAAAATGCGGCCGGAAGCGATATGATGCGTGATATGACCTGCGCAGCTGGATGCGCTCCGGCAAGCCGAGGAGCCCCGAAGGATCGGAAAATAATCCGCGCCCGCGGCCGGGGATTTTCCTGTTTTTTACGGACAAAGCAACAAAGCGAATCAGGCTGCGCGAGAAAACAGAAGAGCGGAAGGTGGGATATTGCCATATGAAAAAGAATATATCATATAAGAAATATGAGATTATGTGGAAAACGATATATTCAATAAGGAAAATTATATCGATAAAAAATTACTAATATTTTGGCGTATTATTTACGGTTTTTTCGTTATATACAAAAGAAAACTTGATTTTTTTGTGAAAATGATTTATGCTTATAAACAAGCGGAACAAATGAAAAAACAGTTTTTTCCGGCAGAATACTAAAAAGGAGAAAACTGGATGGTGAGAAAGCGTGACGGCGGCATGACAAAAACAGGAACGATCGCCTGCGCGGTGCTGGCTCTGGCGCTGACGCTGCTGCTGTGCGGCTGCGCGCAGAAACAGGCAACCACAGAGATTTTTGCCATGGACACCGTCATGCAGCTTACGGCATACGGATCCGGTGCGGAGCGGGCACTGGGTGTTGCGGAGGGAGAACTGGCGAGACTGGATGCGGAGCTCTCGGCGCAGCGCACGTCGAGCGAGATCGCAAAGCTCAACGCAGGCGGCGCATGCGAGAACAAAGAGGTGCTGCGCGTTTTGGCGCGCGCGCTTGAAATTGCAGAACGCACGGACGGCGCATATGACCCGACGGTGTATCCTTTGATGCAGCTTTGGGGCTTTGGAACGGAAAGCGCGCATGTGCCGCAGCAGACGGAAATTTCAGATGCGCTCGGCGCGGTCGGCTATGAACGGCTTTCCTCGGTGACAGCGCCCTATGCGCTTCCAAGCGGTATGGCGGTAGACCTCGGCGGCATCGGAAAGGGCTTCGCGGCCGAAACGCTGCGAACGTGCTTACAGGAGCAGGGCATCCGCTCGGCGGTTTTGTCCCTTGGCGGCAATGTGACGCTCATAGGAAGCAAGCCGGATGGCTCCGACTGGACGGTCGGCTTGCAGGACCCCGATGGAGACGGCTGCTTCGGCTATGTCTCTGGAAAAGACGTAAGCGTCGTGACCTCGGGCGGCTATCAGCGGTATTTTGAGGAAAACGGCAGGCAGTACTGGCATATTTTGGATGCAAAGACCGGCTGGCCCGCCGGGACCGGGCTCAGTTCGGTGACGATCGTGAGCGCGGACGACACCTTGGCCGACGGCTTATCGACGGCGCTTTTTGTGATGGGGCTCGATCGGGCACTGGCGTTCTGGCGCGAGTCGGACGATTTTGAAGCGGTATTTCTGCTGGATTCCGGCGAGATTTATGTGACGCAGGGGCTGCAGGGCAGCTTCCGGTCGGAGAGAGGCTTTGAGGTGATCGCGCGATGAAGAGCCGGAGCTGGGCAATTTTGTTCGCGGGACTGATCGCGGCGCTGCTTCTTTTGTGGAATCTGCTTCCCGGAAGCGGCGGCAATGCAGTTGGAGTGTATCAGGATGGTGCGCTCGTGAAGACGATTTATTTGCCGCACACGGGAGAAACGGAGACACTCGAGATTTCCGGTGTTGCAGGCGGCAATACCATAGAGGTTTCCAAAGACGGCGTGCGCGTGGTATCCGCCGGATGCCCCGATCAGGTCTGCGTGGCGCATGGATTTCTGGTATCCGGCAAGGAGCCGATCATCTGCCTGCCGAACCGGCTGGTCATCCGGTTCCTGGAGGATGCGAGGACGGACGGTGCGGACGCGGTCGCCGGGGGAAGGAGCCTGCCATGAAAAAGCTCAGAAAGCTCACGCTGGCCGCACTTCTGACGGCAGCGGGGCTGGTGGTTTTTGTGATCGAGGCGCAGCTGCCGCCATTGACGGCGATTCCCGGGATCAAGCCGGGCCTGAGCAATGTGTTTACGATGCTGACGCTTTTCTGGGTGGGGCCTTCGTGGGCGCTCGGAACGATGTTTGTCCGGGTGAGCCTCGGGTGTCTTCTTACCGGGCAGACGATGGCGTTTTTCTACAGCTTGTCGGGCGGCATTCTGGCGTTTTTCATCATGTGGGCGCTCAAAAAGCCGCTGGGAGAAGAGAAACTCTGGGTACTCAGCGCGTTCGGCGCGATGGGACACAATCTGGGGCAGATGGCGGCGGCGCTGTTTATCACCCGTACAACGGCACTTTTGTATTATCTTCCGGTTCTGATGGTTTCCGCCATCGGGACCGGGATATTTACCGGCCTGTGTGCGCAGCTGGTTTCCCGGCGCGCGCGGCGGGCGGGTTTTCTCAGCAGGTAACATGTATGTTCCAAAATGAACATTTGAGGGAGGAATTTGATTGAAGCGGTACTTACATGGAATCCATGTAGCGGGGCACAAATCGACGGCGCAGATGAGCGCGGTCAAGCTGCCGCTGCCGGATTCGGTGGTCATTCCGATGGCCATGCATATTGGCGCGCCGGCCAAACCGGTGGTCAAGGTCGGAGACTATGTCAAGACCGGCCAGCTGATCGGCGAGCCCGGCGGCTTCGTCTCCGCACCGATCTACGCAAGCGTTTCCGGCACGGTTAAGAAAATCGGCGAGCTGCTGGGCTCCAACGGCCGGATGATGCAGACGGTTGAAATTGAGTCTGACGGGTTAGATGCGCGCTGGGAGGGCATTCAGCCGCCCAAGCTCGAGACCATGCAGGATTTTCTGGACGCGGTCCGCGCGAGCGGCCTTGTGGGCCTTGGCGGCGCGGGCTTCCCGACGGTTGTGAAGCTCACGGTTAAGAACCTGGACCAGATCAAGTGCGTCATCATCAACGGCGCGGAGTGCGAGCCCTATATCACCTCCGACACGCGTGCGATGATCGACTACTCGTTCGACGTGATCGCGGGCTGCCGGCTTTTGCAGAAGTTTTTGAAGGTGCCGCGCATCGTCTTCGGCATTGAGGACAACAAGCCCGAGTGCATCGAGCGCTATCGCGAACTGGTAAGCCATGAGCAGAACATGGAGGTCATGTCGCTCAAGGCAATGTACCCGCAGGGCGGCGAGAAAGTCCTCATCTACCATGTGACGGGCGAGAAGGTTCCGGAAGGGAAGCTGCCGCTGGACGTGGGCGCGGTCGTTCTCAACTGTACGACGATCTCTTCGATTGCAAGATATTGCAGAACCGGCCTGCCGCTTGTCAAAAAGTGCGTGACGGTCGACGGCTCGGCGGTCAAGAACCCCATGAACGTGCTGGTCCCGATCGGTACGCGGATGAAGGATGTATTTGAGGCCTGCGGCGGATTTAAGGAAGAACCGAAGATGGTTCTTTACGGCGGACCGATGATGGGCATCGCCGTGCCCGACCTCGAGCAGCCGATTCTCAAGAACACGAACGCGATTCTGGCATTCGGGGAAGCCGAGGCAACGCCGCCAGAGCCCACGGCCTGCATCAAGTGCGGCAAGTGCATCGCGCACTGTCCTCTGAGCCTGATGCCGTGCGAGATGGAGACGGCATACAAGAAGGGCAACATCGAACGGCTCATGCACCTCAAGGTCAACCTCTGCATGGAGTGCGGCTGCTGCTCGTTCATCTGCCCGGCGCACCGGCCTCTGGTGCAGACCAACAAGCTGGCCAAGGCACAGGTCATGGCGTATAAGAACGCGCTCAAGGCAAAGGCGGAAGCGGAAAAGCAGAAGCTTGAGGCGGAAAAGCAGAAGGAGGCGGCAAAATGAGTCAGATTGTAGCGGCTTCGCCGCATGTCACAACGAAAAACTCCACAGCGGTCATCATGCGGGACGTGCTCATTGCGCTTTTGCCGGCGGTCATTGCCGGGTGCGTCGTCTTCGGACTGCGCGCGTTGCTGGTGGTTGCGGTTACAACGGCGGCCTGTGTCTTCTTTGAGTGGGGCTTTGAAAAGCTCTGCCACACGCCGAGCACGATTTCCGATCTTTCCGCGGCGGTCACGGGCGTTCTGCTGGCGATGAACCTGCCGGTGTCCATTCCGTTATGGCAGGCTGTATTCGGTGCATTGGTCGCAATCGTTGCGGTCAAGGGCCTGTTCGGCGGCATCGGCAAAAACTTCGCGAACCCTGCCATTACGGCGCGTATTGTCATGTTCCTCGCGTTCTCGAAGACCATGACGGCGTGGGTCTTCCCGGACGCGGTGTCGAGCGCAACGCCTCTTGCCATGATGGCAAACGGCGAGTCGGTTGACTACCTGACGCTGCTGTTTGGCAACCACGGCGGCTGCCTTGGCGAGACGAGCGCGCTGGCACTTCTCATTGGCTTTGCGTATCTTCTGATCCGGGGCGTTATCTCGTGGCACACGCCGGTCTGCTTCGTGGGTACGGTGTTTGTTATGAGCCTGATCCTCGGTCAGGACGCGGTGGGGCAGATTCTCTCCGGCGGCCTGATGCTGGGCGCAATCTTCATGGCGACGGATTATTCCACGACGCCTTCTACGAACTTGGGCAGAGTCCTCTTCGGTATCGGCGCGGGACTTCTCACGGTACTCATCCGCTTCTACGGCGCGTATGCCGAGGGCGTTTCGTTCGCCATCCTCTTTATGAACATCCTCACGCCTTATCTGTCCAAGTGGACGGAGACGAAACCGTTTGGAGGTGTAGCGGCATGAGTGAAAAACAGGGTATCATCAAAGCGGTCGTCGTTCTGGTTGTGATCTGTCTTGTCATTTCCGGCGCGCTGGCTGTGGTTAATTCCTTTACGGCTCCGGTATCCGCGGCAAACGCCGAGGCAAGAGAAACGGCCGCGCGGCAGGAGCTGATTCCGGAGGCGGGCAGCTTCGAGCAGGTTACGGACGGTCTTCCTGAAAACGTTCTGAGCGCGTATGTCGGAAAAGCGGCTGACGGAAGCGTCGCGGGCTATGTCATCACGACCTCCGGAAAGGGCTTCGGCGGCACGATTCAGGTCATGGTCGCCATCTCCCCGGAGGGAACGATCCTTCGCTGCAAGACGCTGGACGTTTCCAGCGAAACGAAGACGCTCGGCGGCCAGACAGCAAACGAGAGCTACTATGGCCAGTATGAGGGGCAGGACAGCTCGCTTTCCGGCGTGCAGGCGATCTCCGGCGCAACGATCACGTCGACAGCGTACAAGGGCTGCGTGCAGACGGCGTTTGCGGCATATGAAACAGTAAAGGAGGCAGCAAAATGACGAAGCTTCAGAATCTTCTCAAGGGCCTCATCAAGGAAAACCCGGTTCTGGTGCTCGTGCTCGGCACGTGCCCGACGCTGGCCATCTCCACGTCCGTCACGGCGGCGTTCGGCATGGGCATTGCGGCGACCGTGGTTCTGATTCTGTCCAACATGGCAATCTCCGCGCTGCGGAAAATCATCCCCGATACGGTCCGTATCCCGTGCTACATCACGGTCATCGCAGGCTTCGTGACGATCGTTGAGCTCGTGATGGAGGCGTATACGTATGAGCTCTATCAGTCACTCGGCGTGTATCTGGCACTGATCGTCGTCAACTGCATCATCCTTGGAAGAGCCGAAATGTACGCGAACAAGCACGGTGTGGTCGATTCTGCAATCGACGGCCTCGGCATGGGCCTTGGCTTTACGCTGGCGCTGTGCGCGATGGCGACGATTCGCGAAATCTTGGGCGCAGGCACATTCTGCGGCATGCCCATTCCCTGGTTCAGCGAGAACCCCATCGGCATTCTCACGATGGCGCCCGGCGGCTTCTTCGTGTTCGGCTGCATGATCGCGCTCGTTAACAAGATCACAAAGGGCAAGGCCATCACGAAAAAAGAGTTCGGCTGCGCGGCCTGCCCGGGCTGCGGTAAGGTTGGCTCCTGCAGCGGGAAGGAGGAAGCGGCGAAATGAAAACGGTACTTTTTGTCATTCTGACGGCCGCGATTACGAACAACTACGTGCTCGTCAAGTTCCTCGGTATCTGTCCGTTCCTCGGCGTTTCCAAGAAGCTCGACCAGGCGACCGGCATGTCCATCGCCGTCATCTTCGTCGAAGTTCTGGCGACGGCGGTCACGTGGCCGATCTATCATCTGCTGCTGGCCGGCAAGGTCGACTTCACCTATATGGAGACGGTCGTGTTCATCCTGGTCATTGCAGCTCTGGTGCAGCTGGTGGAAATCGTCCTCAAACGCTATATTCCGGCGCTTCACAAGGCGCTCGGCGTGTATCTGCCGCTGATCACAACAAACTGCGGCGTGCTCGGCGTGACGATGAACAACATTTCCGACGGCCTCAATTACGGCGACTCGCTTCTGACGGCGCTTGGCTGCGGCCTGGGCTTTTTCATGGCGATGGTCATCTTCTCGGGCGTTCGTTCCCGCGTAGAGGACGCGGAACCGCCCAAGAGCTTTGAAGGCCTGCCCATTACGCTGGTTTCGGCTTCGATCGTTTCGCTGTCGTTCTTCGGCTTCTCGGGCGTGCTCGACCGGCTGTTCGGCGGTTAAGGAGGGAAATGCAATGAATGAAATTCTGATTCCCATTCTGGCCGTTACGATTATCGGCCTCATCTGCGGCGTGGGTCTGGCGGTTGCGTCCCACGTGATGGCGGTCAAGGAAGACGAGCGCTTCCCGGCCATTCGTGAGTGTTTGCCCGGCGCAAACTGCGGCGCATGCGGCTTTACCGGATGCGACGGCTACGCAAAAGCGCTGCTTACCTCCGGCACGAAGACGAATCTCTGCGTCCCCGGCGGCGCGGAGGCGGCAAAGAAGCTCGCGGAGGTGCTCGGCGTGGAGGCCGAAGCTGTCGAGCCTAAGGTCGCGATCGTCCGCTGCGGCGGCGACTGTGAGCATACGAGCCCCAAGGAAGACTACCGCGGCATTGCCTCGTGTCTGGCGGCGAAGCTGTTCTTCGGCGGCAAGGGTACGTGCACGTATGGCTGCCTCGGCTTCGGAGACTGCGCAAAGGTCTGTCCGCATGACGCGATTTCCTGGAACAACGGCATTGCGGCTATCGACCCGTCCGTCTGCGTCGGCTGCGGCCTGTGCGCAAAGACCTGCCCGCAGCAAGTGATCGCAATCATTCCGCAGAGCGCGAAGACGGCGGTGCTCTGCTCGAACCATGACAAGGGCGCCGTGACCCGCAAGGCTTGCAGCGCGGGCTGCATCGGCTGCATGAAATGCGTGAAGACCTGCGAGCACGACGCGGTGCATGTCGAGGGCAACCTCGCCTCTGTGGACTACAGCAAATGCGTCGGCTGCGGCGCGTGCGCACAGGCCTGCCCGACGGGCGCTCTGCACGATCTTATCGCGAATGTAGAAGCGAAGGCTTGCTGAATTTCTTGATTGTGATACAACCCCCATCTCTGCAATGCGGAGATGGGGGTTCTTCCTTCCCTACGGAAATTTTGCGGGTTTTCTCTCGTTGCAAAATCAGGGAAAATGGCGTATGATAGGGAAAAAGGACGGAAAGGGCGGGGCGGTATGAAACGAACCGACGAACAATTGCAGGAGCTTTTGCTGCGGGAGCTCTCGAAGGCCGGGCGGCTGCGGCGCAAGCAGCTCATTGAGGCAGGCATTGCGGCGCTTGGCATGGAACGGGTGTCAGATACGGATTTGAGCCCCGGTGCGCCGCTGACGATGATGAAGAGTCGGCTCGGTATGGTATTGACGGGGCTTATCCATGCAGGGTCTATCCGCGAGGATGAGGCGGGCTTTTTGCATCTCGAGCGGGCGCAGGATATCGAATTTGCACCGGCGGCGATCCGTGCGTTTATCACCCGGACGCTGGAGGAAAAGGGGATGCTCGGCAAGCAGGAGCTCTACCGGCTGGCGGAAATCTGCTTTGGGACCGACAGAACCGCGACGAAGCAGGACGACAATGCCCTGCGAAGCGTCATGGGAAGGTGCCTTGTCGAGATGGAAAAGGAGCGCGCCGTCGTGAAAACCACGCGGGGCTACCGGCCGGGCGCACCCGGCGACTATCCGGCGACGGAGCTCGGCGGGTATCTTCGGCAGGCGGCCGAGGGCGGGGATTTAAAACGCTGCTTCCTGGAGGCCATCCACACAAAGGGCGGCGAATGGTTCGAGAGCTACTGCGTGCGGCTTTTGCGGGCGTATTATTTATCGGAGGGCAAGCTTGTCGACGAGGGGTTCGTCACGGGAGGGTCGGATGACGGCGGCATTGACGGCGTGATCCACACGACGGACGATCTCGGCTACCGGGAGACAGTGCTCATGCAGATGAAAAACCGCCATGCGGTCATGACGGCAAAGGATGTGCGCGAGTTTTACGGCGCGGTCTGCGCGGAAAACGGTTCGCGCGGCATTTTCATCACGCTCTCCAGCTTCCACCCCGAGGCGCAGAAGCTTTTAGACAAGGTCGATAATCTCACGGGCGTGAACGGCGATAAGCTCTTTGAAATCGCAAGGCGCTGCAAGCTGGGACTGCTCGAAAAGAGCGGCAGGCTCTGCATCGACGAGGAGCTGCTGCTCAATACGTAAAATGACGAAATGGAATGAGAAAAAGGGAAGGCTTAAAGCCCTCCCTTTTTGCGTGTAAAACCTCGTAGAGTTTCGCCATCCGCAGATGGCGAAATAAATTGGAAATCCATGTTTCCGGCGGCTTTGCCGACCGGAAACATACTGCTCACCTTGCAAGTGTGAGCTTTTTGCGCAGGGCGCGAAAAGCTTGCGCGCAGTCAAGGTGCATTCCCCTTAATCAAAGAAGCTTTGCTTCTTTGATTACCGAGTCAGGAAGAACATGAGGGCGAAGAGGAGCGTGATGACCCAGGTGCCGGCGTTGACTTCCTTGATCTTGCCGGTGAAGAGCTTGATGAAGACGTAGGAGATGAGGCCGAAGGCGATGCCGTAGGAGATGTTGTAGGTCAGCGGCATAAACGCAACGGTCATGAAGCCGGGAACGGCGGATGCAGGATCGTCCCAGTCGATGGAGCGGACGTTCGACATCATCAGAACGCCGACGTAGATGAGAGCCGCGGCGCAGGCGTAGGTCGGGATGAGCTGCGCGACAGGCGCGAGGAACATTGCGATGAAGAACAGCGCGGCGGTTGCCATGGAAGCAAGACCCGTGCGGCCGCCTTCCGCGACGCCAGCGGAGGATTCGACGAAGGTGGTGACGGTGGACGTGCCGCAGACAGAGCCGCAGCAGGTCGCAATCGCGTCAGCCAGCATGGCCTTGTCCATGTTGGGGACGTTGCCGTCTTTGGTCAGCATGTTGCCCGCAGCGCAGGCGCCATAGAGCGTGCCGAGGGTGTCAAACATATCGACCATGCAGAATGCAAGCATCGTGGTGAGGAACATGACGATGAAGTTGCTCATGCCGTGTTCCGCAATGTACGGGGAGAAATCAAAGCCTTCCGTGAAGACCTTGCCGAACGCCTGCGTACCAAACTCTTTGAACGCGCCAAAGAAATCGGAGGTCAGGTTGGGCGCAACAGCCGTAGCGTAGAAGTCGGGAACCGTAATGAGGCCGATGGCATAATACGCGACTGCGCCGCCGAGCATGCCCCAGAGGACTGCACCCTTGACCTTCTTCTTGGACATTGCGCCGATGGCAAACACAGCAATGATCGTCAGCAGCATCGGGAAGATGGAAGCCCAGGTTGCCGAGCCGGAGAAGACGTTGAAGGAGGCGAGGTTCACGAGCGTTGCGCCGTCGTCGACAACGATGCCCGCGTTCTGGAGGCCGATGAAGGCGATGAACAGGCCGATACCGGCGGAGATGGCCGTCTTGACGGCTGCCGGGATGGCGTCGAAGATCATCTTGCGAAGGCCAGTGACGGTAAGCAGCACGAAAACGATGCCGTCAACGAGGACGAGAACAAGACCGTTCGCGTAGCTCAGGCCGAAGGTGAAGCAGACGGTGTAGACAAAAAATGCGTTCAGACCCATGCCGGAGGCCTGCGCCAGAGGGAGGTTCGCGAGAAGACCGATCAGAACCGTGCCGATGACGGCGGAAATCGCGGTTGCGATGTAGATCGCGCCGTAGCTCACGGTGCCGAGGCTTGCGAACATGCCGGCATTGACCATCAGAATGTAGGCCATTGCCATGAAGGTGGTCACACCAGCCATAATTTCGGTGCGCACGGTCGAGCCGTGTTCCTTCACTTTAAAGTAGTTGCTCATGGGGTATTCCTTCCTTTCTTTCACGCGGCGAGGACCCTGTGTCATCGCCATTCCGCCCTTATTATAGGAAAGAACCGGACAAAAGGCAAGGCGGGAGGATGGGACGAAATCAACAAAAAAGCAAACAAATATTTTGGAAGACTCACCAATTTTTAGCTTGTTTTCGACAAACAAGATCAGCGTACGAAAATGGCGAAACAATGGAACAAACTGGGGCAAAAAATGGACAGGGGAAGCGCGTGGCGGCGGAAAAGAATTGACTTTCCGGGGCTCGGCAGATATAATAATCGAGTGAGACTGCGTCAGCTGACGCAAAAGAAAATGCGAGGAGAGATACGCATGACATATCCGATGACCATTGCGGGACTCAGGCGCGAGCTGCCGCTTTGCAAGGTAGCGGACGATTTCTACATCGGTGCATTCATCATGTTCGGCGACGCGGAGATTACCGTGGCCTGCGCGAAAGAGCTTCTGGCGCGCGCGCCGAAGGAGTATGACTATCTGCTGACGGCTGAGGCCAAGAGCATTCCGCTGATTCATGAGATGGCGCGTCAGTCCGGCGCGAGCGAGTATTTTGTCGCGCGCAAGGGCATGAAGGTCTATCTGACGAACCCGATCCATGTGCAGGTGCACTCGATTACGACGCAGCACGATCAGGACCTCTACCTGTCGGGCGAGGACGCGGCGAAAATGAAGGGCAAGAAGGTTCTCATCGTCGACGACGTGATTTCTACCGGAGAGAGCCTGCACGCGCTGGAAGAATTGGTCCATCAGGCGGGCGGTGAGGTCGCCGGACGCATGGCAGTTCTTGCTGAGGGCGACGCGCAGAAGCGGGAGGATATCGTATATCTGGAAAAGCTTCCCACCTTCAACGCCGACGGAACCGTGAAGGGCTGAACCTACATAACAAAAACGCACTGTGGATGATCTCCGCAGTGCGTTTTTTGATGCTGCTCAGAGGATGCTCACGATTCCGGCGGAAATGGCCGCGACAGCGGCAAAAAGCGGGATACCGCGCACAAACGAGCCGATATGCTTTTGCGGGTCCTGATACGGCGCTTTTTCCGGCAGAAAGGAGAAGCGGACGCGCTTCGTGTTCCGCCACCAGAGAAGATCGATCACGACAAGGTCAAAAAGGCCGAGTCCTTCGCCCAGCGCGAGAAAATAGAAGAAGGCCGCGCGGTAGCTGGTGAGTCCAAGCACGGTTTTGAAGACCAGACCGAGGACAGAAAAGACAACGGTAAACAAAAGCAGATTGCTCAATAAAATCGCGGGAAGGCTTTTTTCCTTCGGAAGATACGGCGAAAGCTCCGGGCACTGCCGGACGATGCGCTGCACATCCTCCGGATACGAGCGCAGGCCGAGAAGATTTTTCCGGTCGCCGCCGGTACCAAGGACGCACATGCCCCAGTAGAAAAAACAGAACACGAGAATCGTGATGTATTTCATAGGACCTCCTTAGAAGCTGGCTTTTCCGGATAGCGGATGAGATCGTACAGCTTCCCAAATGCGCCAACGTCGCGCGTCCCGGCAAGCTCCATGCCAAGATGCTGGTATTTTTCGCATTTGGACATCGTGTCCGTCTCTAAAATGACTGGCACGCCGAGGCGCTCCCCCTCCTGATAGGCCATGTCTAGGGTGTATCTGAGAACTCCCAACGAACCCGGACAGCGGACCTTTTCACGCTGCGCTGCACCATTTTTCCTTGAAATACGTCAGTATTCCTGCGAAAAAATGTCTTGCTCAGCGCAAAAATTCCTCGCTGCCGGTCACATTGGGAGTTTTCAGATACACCCTAGGAGCTTTCGCATGTAGCCCTGATGCTGGTATGCCTCCGGAACGCAGAGCATGCCGACAAAAATATACGGCGCTTTCCGCTTGTCGTATTGGTCGCGAAGGCTCGCGCCGCCCTGTTTCATCGCGCGGGCAAAGCGCAGGAGCTCTGCGAGCGTCATGGAGCGGAACACGCCCTGAAGCAGGGGAAGAAACGCCGACGGGCGAATTTTCTGGCCGGGGAGCTTGTAGGCGATGAAGCCCTCATAGCAGGGACTTGTGGCGGAAAGAAGGCCAGCTTGCAGCATGGCGCGGGCAAAGCCGCAGATGTAGACGGCGGTCCTGTCGCGGTCTTTAAAGGCGGAGGCAAGACCTTTTTCTTCGCCGTAGTCATAGTAGCCGAACGCGTGGCCGATGGATTCTATGTATCGGTCTTCCAGCGAGTGAACAAGCATAGATGGTCGCCTTGGAGTTATTTGCAGCCGTTTTCCTGCGAGAAAACAGGCGGCCAGTAGGAAAGCGGCTTCGCGCCGAGCTTTAGTTTAAAGTCGCAGAAATCGTCTTCAAAGCACGTGCGAGACCGGAAGAGCGGCGCGCCGAGCATGCCGAACATCACGTAATCGAGGTTGCAGAGGTAGGGCATGTAGGCCTCATACCCGTACTGCTTCGCAAAATTGGAAAGCGGACAGACGAGGTTATGATAGCTGAAATCAAAGCCCGGCTCGGGCGGGACCTGCGTCTTCGTTTCAAAGCTTCCGGGATTGACTTTCGCGTTTGCGGCATTCTGCGCGTCCTTTTTGCGGAACATTTTGTTGAGTAAACCCGGATTTCGGAACAGTTTTCCCATAAGCGCCTTGGCAATCGGCGGCGTTTTCTGCATGCGGCGCTCGTAGGCAAGCGTCATAAGACGGCCGATCTCCTCCAGTGAGCAGCCAAAGCGCTTGAGATACTCTCCCATTGCGACGAGCATGTAGGCCTGCGTGAGATTTTTTGTGCCGCTTGCCTTGTCGCCGCCGATGTAGGGAAAGCGCCCCAGCATGTCGTGTTCGTAGATGCGCCAGATTTCCTCAAAGGCAGTCTCATAGGGCTGCTTTGTGATGCGTTCCAATTCCAGGCGGACAAGCGAAAGAAAGCCGCGCATGGTCTTTTTCAGCTTGCCGCTCGATTTCTGATAGTATTCGTGCATGGTTATGCTCCTTCCTGCTGCAAGACGACAATGCGGTTAGAGATGCTCCGCACGGCGGGGATTTTATCAAGCAGTTTATAGATCGGAACGAAGACCGCCATGCCTTCGGTTAAGCCGTGCTCCTCCATGAAGCGGAAGTCGGGAAGAAGTGCGGCGAGCGTTTCCCCATCCTTCACGCCCCAGGTAAAGCGCGCACCGCTGGCCGCGATGGACTTTTCCTGAAAGCGGCGGACGACCATGGGGTTCATCGTCTCGACAAAGACAGTCGCGTCTTGGAAGCGGCCCGAAATGACGCGGAAGATTTGCTGTATGTCTGTCTGCGCCAGATACATGGTGAGGCCTTCAATGATGATGAGCGCAGGCGCGTTTGTTTCGGCGATTTTTGCGCCCCAGTCGTCCATGGCCGACATGGCGAGCTGCGAGATGGTTTCGTTCTTTTCAGGTAAAAGCTTTTCCCGTACGGCCATCGTCTCGGGCAGATCGAGGTTATACCAGTGAGAAAAGCCTGTCATCCGGTAGCAGCGGGTATCCAGACCACACGCGATGTTCACAACCACCGCGCCGGGGTGCGATGCGAGGAAAGCCTTTGTGAGCTTGTCGAGAACAATCGTGCGGGCAATAACGCCGCTTCGCATGGCCTTGTCTCGTTTGGCGATGGAAAAATCGTAGTCGAGCTTCGACACAAGCGCTTCGGCAGCTTCGTCGTGAATCGCGCCGCGCGTCCGGCTCTCTTCGGCGCGGGCATAGAGCGTTTGCAGCATTGTCTCCGGCACGCCGGAGAGCGAAATACGGTCAGGCATGGGGCACTTCCTCCTTCTTTTTGCAGACGAACCACGCGATGGATTTTAAATTTCCGAGGCGGACGGTTTCATACAAACTCTGGAGCCGGGTCCGAAGCGAGGGCATGGTTTCATAGGGCGGGGTAAAAAATTTCGCGGGCTCATAGACATGGCGGATGAACCAGTCGGTGCGCCGATGCTCGCCGGAAACATGGAAACAGCCGCAGAATATGCCGCCGGGCTTTAAAACGCGGAGGGTTTCGCGGTAGGCGGCCTGTTTATCCGGGAAGGCATGAAAGCCGTTGAGTGAGAGAACGATGTCAAAGCTCTCGTCCGCAAACGGCAATGCGCCAACGTCACCTTGACCGAACGTGACGTTGGAAAGAGACAGATGCGAAGCCTTTTCGCGCGCCTGCGCCATCATGTCGGGCGAGTAATCAAGGCACGTGACGCGCGCGTTCGGAAGCGTTTTATAAAGCGGCATCGTCAGAATGCCCGTGCCGACCGGAATCTCGAGAAGCGAGCCGGAAAAATCCTCCGGAATGCCGGACAGGGCATCCGCCAGATACGCGTCACATTCTTTCTTGTTCATTGCCCACACGAGGCGGCAGACAGCCTTTCCCGGAAGGGTAGAACAGGCGATCATGCCGTCGTAAAATTGGTTGCTGCCTGTCAGGCGATAGGCGCTTTGAATGGCTTCTTTTCGTTCCATGGTGGGTTTTCCTTCGCGTGTCAGAAATTGCAGTTTCTAGTTAGAGATAACTAACCAAAGCTGCTTGAAAATGCCGCGCACGGGCGGCAGCTTTCAGCGGCTATATTATAGCATCATGCGCGAATGTTTGCAAGACAGCGCATGGATTTTTGAGAAAAAATGGGCAAAATGAGAGATCGCACGGTTTTTCGCTTGCAAAAGACGGAAGAATCTGGTACGATAATGTAAATAATATTTACGGGAGGGACGCGCATGACGCTTGGACAAAAGCTTCGGCAGACAAGGCTTTCCAAGGGCCTCAGTCAAAGCCAGGTGGCGGGAGACTGCGTGACGCGGAACATGCTCTCGCAGATCGAAAACGATCAGGCCTCGCCCTCCATGCGCACGCTCGAGCATCTGGCGCAGGCGCTGGGCGTGAGCGTGGGGTGGCTGCTGTCAGACGAGCAGACGGACGCAGCGATGGAGCGGATGCGGCGGGCGCGGGCGCTGTTTCGGGAGAGGAAATATGAGGAATGCCTCGCGCTCTTTGCGCAGGACGCGCCGGGAGACGACGAGACGCTGCTGCTGTGCTCAATCGCGGCGGAAACGCTTGCCGGACAGATGCTTCTGGACGAGAATATTTCCCGGGCAAAGGAGCTTGCCGGGCGCGCGCTCGAGTGGAACCGGAAAAGCCTTTATGCAAGCGCGCAGGTGCAGACCGGAGCGCTCGATGTATTGGCCAGAATTGCGATTCTCGAAAAGAACCCGGACGAGGCCGTCGAGCGCTATAAAGCCTGTTATCTCGAGGGGCAGAACACCGTGCGGTACCATTTTACGATGGCGCGCTTTCACCTGCAGCAGGAGCACATTCAGGCGGCCGAGCGCGAAATCTGGTCGATTGCCGAGCTGCCGGAGGCGAGCCGGGCGGAATATCTGATTTTGCGCGGAAAAATCGCGGCCAAGCGTGAGCAGTATGAAAATGCTGCGCTCTATTTTCATCAGGCGGAGGAAATTCCGCTCGGAAGGATGCTCGAGCGAGAGCTCTACGAAGGCTTAGAGGTTTGCTGCCGGGAGCTGGGAGACTACCAGCAGGCGTATCTGTACGCGTCGAAGCAGCTTGCCATGCAAAAAGAACGGGAGAAGGAGGGCGCGCTATGAAAAAGGGACGTTTGGTGTTCTGTGCGGCGGCGCTTCTGGCGCTGGTGCTCGTCGGGTGCGGCAAAACGGCGCAGGAGGCCGCCGTACTGGAACCGGAGCCGGAGGCCATAGAAGCGACTGTGGTTCTGGCGGAGGAGACTTCACCGGTAGAATCCGAACCGGAAGAAATCCCGGAGCCCTTGCCGGAGGGGGCGGAAATTTTGCTGTTCGGCGCGAGGGTATCGACGCTGACGGATGGGAAGACGCTTTTTGTGGACTGCACGCGGCTCGAAGAATGCGCAGAACTGGATATTACCGCGACGGAAGACACGCTCACGCTGGGCTTTGACGGGCAGGAGACGGTAATTTCGCTTGTTCGGTCGGACGAGCTGACAGCGGGCGACGGCTTTATGCAGGGCGGCGCAGCGTATGTGCCGCTCGAGGCGCTTCTGGAGCTTCCGGGCATTGTGTCCGGCACAGCGGAGGACGGGACAAGCTACATCGCAAGAGAGCTTGCGCTTTCTCAGCCCGCCGAAAATGTCAACGTGCCGGTTCTGATGTATCACGCGGTGAGCGACGATCTATGGGGGTATTGGGATCTGTTTGTGAGCCCGCAGACGATGGAAGAAGAGCTTCTGTATTTGCAGGAGGAAGGGTTCGAGACGATCTGGTTTGAGGATTTGTCGCATATCGAGGACTACGAGAAGCCCGTGATCCTGACCTTTGACGACGGATACGACGACAATTACACGGAGCTTTTCCCGCTGCTGCAAAAATATAATGCCAAGGCGACGATTTTTGTGATCCCGAAGGCCATCGGCACGCCGCACAAGATGACGGCGGAGCAAATTTACGAGCTCTCACAGTCCGGCCTGGTGTCAATTCAGAGCCACACGTATTCGCATGGGAACCTCAGCACGATGGATGAGCAGACGCTCGTTTTTGAGATGGAGGAGAGCCAAAAGTATCTGGCTGCGCTCACGGGGCAGGTTCCCTATGCGGTGTGCTATCCGGAGGGAACAAGAAGCGAGCTTTCCATCGAGGTGGCCGGACGGTACTACGACTATGGGCTTCTCATGAACGGCCAGCTCTACAATACCTCGGACGACCCTCTGCGCGTCAAGCGGTTCTATGTGCCGCGCGGGTATGATCTGGGAAGCTTCCGTTGGAGCGTGCAGGAGGCCGGGACAAGCCGGAATTGGTAAAAGAAAACCGGAAGACGGAAGTCTTCCAGTTTTGCAGTGTGTCAAAAAACCTCGTAGAGTTTCGCCCCGCATGGCGAAATAAAATGGAAATTCATTTTATCCGGCGGCTTTGCCGACCGGAAAAATACATATCGCCTCGCAAGTGTGGAATTTGTGCGCCAAAGGCGCACAAATTATGCGCGCAGTCGAGGCGCAGACCCTTCTGTCAAGAAAGCGTCAGCTTTTTTGACAGTCTCGAAAACCGGAAGACGGAAGTCTTCCGGTTTTGCATGTTATTGCAGGTTCAGGCGCTTACGGAGCATGAACCAGGTGAGGGCATACAAGATTGCGCCAATGATGAGGCTATAGCCCAGAACGGACAGGAACAGAAGATGGGCGGCGCGGGTGGGGCTCGACGCAAGGCTCGGCATGATCACGTCATTGACCGTGCGTGCGGAGAAGGCAAAGCCGAAGACGGAGACGATCTGCAAGACAGTCTGGATGACAAAGTAGAACACGACGGAAAGAAGCGTCTTGTGGGTCGCAAAGCTGTTGCCGATGGAGATGGGCGCGTAGAACAGGAGGCAGGCCGTAACCATCGAGACGAGCAGCACACCGAGAAACTCGAGCATATACAAAAGCCCGTTCACGGCGTAATAGCGGTCCATGTTCTCGAAGGCGCTGCGGATGAACTCCGGCAGTCCCGCGAGCATGCCGTCTTCATAGATGGCAAGCAGAATGGCCAGCGCGTCGACACAGAAGACGGCGACGAACCAAAGCATGGACACGAGAAGCTTTGCCCATAGAAGCTGATGAACACTCACGGGAAGCGTGAACATGAGGTAGCCCTCGTCGGTCATAAGGTTATTGCGAAAGCGCACGACCATGAGGATGACGCTGAACACGGCGGTTCCAACCAGCGCGAGAACAAAGGCGAAGATGAGAAGCATGTTGAGAGATTCTGTGATGTTGGTGTGCGTATGCTGGACGACAGCGGTCGACATGCGCGTAAAGACGCTCAGTAGAAGCGTTAACAAGAAGAGCGGGAGCATCGTGCGGCTTGTGGCGCGAAGCTCGTATTTCATCAGTTTTCCCAGCATTTGAATACCTCCCGGAAAAGTTGGTCCACGGATTTTCCCTGCTGCTCGCGGATCGCCTCGCACGAATCGTGGAGCGCGATTTGGCCGCGGCTTAAAAAGACGACCTCGTCGAGCACCTGCTCCACGTCGCCAATGAGATGCGTGCTGATGATGACGGCGGCTTCGGGGTTATAGTTGGTTAAAATCGTATGCAGAATGTAGTCTCGCGTGGCGGGGTCTACGCCGCCAATCGGCTCATCGAGAAGATACAGCTTCGCCTTGCGGCTCATGGCGAGGATCAGCTGCACCTTTTCCTTTGTGCCCTTGGACATCTGCTTCAAGACCTGATTGGGCGCGATCTGAAGCTGGGCTAGCATGGCCTCGGCGGCCGCGCGGTCGAAATCCTTATAAAAATCGCAGAAGAAGTCGAGCACCTGCGTGACCTTCATCCACTGGCTCAGCGCGATGCGCTCGGGAAGATAGGATAAAACGGCGTTCGTCTCGGGCGACGGCTTTTTCCCGTCGATCAGAATTTGCCCCTGCGTGGGCTGCAAAAGACCCGCGGCGAGCTTGATGAGCGTTGTTTTGCCGCTGCCGTTGGGGCCGAGCAGGCCAACGATGCGGCCGGGATCGATGGCAAGATCGATGTGGTCCAGCGCGGTCACGCCCGCGTAGGTCTTGGTTAAATTGTTACATTCCAGAATCGGCATGTTTGATTTCCTCCTCACTTTCTTTGAACGATTGCAGCAGAACGATCACATCGCCCACGCTGAAGCCGAGAGACTGCATGGCGCGCAGGAAATCTGCGACCTGCGTTCTGGCAAGGGCTTCGCGGGCGGATTTGATGTCCGCCTCGTTTTCGGTGACATATTTTCCGGTCGCGCGCTGGGTATAGATGAGTCCTTCGCGCTCAAGCTCACTGAACGCGCGCTGGACGGTGTTGGGATTGATCCCGGCCTCGGCGGCAAGTTCCCGCACGGACGGCAGCTTTTCGCCGGGGAGATATCGCCCCGTAACGATGCGGCGCTTGAGCGTGTCCATGAGCTGGGCGTAGATGGGTAGATGGTCTTGAAATTCCCAGGACATATCGCACCTCCTGTGTTACTGTATTATGTTGATAATACAGTAACACAGAGATACAGTTTTGTCAAGCGTTTTTGCAAAAATATTTTAAGACTTCAACAGGTGGCGAAGCGGGAGGGAATATGGTATACTGAAATAGAAGGATCGGGACACAGCTGCAAAACAGGAGAAGCATATGAAACAATGGCTCGTTCGAATCGGTCTTGCGCTGCTGGCGCTTTGCCTTGCGGCGTATCTGATTGTACCGAACTGGATTCTGGCAAAGCCCCGCGAGGCGCTGATCGAAGCTGTCCGGCAGGAGCTGGCGGCGGATTGGAAGAGCAAAGCTGTCGCTTTTGCAGGAGAGGGTTCGTATGGCGGCGAAACGGTTTTGTGGTTCACGATCGAAACGCCGGGGAACACACAGTATAAGGCCGCTGTCTGCCGCGTGCTGGGGAACGGGCGGTACCGGCTGACGAGAATTGAAACTCCGAGCACGTATTGCTCCGATATCCTTTCGTATCTTGCGGTATATTTGGTCAATCATCCAGACTGCCGCTCAATCATTACCAAAGGCAGCGCTTCCGGTCAGGAGATCAGAATCGACCTCTCGCCGGAGGATTTACCATATGTATTATATATTGCTGACCCGCCGTTTTCGCCGAGCACGACCGGCTTTTACGACGCGGCGGGAGCGGAAATGCAGTTCCAATAACAAAAATACCGGGAGGTGGGCGTATGTACCCGAAACGAAAAGCAAAAAGTGACCGCGAGCGGTTTTTAGAGGCGTTTAAAAAGAAGGTTGGCTGCGCGCCGGAGGTCTATGTGCGGCGGAAGCTGGCGGCGGGCATGAATGAGGAGGAGCTGTCACGGCTCTACGACATGCTGGCGATCGAAATCGCGCGAAGAGCGTCTTGTACGGCCATTCGCTATGGGGAAGTTTTAAAAACGCCAGAGCCGAAGGAGCGGTGCATGCAGAAGGCGGCGAACTTCCGTGTACCGGTGTGCGAGAAGTGCGGGGCAAATATGGTGCTTCGCACGGGGCAGTCGGGCGCGCGGAAGGGTCAGAAGTTCTGGGGCTGCTCCAATTTCCCGGCGTGCCGGTATACAAAAAACTACGAAGAGAAAAAGCTATGAAAAATCTCAAACTGACGATTTCCTATGACGGCTCGCGCTACTATGGCTGGGAGCGGCAGCCGGGAAGAGACACCATTCAGGGAAAGCTCGAGGCCGTGCTCAGCCGGATGGTAAATACCGAGGTGAACGTCATCGGCGCGGGCCGGACGGACGCGGGCGTGCACGCGAGGGCGATGGTCGCCAACTGCTATCTGGAGACCGACATGCAGGCGGACGAAATTCGGGGCTATATGAACCACTATCTGCCGGATGATATCTGCGTGGACGAGGTGAAATTTGCTGCCGGCCGGTTCCATGCTAGGTACCGCGCGGTGGGAAAGCTCTACACGTACACCTGCTATGTGGGCGATACAAAGCCGATTTTCAACCGGAAGTATGTGACAACACTCGATTATGTGCCGGATGTGGCCGCGATGCAGCGAGCGGCGGAGGTTCTGACGGGCGAGCACGATTTTAAAAGCTTCTGCTCCAATCCGCAGATGAAAAAATCGACGGTCCGCATCGTCGATTCCATCGAGATCGTGCGCAAAAAGGATTACATCTATTTTAATTTCCACGGCACGGGCTTTTTGCAGAACATGGTGCGGATTCTCGTTGGAACGCTGCTGGAGGTCGGTCAGGGAAAGCGGACAGTGGAAAGTGTCAGGCAGACGCTCGATGCGCGCGACCGGCAGACGGCTGGCTATACCGCGCCCCCGCAGGGCCTCAGCCTCATGCGAGTTGACTACTGAAAGCCCCGTCACGGCGGGCATGAAAAGAAGCCGCACAAATAATCAGCGGCTTCATGGCAAGTGTCGGCTAACGGCATAAAATGAACAGAAAAGCGCAGCCGCCTGCTGGAAATCCTCCGGCAGGCGGCAAAATTTATCTTCCGGCGCTTTCCGCTCCGAGTTCCCGCTTGGGTCAGGGCAGAAAACCAGCGGCGCAGAATCTGCGCTGCTGGAATCAAAAAAAGGCGTCTAATCTGATTAAAATTAAGCCGAAATATATAGAAGCTCAACACATGAAACCGCCATTCGATGACGATTTTGCGTGCTAAAATCAAGCGGCGGTTTTGAAATATCATACTCAGATCCTATAAGGACACTCTGCATGGTCGGAGTGTCGGGATTCGAACCCGAGGCCTCTTGGTCCCGA
>CALCJW010000254.1:0-4375 GCA_937967235.1 uncultured Clostridia bacterium
GGGGCAACGCCCTCGCCTTTGCAGACGACAGCTCCTACTACCTGCTCTGCTCCCTTGAGGTGCTGGACGATGAGGACAAGACCAAGCTCAAAAGCAAGGCGGATATGTTCACCAAGCGCACCATCAAGCAGCAGCGCAGCGTGGATTCCGTGGATACCGCCGCAGAAGCCCTCGCCCTGTCCATCGGGGAAAAAGCCCGCGTGGATATGGCGTATATGTCCCAGCTCACCGGCAAGAGCGAGGACGACATCATCGACGAGCTGAATGGCGTCATCTTCCTCGACCCTGTTTACGGCGACTGGCAGACAGCGGACGAATACCTCTCCGGCAACGTCCGGCAGAAGCTGCGGGAGGCGGAGAACGCCGCCGTTGACAGCCCCGGCTATCTGCCCAACGTGGAGGCATTGCGCGCCGCACAGCCCAAAGACCTTGACGCTTCGGAAATCGAGGTGCGCCTCGGCGCGACGTGGATAGACAAAAAGTACATTCAGCAGTTCATGTTTGAGCTGCTGGAGCCGCCTGTGTACGCCCGCCGATCCTTGGAGGTCAACTACTCGGAGTTCACGGCGGAGTGGAACATCTCCGGCAAGAACAGCATCCCCTACAACGACATCAACGCCCGCATGACCTACGGCACCGACTGCGCCAACGCCTACAAAATCCTTGAAGATACGCTGAACCTGCGGGACGTGCGCATCTACGACACCGTAAGGGACGCGGACGGCAAGGAAAAGCGCGTCCTCAACAGCAAGGAAACCACCCTCGCCCAGCAGAAGCAGCAGGCCATCAAGGAGGCGTTCCGTGACTGGATCTGGCGCGACCCCGACAGGCGGCGGGAGCTGGTGCAGCTCTACAATGAGCGCTTCAATTCCACCCGTCCCCGGGAATATGACGGCAGGCACCTGATCTTTCCGGGCATGAATCCTGAGATCACGCTGCGGGAGCATCAGCGAAACGCCATCGCCCACGACCTCTACGGCGGCAACACGCTCCTTGCCCATGAGGTGGGCGCGGGCAAGACCTTTGAGATGATCGCCGCAGCCATGGAGGGAAAGCGCCTCGGCCTGTGCCAAAAATCCCTCTTTGCCGTGCCGAACCACCTGACGGAGCAGTGGGCCTCGGAGTTCCTGCGGCTCTACCCCTCCGCCAATATCCTTGTGGCTACCAAAAAGGACTTTGAGACACGCAACCGCAAGAAGTTCTGCGCGCGCATTGCCACCGGCGACTATGACGCCGTTATCATCGGTCACAGCCAGTTTGAGCGCATCCCCGTTTCCAGAGAACGGCAGGAGCGGCTCTTGCAGGAGCAGATTTGGGAGATCGAGGACGGCATTTCGGAGCTCAAGGCCAGCCGCGCCGAGCGCTTTACCATCAAGGAGCTGGAGCGCACCAAGAAAAATCTGAAGGCCAAGCTGCAAAAGCTCCACGACGCCGCCCGCAAGGACGATGTTGTGACCTTTGAACAGCTCGGTGTAGACCGGCTCTATGTGGACGAGGCGCACAGCTTCAAAAACCTGTTCCTTTACACAAAAATGCGAAACGTGGCGGGGCTTTCCACCACCGACGCCCAGAAGTCCTCGGATATGCTCTTAAAATGCCGGTACATCGACGAAATCACCCACGGCAAGGGCGTCACCTTCGCCACGGGTACGCCCATCTCAAATTCCATGACGGAACTGTATACCATGATGCGGTATTTGCAGCACGATATGCTCAAGCGCAACAGTCTGACCCACTTCGACTGTTGGGCCTCCGCCTTTGGGGAAACCACCACCGCCATCGAGCTTGCCCCGGAGGGTACGGGCTACCGGGCGCGGACGCGCTTTGCCAAGTTCTTTAACCTGCCGGAGCTGATGAACCTGTTCCGGGAGGCGGCGGACATCAAGACCGCCGACCAGCTAAACCTCCCCACGCCCACCGCCGTCTACCACACCGAGGTCACACAGCCCACGGCGCTGCAACAGCAGATGGTGCAGGAGCTGTCCGAACGCGCCGCCAAGGTACATTCCGGCGCGGTTGCTCCCACGGAGGACAATATGCTGAAAATCACCTCGGACGGGCGCAAGCTGGGCCTCGATCAGCGGGTAATCAACCCCGACCTGCCGGACGACCCGAACAGCAAGGTCAATCTGTGCGTGGACAACATCCACCGCATCTGGCAGGACGGACAGGCGGAGAAGCTGACGCAGCTCGTGTTCTGCGACCTGTCCACTCCCAAGGGCAAGGCGGCGCAGAGCGGCAGGATCGCCGCGAAAGGCACGGACAGCCCGGAGCTTCACGCGCTGGAGGCTGCCATTGACGCAGAAACCGAACCGGAGGAGCCGCCCTTTACCATCTACGATGACATCCGGGAAAAGCTCGTCGCCAGAGGAATCCCCCGCGAGCAGATTGCATTCATCCATGAGGCGAATACGGAAGTCCGAAAGAAGGAGCTGTTTGCAAAGGTGCGCTCCGGTCAGGTGCGGGTGCTCATGGGCAGCACCTTCAAGATGGGCGCGGGTATGAACGTGCAGGACAGGCTTGTGGCACTTCACGACCTGGACTGCCCGTGGCGGCCGGGCGATCTGGAACAGCGCAGCGGGCGCATCATCCGTCAGGGCAACCGGAACAAGGAGGTACACATCTACCGCTATGTCACGGAATCCACATTCGACGCCTACCTCTGGCAGACGGTGGAGAACAAGCAGAAATTCATCTCCCAGATCATGACCTCAAAATCCCCGGTGAGAAGCTGTGAGGATATTGACGAGGCGGCGCTTTCCTATGCCGAGATCAAGGCGCTGTGCGCCGGAGATGAGCGCATCCGTGAAAAAATGGACCTCGATGTGGACGTGGCGCGGCTGCGGCTGATGAAGGCCAATCACCAGAGCCAGCAGTACCGCTTGGAGGACAACATCCTGCGGCATTTCCCGGCGCAGATTGAGGAAAACAAAGGCTTCCTCTCCGGCTTTGAGGCGGATATGAAAACGCTGGAGGCCCATCCTCATCCGAAGGACGGCTTTGCGGGCATGGAGGTCAAGGGCGACCTGCTTACCGACAAGGACAATGCCGGTGCTGCCATTCTGGAAGCGTTCAAGGACGCAAAGGGCTTGGAGCCCGTTCCCATTGGCAGCTATCGCGGCTTTGCCATGTCGCTGACCGTTGAAAACTTCGGCAAGGACTTCGTTCTCACCCTCAAGGGCAGGATGAGCCACCGGGTAGAGCTGGGCAAGGACGCGCGGGGCAACCTTGTCCGCATCGACAACGCCCTCGCCCAGATGCCGGAGCGGTACAAAACGGTGCAGGGCAGGCTTGAAAACGTGCAGGCGCAGCTTGCAACGGCCAAGGCGGAGCTGGGCAAGCCGTTCCCGCAGGAAGCGGAGCTTCGTGAAAAGTCCGCGCGGCTGGCGGAGTTGAACGCCGAGCTGAACATCGACGACCGGACGCCCATGGAACAGGCGGCGGAGAATGTGGTGGCGAAACGCCCCTCCGTCCTCGACAAGCTGAAAGCGCCCAGCGTCCACGGTGCTGGGGAAAAGAAAAAATCTCACGAACAGGAGGCACGATGAATATGAACGAGGCATTACAGCAATCGTTATACGACAAGCTCTCGCGGGAGCAAGACAAGTACCGGGACTGGCTGAAGGGCCAGCCCCCGGAGGAAATCCTCCATCACAGCTATGAATACACCGTGCGGGAGGATATTTTGATGAGCATGGAGGAGCTGACGCTGAGCGAGGCGGAAACGCGGGCGCTGCTGCTGTCCCCCTCGCCCATGGCGATCCTCTATGATAAATTCTCCGATCTGGAAACCGGCTACATGGACACGATCCGCGACAGCATCGAGGACACGGCAAAGGACGAAGCAAAAAAGCTCCGTGAGCTGCCGGTTTATCCCTATCCCGCCGATCACGCGCGGGAGAATGGGGAGCTGGACGTTTACCGCGCGTCCTTCCGCGCCAATGTGAGCTGTAAGGACGCCATTGAAGCCGCCATCCGGGAGCACTACCGGGACAACCGGCTGGACGCTGGGGCGGCGGTGAGACAGGTGGCGGAGCAGTTCGGGCAGGAGCGTATGCTCTACGTCCTGGCGGCAACCGTCCGGCACTTTGACTACGACGGGCGTATCTCGCGGGACAACAAGCGCTGGGCGAATACCATCCCCGTCTATGAAAACAAAGACGGCATGGATAGCGACCGCTCGGTGCAGTTTGTGGTCTGCTCCCACCCCGGCCTGACGGACCTGTTTCTCACACAGGCGCGGCACGAGCAGCGGCTGCGCCAGCCCCTCACCGCCGACGAGATCAAAACAGAGGCTGCACGGCTGCTGGGCAAGCTGCAAGAGCCGGTGCAGCCCAACAGTCCAAACGGGACGCATTTCATGGCAGAGGTGTCC
>CALCJW010000255.1:0-9091 GCA_937967235.1 uncultured Clostridia bacterium
GTTACCGAGAACCGCTCGAATCATCATGTTATCTCCTCCGTTTTTCTTTCAAGATTTAAGACCACCTCGCCATACCTGCACAGCAGGAGTGCTCCGAGGATGAGCCGGAAGGCTCTGTCGCTGACCAGCTCGGAAAAAGCAAGGTCTTCTATGACGATGTTGTCACCGCCAACGGAAATGGTCTTCGCCGCCTGATAAATGCTGTACAGCTCCGGGTGAATACCGGAGAGGCGAATGGCGGAGAAGTCGAAGCCGCTGCTGTCGAAATGCCAGAGGACTCTTTGCCAAAGCCCCTCATCGGCGGTAAGCAGAAACAGCGCAGCCGCGTTGCGCTCGGACATACCGTAGCAGCGGTTTTTCCAATGCGTCCATCGCTCTCTGTGGGCAGCACTGAGGAAGAAGCGAAAGGGCTGCCGGTTCAGCTCATCTCGCAGCCATCTTTGCAGCGGGCGAAACATCCTCCCGCCGAAGCACTCCCGCGCCAGAGCGTTCAGCTCCACTACGCCGGCCTCGATGCGCTCCTCCAGACAGACGCACTCATTCAGGTGACAGGGTTGCCCGCTGTCATATCTCGTGCAGTCTTTGCAGCGCACATCATCCGCACTGTAGCGAAAGCTGCTGCGGATGCGTCCGCTGCCGCGAGGCTGATGACGGGGTGGCGTCATCATCTGCACCTCTGCGGCGAACAGGGGTGTGAACCTCATAAAGTATCGCGTCAAATAATCCCTCTCCTTTCTGGAAATAAAAAGGGCCGGAGTCTTATTGCTAAAACTCCGGCCATGCCATGTCGTATTACATTGTCCGTTCCTGTGAGGCTCGTTCCAATGCTTCCTCCTGCTGACGGACGCGCTCGTCCAGATCTGGTACGCACACCCTGATCTGCTGCTGGATTCCGCGGATCATTTCTTCCTGCGTATCCGTAAGCTCAAAGAAGTCCTCATCCACAGAATCGGCGCAGCAGCGGAATATCTCGGTCAGCTGCTCCGTGCTGAAAAAATGCTCCTTGTGGATGAGACCGCTTCGTATAGCAAAGTCCTGCTTGGCTTCGTCGTAGTTCTCCATGAAGTAGTGTCCGTGTACCACGCCTGTGCGGTCATAGTCCCAATCCCATGTGACGAATTGAACGCCGTATTTGCTCGGAGAACCTGCCAGCACCGTGCCGCCAAAGTCAGCGAGGATGCGGTAGTCGCCATCCAGCCCGCTTGCTTTGAGCTGCGGAGCGGATTCCATAGCGGTCATATACTCCAGCGTCTTCGCGGCGATGTCCTCGACGCGATACAGGGCATCCTCTGCCTGGGGCGTGTCCGCATCCTCCCGCCGATAGAACACGCTGCCCTTGCCGGTGATTCGGCAGAGGGGCGCGCCGTTCCAAAGGACAGGCAACTGCTCTCCCTCCACCGGCAGGGTTCCAAAGCCTGCACGGTGCAGGGGAGTACGGACTTCTTCGAGGTAGCGGAGCTGACGGCTTGTGTTTTGGGTGTCCATGTGAGCGATCCTCCTGTTGTAAAAAAATAAGGCCGGAGAGGTCTTCTCCAGCCTGCCGTTTCAGACGCTGCAGCCAGCGCCCTTTTAGAAATTGAAAAAGGGCGCCGCTTTTTTCGGCCCGTCAAAGCCGACAAAACGACACCCAAATATTTGTGATTCTTTTTCTGCGATGATGCCGCTTTTTTCGAGAGAAAAGTCCTCTCTAAAAGGGCGCTGGAGGTTGGAAACTGTCCAGGACATGAGATCCTCCGGTTCAAATCCGGTCAGTTGCTCCGAAACCTCCATAAAAATCTATGGTTCAAAAGAAGAAATCCGGGCTCGAAAAAGCCCGGAAACGGTTGATGCGCCTGGCTTTGCGCCAGACGCATCTATACCGGTAACTCTTTATGGTCAAGTAGGGGAGATGCGACCTTGTCGCCTTTGGCCGGCAGAGCATCGCGGACCCAGAGCTTCCCAACAAAGCGCGGAACAATCAGCTTGAGACCCTTGCGCCCTGCATCGGCTGTCTTCTTGGGTGCGTGCCTAACATGTTTGCGGGCAGGCCCATCACCTGCGCGGTGAACCCGTGTGTCGGAAGAGAAACCGAAATCACTCCGGCTGAGACTTCTAAAAACGTCGTCGTGGTCGGCGGCGGCCCGGGCGGACTGTACGCGGCGTATATTCTCGCGCTGCGCGGGCATAAGGTGACGCTGCTGGAGAAGAATCAGGAGCTCGGCGGCAACTTCCGCATCGCGGCGTACCCCACCGGCAAGGTACAGCTGACCGAAGCGGTCCGGTCCATGATCGTGCGCTGCGAAAACGCGGGTGTTGCTATCCGGACCGGCGTGGAGGCGGACGAAGCTGTGCTCAGATCCCTGAGCCCCGACGCCATCGTCCTGGCAACCGGCTCCAATCCGCTGATTCTTCGTTCCGGGTCTTAGCGAATGCGGCTTCATGACGGCGCAGGAGCTTTTGGATGGCAAGCGGTCGGCTGGCCGGAAGGCTCTTGTGGTAGGCGGCATGGTCGGCTGTGAGGCGGCAGAGTTCCTGGCCGAGCGCGGACACGAGGTTTCCGTCATCGAAATGAAGGACGTCATCGCGGCGGACGTCACCCCCGAGAGCCGCCGGTACATGTTTGAAGCCTTCTGCGAGCACAATGTCGGGCTCTACCCGGGCGCGAAGGTCGGGCAGTTTTACACTGACGGTGTCGACTATACCCTCGCGGACGGGACGCCAGACAGCCTCCGGGGCTTCGACAGCATTGTTCTTGCCATGGGCTCGCGCGCAAATGCCGCGCTCAAGGAGACGGCGGAGGCCGTGTGCACGCAGGTCCTTGTCATCGGCGAGGCAGCAAAGGCCCCCGGCAACGCGGTCACCGCAACGACCGATGCGCTTCATGCGGCGCTTCAGGTATAAATATCACCCCCTTATCCATCGAAGCGGGAGCTGCCCGGGATTTCCCGGGCAGCTCTTGCGGCTGTTCCAAAGGACTGGTCCGGATGGGGCTTGGCTGGAAGAAACATGAAATTGATATTTTTTTATCGATACGTATTGACTTATTAGAATCCGTATGTTACTGTATTGCTATGTCAAAAGCGTGATGTTATATATCAAAAACAACATAGTTGTATATAAAAAATTAAAAGGAGTGAAATAGCCTTGAGCAGACTTGACATCAAAACCGCGAGTAAGGCGCAGACTGTCGTTGACCGGCTGTACAAGGATATGGAGCGCAGGATCGCGTCCAGTCCTCCGGGACTTTGTCCGATCGATATGTCGCTGACATTTTTGCAGCTGTGCCACGCGCAGTCCTGCGGCAAATGTGTGCCCTGCCGGATCGGCCTCGGGCAGCTGGCTGCGCTGATGGGGCAGGTGTTAGATGGCACCGGTACGATGCTGACGATCGATACCATCGAAAAAACGGCGCGCGCGATCGTCGCTTCTGCCGACTGCGCCATCGGACGGGATGCAGCGCAGCTGGTTTTAAGCGGCTTCGAGGGCTTCCGGGACGACTATGTGAACCATGTGCAGCACCACAGATGCCTCGCGTCGCTTCAAAATCCGGTGCCGTGCGTGTCGCTGTGTCCCGCGGGCGTCGATGTGCCGGGGTATGTCGCGCTGGTGCGCGAAGGACGGTACGCCGACGCCGTGCGCCTCATCCGAAAGGATAACCCCATGCCGACGGCCTGCGCATATATCTGCGAGCATCCCTGTGAGGCGCGCTGCCGCCGCAATATGGTAGACGCGCCGGTCAATATCCGCGGGCTCAAGCGCTACGCGGTCGACCACGCGGGCGATGTTCCGAATCCCGCCTGCGAGCAATCGACCGGAAAGCGCGTGGCAATTATCGGCGGCGGCCCGAGCGGTCTTTCCTGCGCATATTATCTGCGCCTGATGGGCCACGGCGTAACGATTTTTGAAGAAAAAAAGAAGCTTGGCGGCATGCTCCGTTATGGCATTCCTGCCTACCGCTTCCCGCGGGAAAAGCTGGACGCAGAGATTTCCTCCATCTTGTCTACCGGCGTGGAGGTACATACCGGCGTGACGGTCGGAAAGGACATTTCCTTCGAGCAGCTCCATAAAGACTATGACTGCCTGTATGTCGCCATCGGTGCACATACGGACAAGAAGACCGGCATTCCCGGAGAAAGCAGCAAAAATGTCATGTCCGCCGTCGAGATGCTGCGCGCCATTGGCGATGATATCATGCCCGATTTCACCGGAAAGCGCGTTGTGGTCATCGGCGGCGGCAACGTGGCGATGGATGTGACGAGAAGCTCGGTGCGTTTGGGAGCCGCCAGCGTCACCTGCGTCTACCGCCGCAGAATCGCGGATATGACCGCGCTTCCGGACGAGGTGAAGGGCGCGATCGCAGAAGGTGCAGAGGTTCGCGAGCTTTGCGCGCCGGTGCGTATCGAGGCAAACGAAGCCGGCGAAGCAAGCGCCCTCTGGGTCCAGCCGCAGATCATCGGCTTTGCCGACAAGACCGGCCGTCCCCGCCCGGAGGCGGCAGACCAGCCCGAAGAACGTATCCCGGCAGATCTCATCGTCGTCGCCATCGGGCAGGGCGTGGAAATCGCGGGCTTCGAGCAGACCGGCATTCCCATTAAGCGCGGAACGTTCATGGCAGAAAGCTCCAGCCAGATCGACAACATGGAAACCGTCTTTGCAGGCGGCGACTGCGTGACGGGACCTGCGACTGCCATCCGCGCCATCGCGGCCGGTAAGGTCGCGGCGGCCAACATCGACGAGCAGCTTGGATTCCACCATGAGATCCGCACGGATGTAGAAATTCCCGCGCCGCATCTTGACGTATGTCCGCCGCGCGGGCGCGTCAATACGAAAGAACGGGAAGCTGCGCAGCGTAAATGTGATTTTGAAGACATCGAATGCGGCATGACCCACGAAGAGGCATGCGCCGAGAGCGGCCGCTGCCTGCGCTGCGATCACTTCGGCTACGGCATCTTCAAAGGAGGGAGGACGGAAAGATGGTAACACTGGTCATTGACAACAAGACCGTCTGCGTGCCGGAAGGAACCAGCATTCTCGATGCGGCGCGCACGGCGAGCATTGATATACCGACGCTCTGCTATCTCAAAGACCTCAATGAGATCGGCGCCTGCCGCATCTGCATGGTCGAGGTCGAGGGGCAGGACACGTTAGTTGCCGCGTGTGACAACGAGGTCCATGAGGGCATGGTCATCCACACGAACTCCCAGAAGGTGCGTATGACGCGGCGCGTCAATCTCCAGCTGCTGCTCAGCCAGCATGAGGTGAACTGTGTCAAATGTACGCGCAGCGGCAACTGCAAGCTCCAGAAGCTCGCGAACGACTATAATCTTCTCGGAGCGCCCTATCAGAAAAAGCTGCGCCCGGCATCGGTCGACTATTCCGCGCCCATTCTGCGCTTTGAAAACCGCTGCGTCAAATGCATGCGCTGCGTGCAGGTCTGCGATAAAATGCAGGGCGTACATATCTGGGATCTGGTCGGGACCGGCTCGCGGACAACGGTCGGCACGGCAAGAGCAAACAGCCTTTCGAGTTCTCTTTGCACCTATTGCGGCCAGTGCGTGACCCACTGTCCCGTTGGCGCGCTGGAAGAGCGGGACGATACCGACCATGTGTACCGGATGCTGGCAGACCCGGAGCTCACGACCGTCGTGCAAGTCGCGCCTGCTGTCCGCGCGGCGTGGGCGGAGTATTTCGGTCTCACACCGGAGCAGGCTACGCCGGGTGTTCTGGCCTCTGCGCTGCGGGAACTGGGCTTTGACTATGTGTTCGATACCAATTTCAGCGCCGACCTTACCATCATGGAAGAGGGCAGCGAGTTCATCGAGCGCTTTACGCATCGCGACGCGCATACATGGCCGATGTTCACCTCCTGCTGCCCCGGCTGGGTGCGGTTCGTGAAGGGGCAGTTCCCGCAGTTTTCGAAGAACCTCTCCACGGCAAAATCCCCCCAGCAGATGTTCGGTGCGGTGGCGAAGAGCTACTTCGCGGAAAAAATCGGCGTCGACCCGAAAAATATGCGTGTCATCTCCGTGATGCCGTGCACGTCCAAAAAGGCGGAAGCCGAGCGTCCGACAATGCGCGATGCCTGCGGCGATCCGGATGTGGACGTGGTTATCACCACGCGCGAGCTGGTTCGTATGCTCCGCTGCTCGATGATCGACCCGTCGGCGTTGGAGGAGAGCGGCTTCGATTCCCCGCTCGGCTCCGGAACGGGCGCGGCCGTGATTTTCGGCGCAACCGGCGGCGTCATGGACGCGGCGCTTCGCAGCGCATACTATCTTGTGACCGGCAAAAATCCCGACCCCGACGCATTTACCGCCGTGCGCGGCATGCAGGGCTGGAAGGAAGCTTCGTTCGAGATTCCCGGCGCGGGCACGGTCCGGACGGCGGTCGTGAGTGGCCTTGGAAACACCAGAAAGCTTCTGGAGGTCATTGCTTCCGGCCTCGCACAGTATGACTTTGTCGAGGTCATGGCATGTCCCGGCGGCTGCGCGGGCGGCGGCGGTCAACCGATCCACGACGGCGAGGAATGCGCCGAGGCGCGCGGAAATGTCCTCTGGGGCTTAGACAAAAAGTCGGCGCTTCGCTTCTCCCACGAAAACCCCGATGTGCAGGCGCTTTACACGGAATTTCTGGGAAAACCCCTCTCCGAGTGCTCGCACCATCTGCTGCATACCGACATTGACGCCTGGCAGATGCCGCAGAACCTCGGATGATTGCTGCCTTTATCAGCGGATGTTTCCAATCAAAAATACAAAAACCGCGGGACAAGACTTTCTTGTCCCGCGGTTTTTGGAATCGTTCGTTTTGAGAGCTGGGAGAAAGACGGCTTACAGAGCTGCGCCGTTTTCCCGGGCGGTCTGCGCATACCAGCGCGCACTGTCTTTTACAATTCGCCGCTGCGTTGGATAGTCGATGTAAATAAGGCCGAAGCGCTCGGCGTAGCCGCTGTGCCACTCAAAGTTGTCGGTCAGCGACCAGTGGAAAAAGCCGCGGATATCGGCGCGCTCGCTGCCGTTTCGGAGCGCGAGAAGATAGCGGTGCAGAAAATCGATACGGTCTGCGTCGTGTACCTGTCCGTCGAGGAACACATGGTCATTGCAGCTCAGGCCGCACTCCGTGACATAGAGCGGAAGTGCGTAGCGCGCGTACAAAAACGCGTAGCCGTGTTCCATAATTTCCGGCGTGATAGGCCATTTGAGCGCCGTGCAGGCAAAGCCCTTCGGACGCGGCAGATAGAGCGGCTGTCCATTTGCGTCTGCGGCAATTTCACTTCCGTTGTAGGAGTTCACACCGATGAAATCCGGTACGGCGTGCATCGTGTCCCATTCTTCCTGCGTTACAGTTTGCAGCAGCTCGGACAGCGCACCGTCTTCCGGCGCAACTCGCCCGAAGCATACTGCATCCAACACGATCGGGTGCGTGAACATCCAGTCGGTGTCCGTCAGGCGGAAGGTCTCCTGCTGTGCGGCGGCCTCGTCGGTGGGACTGTGCGGATAGCAGAGCTTGCCGGTGGAGGCAATGCCGATTTCAGCTTCCGGCGCAACCTGGCGGATGGCGCGGAATGCAAGACCGTGCGCGAGCATGAGGTTTTTCCAACATTGCACGAGCTGCGGCAGGGGATACCGCTTCCCCGGCGCGTGAACGCCGTCTGCGTATCCGAGCTTGAGAACGATTTGCGGCTCGTTGAGCGTGATAAAGTGCCGCACGCGGCCTTTGAAATGCGCCGCCATCATCCCGGCAAATCGGGAGAAGCGCTCCGCTGTCTCGCGTTTCAGCCAGCCGCCGGTTTCCTCCAGCGTTTGGGGCAGCTCCCAGTGGTAGAGCGTCATCCACGGCGCAACGCCGTTTTCCAGACAGCAGTCCACCACGCGGTCGTAGTATCGGAGCCCCGCTTCATTCCACTGTCCGTCGCCGTTCGGGTCGACGCGCGCCCAACTCACAGAAAACCGATACGCGCGCAGACCGAGCCCGGCCAGAAGTTTAATGTCCTCGCGGAAGCGGTGATAGCCGTCGCAGGCGATCGAGCCATCCTCGCCGTTTGCGATTGCGCCGGGGCTGCGGCAGAACACGTCCCAGACGCTCTGCCCGCCGCCATCTGCGGCTGGATATCCTTCGGTCTGATAGGCGCTTGAGGCCGCGCCCCAGACAAAATCTTCGCGAAATCCCATCTTACGCACCCATCACGACGCGCACCGAAACGATGCTTCCGGGCTCGGCGGGCACGATGAGATTGCCGTCTTGCCGCGTGCCGTTCACATACAGCGCCCGAACGCCGTGCTCGGCCCCATCCGGATTTTCGATCACGATGCGGTATTCCGCGCCGCGGAAGCGTCTCGTGAGCCGGACGTTTTTCCACGCGGGCGGAATGCACGGGTCGATGCGAAGACCATCTAATTCCGGCTGCACGCCCAAGATCGCCTGTGAAATGGACACAAACGTCCACGCGGCCGTGCCGGTCAGCCAGCTGTTTTTTGCTTCGCCGAACGTCGGCGCATCCTTGCCCGCGACCATCTGGCTGTAGACATAGGGCTCGGTGCGGTGAATGTCGCTGACCGGTTCGAGATAGGCCGGGCAGATCTTCCGGTAAGTTTCAAACGCACGTGCGCCGTGGCCCAGGACGGCCTCTGCGCAGGTGATCCAGGGATTATTGTGGCAGAAAATGCCCGCGTTCTCCTTGTATCCGGGGGGATACGAGCTGATTTCGCCGAGATTCAGATAATACTTCGTGTAAGCGGGCTGGTGAAGGACGATACCGAATTTGCTGTCGAGGCGTTTTTTGACGCTCTCGAGCGCTTTTGCCGCTTCGCCCGTTTCTTTGCCGATCCCGGCCATGACGCACATGCCCTGCGGCTCGATGAAGATCTGGCCTTCCGCGCATTCCTTACTTCCGACGGGCGCGCCGAACGCGTCGTAGGCTCTGCGGAACCACGCGCCGTCCCAGCCTGCGTCTAAGACCGCTGCCTCCATAGAGGAAGCCGCCGCGTCCGCTTCCGCCGCTTCTTCCGCAAGAGCCAGATGGCGGCAAATCCCGGCATATGCCTTGCCGTATTTTACAAACATGCCTGCGATGAACACGGACTCCGCCACGGGTCCCTCGCTGGAGGATATGTCT
>CALCJW010000256.1:0-2646 GCA_937967235.1 uncultured Clostridia bacterium
CTCAAGAACGCTTCCAACGACATCCCGACCTGCGGCACGATCGTCACGGGCTTTGTCGCGAGCAACGTCGATCTGATCCTCGCGAACGCAACGCCCGCCCTTCAGGCTGCGTCCACCGCGACCCAGACCATTCCGATTCTCGGCACGGCTGTCACCGAATACGGCGTCGCGCTTGACATCAAGGACTTTAGCGGAACAGTCGGCGGCAATATTTCCGGCACGTCTGACCTTGCACCCCTCGACCAGCAGGCCGACATGCTCCTCGAGCTCCTGCCGGAGGCAAAGAACGTCGGTATCCTCTACTGCTCGGCAGAAGCAAACTCCGTCTATCAGGCGGACGTTGTGAAGGCCGCGTTGGAGGCCAAGGGCGTAAATGTCACAGTTTACACGTTCGCGGACTCCAACGACGTGGCTACTGTCACCCAGACTGCGTGCGCGGAAAATGACGCGCTCTACATCCCGACCGATAACACCGCCGCCTCCTGCACCGAGGCCATCAACAACGTCGCCGAGCCCGCGGGCGTGCCCATTGTCGCAGGCGAGGAAGGCATCTGCAAGGGCTGCGGCATCGCAACGCTCTCCATCGACTACTATGAGCTCGGCCGCACCACCGGCACGATGGCCGCGAAGATCCTGACCGGCGAAAGCAATGTCTCTGAAATGCCGATCGAATACTACCAGAACCCTGTCAAGAAGTATGACGCTGCCCGCTGCGAAGCGCTTGGCATCACCGTTCCGTCCGATTACGCTGCAATCGGCTGATCCGGAACCAAACTGAAAGGAGATAAGCCCCCATGGAGCTTCTGACCTACCTGTCCTCGCTGAGCATACCGAACCTCTTCTCACGCATGCCCGCTGCCGCTGCGCAGGGCATTATCTGGGGCATTATGGCTCTGGGCGTATATATCACGTTCCGGCTTCTCAATGTCTCCGACCTGACGGTCGACGGCTCGTTTGCCACAGGCGGGGCTGTCACGGTCATGCTGCTTCTGCAGGGGCTTCCCGCTTGGGCGGCGCTGCTGATTGCTGTGCTGGTCGGCCTTCTGACCGGCCTTTGCACGGGACTTCTGCACACGAAATTCGGCATTCCCGCGATCCTCGCCGGTATCCTCACGCAGTTCGCCCTGTATTCCATCAACCTCCGCATCATGGGAAAGGCGAACCAGACGGCCAGCATCAAAAATTTCGGCATGTTCTGGGAGACAAGCGGCAAGGGCTTTCTGATGTCGTCGCTCTATGTGCCGCAGGCGCTCATTGCAGGACTGCTTCTTTCTGCCGCACTGGTTGCGCTGCTGTATTGGTACTTCGGCACCGAACAGGGAAGCGCGATGCGTGCTACGGGCGCGAACCCCTCGATGAGCCGCGCGCAGGGCATCAACGTCAGCAACATGAAGCTCCTCGGCCTTGCGCTCTCCAATGGCATGGTCGCTTTAGCCGGTGGCCTCATGACCCAGTTCCAGGGTACAGCGGACGTGTCGATGGGCAGAGGCGCGATCGTCATTGGCTTAGCTGCCATCATCATCGGCGAGGTCCTCTGCGATGCATTTTTCCGCAAGGGCTGCAACTTTGCGGTGCGCCTTCTGTTCGTCGTCTTCGGCGGCGTGGTATATTATGCGGTCATGGTGCTCATCCTCTGGCTCAAGCTCGACCCGAACGACCTCAAGCTCTTCACGGCTCTGATCGTCGCAATCTTCCTCGCGGTTCCTTATCTGCGCGAGCAGAGAAGAAGCTCGTTTGCAAAGCACGCGAAAGGAGGCAGCCGCCATGCTTGAATTACAGTCGATTTCGAAAACGTTCCATCCCGGCACGATTCACGCCAAGAAGGCGCTGCAAGACCTCTCCCTGAGCCTTAACGACGGCGATTTCGTCACTGTCATTGGTGGCAACGGCGCGGGCAAGTCGACGCTCTTAAACGCCATCGCGGGCGTGTGGCCGGTCGACGAGGGAAACATCCTCATTGACGGTGTCGATGTGACGGGGCTTCCCGAGTACAAGCGCGCCGCGTTCATCGGACGCGTGTTCCAGGACCCGATGCTCGGCACCGCGCCCAACATGCAGATTGAGGAAAACTTAGCGCTTGCGCTGCGGCGCGGCAAAAAGCGCACGCTTCGCTGGGGTGTGACAAAGCAAGAGCGCGAAGACTACTATGAACGGCTCCATGCCCTCGGCCTCGGCCTTGAAAAACGCATGACCGACAAGGTCGGCCTTCTCTCCGGCGGCCAGCGGCAGGCGCTGACGCTTCTGATGGCGTCGCTGCAAAAGCCGAAGCTGCTGCTCCTTGACGAGCACACGGCGGCGCTCGACCCCGCGACGGCGGCGAAGGTCCTGGAGCTCTCTGACAAGATCGTCGAGGAAAACGGCCTCACGGCGCTCATGATCACCCACAACATGAAAGACGCGATCACCCACGGAAACCGGCTCATCATGATGAACGAGGGTCATATCATCCTCGACATTTCAGGTGAAGAAAAGAAGAAGCTCACGAAAAAGGACCTCCTCGACCGCTTTGCTGCGCTGGCAGGGCAGCAGGAGGAAACCGACTCGGTGCTTCTTTCATAAGCGTAAAGAGCAGCACCTTCGGCATAGCAGGAGGTGCTGTTTCTTGTCTTTCAAACGTGTTCACATGCACAAAAGCGCCGGGAAGCA
>CALCJW010000257.1:0-12647 GCA_937967235.1 uncultured Clostridia bacterium
CTATCGCGGTGCGGATATTCTGATTCTCGACGAGCCGACCGCGGTTCTGACCCCGCAGGAGACCGACAAGCTCTTCCAGATCATGCGCAACATGAAATCCGACGGCAAGTCGCTCATCATCATCACCCACAAGCTCCATGAGGTGCTCGACGTCTCCGACCGCGTTGCGGTTCTGAGAAAGGGCGAGTACATCGGCGACGTTCTCACGAAGGACGCGGACCAGCAGTCTCTGACCGACATGATGGTCGGCCACGCGGTCGCGCTGAACATCGACCGTCCGGAGCCCGTAAACGTAGAGCCGCGGCTTGTCATTGAGGGCCTCACCGCCTACGATGAACTTGGCGTCAAACGCCTCGACGACGTGTCGTTCACCATCAACGCCGGCGAAGTCCTCGGCATCGCGGGCATCGCGGGCAGCGGCCAAAGAGAGCTTCTTGAGTCCATCGCGGGCCTTTACCCCGTCGCCGAAGGCTCCATCCAGTATTACGCTCCCGGCGCGGACAAGCCCAAGCAGCTTGTGGGCCTCGACCCCATGAACATCCGCAAAAACGGTATCGCCATGTCGTTCGTCCCCGAGGACCGTCTGGGTATGGGCCTGGTCGGCTCGATGGGCATGACGGGCAACATGATGCTCCGTTCGTGGCGCAAGGGCGCAAGCATCTTCTTAAACCGCAAGGACCCCGAGGCGCTTGCAAACCGCATCTGGAACGAGCTCGGCGTCGTCACACCCAGCACGAACTTCCCCGTCCGGCGCATGTCCGGCGGCAACGTGCAGAAGGTTCTGGTCGGCCGTGAGATCGCGCAGTCCCCTGCCGTTCTGATGACTGCCTACGCCGTGCGCGGCCTCGATATTAACACGTCCTACACCATCTATAATCTGCTGACCGAGCAGAAAATGCGCGGCGTCGCCGTTGTGTATGTCGGCGAAGACCTCGACGTTCTGCTCGAGCTGTGCGACCGGATCGTCGTTCTGTGCGGCGGCCAGGTCTCCGGCGTGGTCGACGCGAGAACCACCGACAAGCGCCAGATCGGCAGCCTCATGACCCTCGTGAGAGGAGGAAAAGTCGATGCATAAACAGTCCCTGTTCCATATCTCGAAGCGTGATGCGCTCCCCTGGTACCAGCGCGTGCTCATCCGCGGCGGTGCGATCCTTCTGGCGCTCATCGTCTGCGCGCTCGTCACGATGCTTCTCACAGGCGAAAACCCCATCAGCATCTATGGCACTATCTTCTACGGCGCGTTCGGCACCGCAAGAAAATCGTGGGTCACGTTCCAGAACCTCGCCGTCCTGCTCGGCATTTCCCTCGCTGTCACCCCTGCGTTTAAAATGCGCTTCTGGAACATCGGCGCAGAGGGTCAGGTGCTTATCGGCTGTCTTGCGACCGCGGCATGTATGATCTGCCTCGGCGACAAGCTCCCGAGCGGTCTTCTGATCCTTGTCATGCTCGCAGCCGCTCTGGCAGCGGGCGCTCTGTGGGGCTTCCTTCCGTCGTTTTTCAAGGCAAAGTGGAACACCAACGAGACGCTTTTTACCCTCATGATGAACTACATCGCGACCCAGCTCGCCGCGTTCTTCATCATCATCTGGGAAGTGCCGAAGGGCGCGGGCAAGATCGGCATCATCAACCAGAACTCCGAGGCCGGCTGGCTTCCCGTCATCGGCGGCAAGCAGTACCTGCTGACCATTCTGGTCGTTGCGGTCATGACCATTCTCATGTACATCTACCTCACCTACAGCAAGCACGGCTATGAGATCGCCGTCGTCGGCGAGAGCCAGCGCACCGCGAGCTACGCGGGCATCAAGGTCGAGCGCGTCATCATTCGCACCATGGTGCTCTCCGGCGCGGTCTGCGGCCTGATGGGCTTGCTTTTAACGGCAGGCACCGACCACACCCTCACCACCACCATCGTCGGCGGACGCGGCTTCACGGCCGTCATGGTCTCGTGGCTGGCGAAGTTCAACCCCATCGTCATGGTCTTCACGAGCCTGCTTCTCGTCGTCCTCAGCCGAGGCGCGAGCGAAATTTCCAGCGTGTTCTCCCTCAACCATTCCTTCGCCGACATTCTGACCGGTATCATCCTGTTCTTCATCATCGGCAGTGAGTTCTTCCTCACCTATAAGGTCAGTCTGCGCACGAGCAAAAAGGAGGCGTAAGAGATGTTTGATTTTGCTTCGTTCCTTCCGCGCGCCGTCATGCAGGGCATTCCCCTTCTCTACGGCAGCACCGGTGAGATCCTCACCGAAAAATCCGGCAACCTGAACCTCGGCATCCCGGGCGTCATGTATGTCGGCGGTATCTGCGGCGTTATTGGCGCGTTCTTCTATGAGCAGGCCGTTCCCGCAGCCGAAATGAGCGCGCTGGCCGCCATCGGTATTCCGATGCTCTGCTCGCTGGCAGGCTCGCTTCTCATGGGCCTGATTTACTGCCTGCTGACGGTCACGCTCCGCGCGAACCAGAACGTGACCGGTCTTGCCCTTACCACGTTCGGCGTCGGCGTCGGCAACTTTTTCGGCGGCTCTCTCATCAAGCTCTCCGGCAGTGAGGTCCCGTCCATCGCGCTGTCTGCAACCAGCGCCTATTTCAGTAAGTCGCTACCCATCGCCGAGACGACCGGCTGGTTTGGTCAGGTCTTCCTGTCCTATGGCTTCCTGGCTTATCTTGCGATCGTCATTGCGCTTCTCGCTTCCTACTTCCTCAAGCACACGCGCGCCGGTCTTCATCTGCGCGCCGTCGGCGAGAGCGCCGCGACTGCGGACGCAGCCGGCATCAATGTCACGAAGTATAAGTACCTCGCAACCTGCGTCGGCAGCATGATCGCGGGTCTCGGCGGATTGTACTACGTCATGGACTATGCCTGCGGCGTGTGGTCGAATAACGCGTTCGGCGACCGTGGCTGGCTGGCAATTGCCCTCGTCATCTTCACGATCTGGCGTCCGAATGTAAGCGTGCTTGCCTCCATCCTTTTCGGCGGCTGCTACATTCTCTACATCTTCATCCCCACCGGCACGAACCTTGCCATCAAGGAGCTCTATAAGATGCTTCCGTACGTGGTCACACTGGTCGTTCTGATCATCGTCTCGCTCCGCAAAAAGCGCGAGGATCAGCCGCCCCAGTCGCTGGGTCTTGCCTACTTCCGAGAAGAAAGATAGCAAAATATCGCCTCTGTACCGCAGTACAGAGGCGATATCCTTATACAAAAAAGCGGAAGGTTTCACCTTCCGCTTTTCAGTATGCTGACTAAGAAATTAGCCCTGTGCCTTCATGCGAGCGAAGCAGTCGCTGCAGTAGACGGGACGATCAGACTTCGGCTCAAAGGGAACACGAGCTTCGCCGCCGCAGGCAGCGCAGGTCGCGGTGAAGTACTCTCTGGGGCCACGGGTCGCGGTCTTGCGGGCATCACGGCAAGCCTTGCAGCGCTGGGGCTCGTTCTGGAAGCCTCTTTCTGCGTAGAATTCCTGCTCACCGGCGGTGAAAACGAATTCCTTGCCACATTCTTTACAGACCAAAGTTTTGTCTTCGTACATTTTGATGTTACCTCTCTTTTTTAGCGAAAATGATTTGCCCCAAAAACCGGGACGTTATATGCCATCAGCAAGAAGCTGGATGCGCTGAGATTTGCCGTGTGTTCTCCTGGGGTCTGTACACGAAGAGAGGGTACAAAGAATATCCGAAAGAAGCAACAAGGCTGTGTACCGGAATTTTATGACACTGGACTCGGCTCCGGCCACCGTCCTACCTTTATATTATATGCAAGCTTTTTCCATTTGTCAATAGTAAATAAAACTCTTTTTATTTATTTAGAATTTTTTGTATGTTTTCGACGGCTTGCACCAGCGTTTTTACGACCAATTCCGCAAGATCTTGTGTGTCCGCCTCGGCCATGACACGAATGAGCGGCTCCGTGCCAGACGCACGCAGCAAGATCCGTCCGTGCCCCGCGAGCTTTTCCTCCTCGCGCGCGACAATCATAGACAGCTCGGCGCTGTTCAGAATTGCGGTCTTCTCCTCGTTGGAGCCGACCTTTACATTTTGCAGCAGCTGCGGATAGTGCGTGATCTGGCCCGCCAGTTCGCTGGCCTTCTTGCCGCTTTGTCCCAAGATCGACAAAAATTGCAGCGCCGCAAGCTGACCGTCGCCGGTCGTCATGTACTCCAGGAAGATGATGTGTCCCGACTGCTCGCCGCCGAGCACCATGTGTTCTTTCTGCATGAGCTCGAGCACGTTCCGGTCGCCGACCGCCGCGCACAGAAGCTTCAGGTGATTTTCCTCGCAGAATTTATGAAGGCCGAGATTCGACATCACCGTCGCCACAAAGCCCTCGGACTTTAGCTTCCCCTGCGCAGTCAAATACTCTGCGCAGACCGCCATGATCTGGTCGCCGTCAATCTCCTTGCCCTTCTCGTCAACAGCCAGACACCGGTCGGCATCGCCGTCAAACGCAAGGCCAAGATCGTATCCACCGTCCACAACGGCTTTTGCGAGCTTTCCAAGATGCGTTGAGCCGCAGCCGTTATTGATGTTCACGCCGTCGGGGTCTGCGCTTAAATACGTTGCCTCCAGCGGGAAACGGGAGAACAGCTTCCGTGCCGTTGCGCTGGCCGCGCCGTTGGCGCAGTCGAAGACGACCTTAATGGGCTTGAGCCCGTTCACCGTAGAGGCCAAATGATCCAGATATGCGTCCATAAGCCCCGCGCCATCGGTAATTCTTCCGATCTCGCCGTGCGTCTTGGTCGGAAGCTTGCCTTCTTGTAAAATGAGCGATTCGATGTTTGCCTCCAACTCGTCGCTGAGCTTAAAGCCGCGCGAGGAGAACATTTTAATGCCGTTGTGCTCAAAGGGATTGTGCGACGCGGAGATCACAATGCCCGCGTCCGCGTGCTCCCGCACGGTTAAATATGCCACCGCCGGGGTCGGGATCACACCGAGCTTTACCGCGTCGCAGCCGCTGGCCGTGAGACCCGCGAGAAGCGCCGCCTCCAGCATATCAGAAGAAATGCGCGTGTCCTTGCCGATGACGACCTTCGGGCGTTTTCCATCAAAGCTTCCCAAGCTGATGGCTGCCGCCTGACCGACCCGGTATGCAAGATGGCACGTCAGCGTCTCGTTCGCAACGCCGCGAATGCCGTCGGTTCCAAATAGTTTTCCCATACGAAATACCCTTCTTACTCAAAAACTCAGCTGCTCCGGCTGCGCGCTCTGCGGCGCGGGCAGATGCAGGTGCCCATACGCGAGCTGCGTCACGCAGCGGCCTCTCGGCGTGCGCGTCAAAAATCCGATTTGCATCAAGTACGGCTCATACACGTCCTCGAGCGTCACGGCCTCCTCGCCGATGGTCGCCGCAAGGGTCTCGAGGCCGACAGGGCCTCCGCCGTAATTGCGGATGATGGCCGTGAGCATGCGCCGGTCGATGGCGTCCAATCCCAGATGGTCGACCTCCAGCTTTCCGAGCGCGTGGTCCGCCGCCTCTTTTGTGATGATGCCGTCATAGTAGACCTGCGCAAAATCGCGCACGCGGCGAAGAAGCCGGTTCGCAATACGCGGCGTGCCTCTCGAGCGCGACGCGATCTCATGCGCGCCCGCCGGGTCAATCTCAATGCCCAGAAGCGCCGCCGAGCGCGTCACGATCCGGCTCAGCTCCTCGTTCGTGTATAATTCCAGCCGCAGCTGAACGCCGAAGCGGTCGCGAAGCGGACTCGAGAGCTGCCCCGCGCGCGTCGTCGCGCCGATTAAGGTAAAGCGCGGCAGATCGAGCCGGATGGAGTTGGCAGACGGACCCTTTCCGATGATGATATCGATCGCGTAGTCCTCCATCGCGGGATAGAGAATTTCCTCGACCGCGCGGTTGAGCCGGTGAATTTCGTCGATGAACAGAATATCGCCCGGCGCGAGGTTCGTCAGTAACGCCGCCAAATCGCCCGCCTTTTCGATGGCAGGGCCTGAGGTGATGCGGATGCCGGAGCCCATCTCATTTGCAATCACGCCCGCAAGCGTCGTCTTGCCAAGTCCCGGCGGGCCGTAGAGCAGCACGTGGTCCAAAGGCTCATTGCGCCGTCTGGCCGCCTCAATATAGACCGAAAGGTTTCCCTTTGCCTTTTCCTGTCCGGTGTAATCCGAGAGCGTCTTGGGGCGCAGGCTCACCTCGCCGTCGTCCTGCGGGGTCAGGCTCGTCGTTACGATCGGCGCTTCAAAATCCTGTGAAAAATCAAGGCTCATCGCCGTTCCCCCTTACTGCATGACCATTGCGCGCAGCGCCTGCCGGACGATCTCCTCGACGCGCATCGCGTTTACGTCCACGCCCTTGAGCGCGGCGGCGATCTCCTGCTGGCTGTATCCGAGGCTTGCGAGCGCCGCCGTGGCCTCCGCCGTCTTGCTGCCGCGCACGGGAGCCGCGCTTTCCATCTGCGCGCCGGAAAGCTCGAGCTGCGCGGGCGCGAGCTTGTCTTTGAGCTCCAGCAAAATCCGCTGCGCCATCTTTTTGCCCACGCCCTGCGCCATCGTGAGCGTCTTTTCGTCCTGCGTCATAACGGCAAGCAGGAACTGGTCGGGCGTGACGACCGACAAAATCGCCAGCGCCGCCTTCGGCCCCACGCCGCCCACACCGAGAAGCCTTTCAAAGCAGTTCAGCTCCTCGCGCGTAGAAAAGCCATAAATGTCGAACGCGTCCTCTTTGATGTTGCAGTAGGTAAAAAGCTTTGCCTGCTTTCCGACCTGCAATTTTGAGAGCGTATAGTTTGTCGTATGGCAGGCATAGCCCACGCCCCCGCAGTCGACGACCGCGAGGCCGGTATCGAGCACCGTAATCGTGCCGTTCAGATAATAAAACATGGCCTGCCTCCTAAGTTTCCTGTACTCTGCTCAAAAGCGACGTTGCGCTTCTCGCGTGGCACAGGGCGATGGCAATCGCGTCCGCCGCGTCATCCGGGCGCGCCACCTTTTCCATTTTGAGAATCCTTCGCGTCATGTCCATGACCTGCCGCTTTTCTGCGCCGCCATAGCCCACGACGGCCTGCTTGACCTGATTGGGCGTGTACTCAAAAAGCGGCGCGCCGTATTTTTCGATCGCGAGCAGAATCACGCCTCTGCCGTGGCTCACGCCGATACCGGTCGTGACGTTGTGCCCCCAGAAAAGCTCCTCGACCGCCACCGCGTCGGGCTTCACGGTCTTTAAAAGCTCCATCATATCATCGTAGAGCATCACGAGCCGCCTCGAGAGCGTCAGTCCCGCTGGGGTCGTAATCGTTCCGTAGTTCAGAAGGTGCAGCTGCCCCCGCTCCGTTTGCAGAACGCCGAAGCCCGTCGTCGCGTAGCCGGGGTCGATGCCCAGAATCCGCATGGCCGCCTCCCGTCAGAACTTGCCGAACATTTCCCAGTAGCACATGCCGCCGATTGCGAAAATCACAATTGCCAGCAGCACCCACGCCAGAATGATATGGCTCTTCGGGCGCGGCGTATAGGGCGTTTTTTCCTCCGGCTGCGCGTGCGCGCTCTTGTATTCCAGCTCTTCCGTCGATCGCTCCGTCATCTCTCGCGCCTCCGTTTCGTTTTATCGCATATAGATTGATTATATCACACATTCGTTCAAAATCCTAGAAGAAAAATTGCGTGCCCGCCATGCATACTTTTCCGCCCGCGGCAGATACTGCCACCAGGAGGTTTTGCTATGCTCATTTCATTCATCCGCACGATGATTCTATACACCATTCTCATCGTCGTCATCCGCCTCATGGGAAAGCGCCAGCTGGGCGAGATGGAGCCGATGGAGTTCGTGGTCACGATGCTGCTGGCAAACCTCGCGGCCGTTCCGATGCAGGAGACGGGGATCCCGCTTCTGTCGGGACTCATCCCGATCCTGGTCGTTTTGTCGATGGAGCTTCTGCTGTCCGTTCTGGTCTATCACAGCGTCGGCGCGCGAAGGCTTCTTTGCGGCAAGCCCGTCATTCTGATGGAAAACGGCAGGCTCTTGCAGGAGAACCTCAAAAAGACGCGCATCACGCCGGACGAGCTCACCGAGTTTCTGCGCATCGAAGGCGTTACCGATCTTGCCAGCGTCAAATATGCAATCTTGGAGACGAGCGGTCAGGTGAGCGTGCTTCCTTATGCAAAATTTAAACCCGCCAGCGCAAAGGCCGCCGGCGTGCAGGTCGAGGACACGAGCCTTCCCGTGACCGTCATTTCCGACGGGCAGATTCTGGCCGAAAACCTCCCGAAGCTCGGGAAAAACCGGGCGTGGGTGGACGATGTTCTGCGGGACTACGCCTGCCGCGCGAAGGACGTGTATCTTCTGTCCTGCGAGCCGGGCGGCAAGCTCTACTTCTGCCGGAAGGAGCGTGGGTGATATGCGCCATATCCTGCTTTCCTGCGTCATTTTGCTGCTCGCGCTCGCGTTCTGCCTGTTTTCGATGCTCCACGTAAGAGACATCTGCCGCAAAACGTTAGACCTTTTGTCAAGCGCGCAGACTGCCGCGGAGCGAAATGATTTTGAAACCTGCCGAGCCTCCATGCAGAACGCGGCGCGGCACTGGAAGCGATATGAGCGCTATTTCGGACTCGCTTTAAGCCATGCGGAAGTAGACGATGTCATTTCCCGCTTCGCCGCGCTGAACCAGTACGCGCTTTTGGAAGACCGGGACGATTTTCTCGCCGGGTGCGCCGAGCTGATGAGCGCTGTCCGCCATCTGCGCGAAATGGAGCTTCCGACGGTAGAGAATATCCTGTAACAAAGAACACCCGCCGGAACCCCGGCGGGCGTCGCAGATTTTCGGATTTTTTCATCACGTCCGTACGGGATTCGCGAAAATCCCCCCGGTTTTGCGTAGGGGTCGATGCCCACATCGACCCGGCGGAACGTACCGTTTATACGGAAATCCCCGGCGAATTCGCAACATTTTCACGGGGCGATGTGGGCATCGCCCCCTACGAACATTCCGGAGAAACGTGTGTGCTTATTTTTCTTCCAGCAGCTTATTGAGCTCGCGCATGAAGCTGTCGATGTCCTTGAACTGCCGGTAGACCGAGGCAAAGCGCACGTAGGCGACCTCGTCGAGGGGCTTGAGGCGCTCCATAACGAGCTCACCGATCTGCGTCGTGGAGACCTCACGGTCAAGAGAGTTCTGGATGATCTGCTCGATCGCGTCCGTTGCGGCCTCGAGCTTCGCCAGCGCCACCGGGCGCTTCTCGCAGGCGCGGAGCATGCCGTTTAAAATCTTGTTGCGGTCAAACGCCTGACGCGCGCCGTCGCGCTTGATGACCACAATGGGCAAACACTCGACTGTCTCATAGGTGGTAAAGCGTTTCTGGCAGGACAGGCACTCGCGTCTTCTGCGGATGCTCTGCCCGTCCTCCGAGTGGCGCGAATCGACGACCTTGCTCTCCTGATACCCACAATACGGACACTTCATGGCATGTTCCTCCCGGCGGCGAAATATAGTTTGATTATAGCAAACAACCCCTGCCGTGTCTACCGGTTTTTCGTCCAAATCCCGGCAAATTCCGCGCAATTACAGAGAATCCTCTATCACCTCCCGCAGGCTCTCCGGCGTCACCGTTCCGCGCGCAAGCTTCCAGAGAAGATGGTCGATTTCTTCCCGCCGGCTCGTCACGTCCGGTACCTCCGCGCGCGTTGCTTCACCATTGCACACAGCCTCGATGGCCGCGCCGTAGCGTGTGGGGCCTTCCGGGGCTTCCTCCCAGAGCCGGTAGTACCTGAGCTCCAGCGGCGCGCCGCGACAGGTTTCGGTGAAGACTTTTTGCACAAGCGATCGATTTTTTGTTTTCATTGTCATTTTTTATTCCCTCCTGCTTCCTATTGAACCACAGATCGTGTATACTGGAAACAAAAAGTATTCGCGCCCGTTTGACACGCTTCGCCGCGTTTCTCGAAAATGAGAGGAAAACACCCGGCAAGCGCCAGATAACCCGTCATTTTTCTTCTATATATTTCCTTTTCTGTCGAAAACTTTTTCAGGAGGGCCTTTCCCATGCGCCTGCCGGAGCCTGCCTCACGCGCGCTGCGCGCGCTGAAACGCACGCAGATCCCCGTCTATGCCGGAAATGCGGCGTTTTTTCTCGTGCTGTCGTTTCTGCCGCTGCTGACGCTGCTTTTGGGGATCCTCCAATACACGGTCTTCGGGCCGGAGGACCTGCTCGAGATCCTCTCGCGCATCATGCCGGACGAGGTTCTGCCGCTGTTCGATGATTTTTTGCAGAAGCTTTACCCGAAAAGCGGCGCGGCGGTAATTTCCGTAAGCGCGGTGACGGCGGCGTGGTCGGCCTCCAACGGCATTTACGGCATGGCGCGGGGGCTCGGCGCGGTGCTGGATGTGAAGGAGACGAGAAGCTATGTCCATATGCGGCTTTTGTGTTTGTTTTACATGCTGCTGTTTGTGCTGGGGCTCGTGCTGACGCTTCTTCTGCACGTATTCGGCCGGAAACTGCTCTCGGTCTTCACGGCACGGGCGTTGCCGCTTGCAAGGACGCTGTCTTTTTTGCTGGAGCATTTGCAGCTTTACTCGTTCTTCCTGCTCACAGCGCTTTTTTCCCTTCTTTATCTCGCCCTTCCGAACCGAAAGCAAAAGCTCTCGCGTGTGCTTCCGGGGGCGTTGGCCGCGGCGGGCGCGTGGCTGCTATTCTCCGCGCTCTTTTCCGTCTACGTCAACCACTTTGCAAAGGGACTCGCGCTCTATGGGAGCCTCACAACCATGGTCCTCACCATGCTCTGGGTCTACGCCTGCGTGAGCATCGTCTTCTACGGCGCGTTTTTCAACCGCCTGCTCGCGCAGTACCGCCAGAACCGCACATGATACGTCCAAACGCCCCGGAACCGTCCGGGGCGTTTTTCATGTACTGTAACACTTTGACCGTACGATACGTCCTGTAGGGCAGCACGTGCAAGTTTGAACCCGAGGTGATCCATATGACCGAAGAAGAAGCATTGCAGCGCTTACGCGCGCAGGACACGGCCGTCCTGCACTGGCTCATCGGACAATACAACCGGTATGTCGCGTCCATCATCCGCGCGGTGCTGGGCAAGACCTGCCGGGAGGAGGACGCGGAGGAGCTGACCGCCGATGTGTTTTACAGCGTCTTCCGCCGCGCGGGCAGCATCTCACCCGGAAAGCTGCAGGCATATCTTGGCGCGGCGGCCAGGAACCGTGCAAAGGATTTTCTCCGGAAGCAGAAGCCGTTGGAGGCAGACCTTGACGAGCTGACGCTCCCGGATGGAGAAGGAACGGCCCCGGAGGCAGAGCTTCTGCGCCGCGAGCGCCAAATGCGCGTCAAAGAAGCCATTTTCTCGATGGAGCCTGTCGACCGGGAAATTTTCCTGCGCTATTACTACTATTTGCAGCCCGCACCCGAGATTGCGGAGGCGATGCGCCTTACCCCCGGTGCGGTGCGCACCCGACTCTCGCGCGGCCGGGCGGCGCTCAAAAAACGACTTTCACAGGAGGAATTATTATGCGAGTAAAACTGACCGACCTTCTGGACGATTTGGAATTAGACCCGGAGCTTTTGCCGCTTCCCGAGGCGAAGCGCCCCACCCGCGCGCGCACCGAGCGGCTCGTTCTGCAAAGGCTTGGAATCTCACGCCGCCGCGTCCGCTCCGCAGGAAGAACGCTGCTGGCCGCGGTCCTTGCCGCACTGCTGAGCTTGGGAGCTGTAGCTGGCGTACTCGGACTTCGGGCACTCTCCCGCGCCGATCTCGGTGTGACGCAGCCGGAAAAAATCCCGGAATATACGGAATATGAAGCCGCGTCTGAAATGGACGGCGCGCGCCTTGTCAGCAGCTTCTGTGCGGGTAAGCGGCTGATTGCGTATGTAGACGTGCCGGACGTTACGGCGGAGATGAACCGCGCGTATCAGGAGGCAATGGACACCTACGGACTTTCGCTCTGGTCTTGCCGGGCGAAGCCATATTCCGTCTGGGCGGAGGCGCTTACCTACGACGAATCGCTTCAGACGGCGCTTTTGCGCGTGGAGCTCTATACGTATGAAGCTTTGGAGCCGGGCGAAGTCACCATCGAGCTCTGCTTTGACTCGCAGGAAAACGGCCACGAAACGGCAGGCGAGGTCTTCGCCACCGCTACGGTTCCCGTTTTACCCTCCGAAGCCCTACAGGCAGCGCCGGAGCTTTCCGTTCCCTCTGACTTCCTCAAAGCATCCGCCGTCATCGGGTCGCTCACGCTCGACGCAGGCACGCTCCGCCTCACGCTGCAAGCGCCTACGCTGGATTCGTATCTGAACGCGCGCGGAGACGGTGCACTCGATACGCTCGTCAAGGGCTACTTCGGGCAGGACACGGAAAATCCGACGGAGCTGGACGCGCAGGTCGCCTATCGGAGAAGCTGGAACGGCGCGCTGAACGAGCTGTTTGCGGATGCGGCGCTCGAATTTGCCGACGGAACGCAAACGCCGCTTTCCGCTCTGTTTGAAAACAGCGCCTGCTTCTTCTCTGCGTCCCTTTCCGAAACGCGCGACGAGCTGGGGCTCTACACCTTCGAAGCCGCCCTCTCAACGCCCGTTGCCCTCGCCGACGTGCAGGCCATCGAGATTGCCGGGCAGGAAATTCCCTTTGCGGACTAGCGCTTATTTTTCGCAGGGTCTTCGAGATCTGCGTAGGGGTCGATGCCCGCATCGCCCCCTACGAG
>CALCJW010000258.1:0-27631 GCA_937967235.1 uncultured Clostridia bacterium
GGCCTCAGACAGAAGGGCGACGGCCTCTGCGGACATATACGGACATTTGGTAATTTCAACGGCACCCTGCGCGACCTTCATGCAGAACGCCATACACGTGGGGCTGCCGCACTCTTTACAGTTCTTCTTGGGAGATAATTTGAAAATGTCAAGACCTTTAACTGCCATAGTAACTCATTCCTCCTCTGCTTAGATCAGCGCGCGGATCATCGCGGCGATCGTCTTGATGGCTTCCGGATGGCGCAGGATAACTGCGTCGGAGCCGCCGGCCAGAACCGCAGCCGCGGTGGTGATTTCCATTTCGATACCGCGCTCTTCCTGGCTGCCCCACTCGGGCATGTCGGCCTCGGACATAACGGCTTCCTTCACGCCCCAGGTATCGGAGGACACAGGGGTCATGATGGGCATCTGGAGCATGCCGTCCGCCTGCTTCAGAGCCGCGTCCTTGATGCGGTCGAGGGTGGATGCGACGTACTCGTAGCCGTAGCCAGCGGCAGCGGAGCCGATGTTCATGACGATGTTCTGCGCGTTCACGCCGAGCTGGGTCATGACGGTGTTGAGCTGCTTTGCGAGGTTGATGTCAACGGCGGATTCCGCGCCGACCTTCTGGTTGTAGGCAAGGCCTGCGGACGCGCCGACAGTCTTGTAGTTTTCGTCGCGGGCGGAGAGAACGAGGATGTTCTTGCCGGCCAGAGCTTCTGCAATCTTGTTGAAGAGCTCGGTGTCCTTTTCGATGTTCTTGCAGCCCATGATGACGATCGGCATCGTCACAGCATCGGAAACTGCCTTGGCGAGTGCAACGCACTCTTCGACGGACTTATTCGCGCCGTTGGGATCGGCGCCTTCAAAGTGCAGACACAGGAAATCTGCGCCCTCCATCGTCTCGGCACGCTTGGCCATGTCAACCACGGTCTCGCAGCCGGCGTAGAACGCCTGCTCACCGGGCATCGTGTACTCGGACATGCCGAAGTCCGTCAGCTCAACGCCGATCTTCGGAGCGTTCTTGATTTCTGCATCGAACGTGTGGAACGGCAGTACGTTCTGACCGCCGATTGCAGTTGCTTTTTCGCCAACGCCCAGCACAACTTCATTGATGTGGGCATTGAAAGCCTGCTTCTTGGGAACGAAAGGCATAATGTTGAATCCCCCTATATCATAATTTTTTGGCCTTACAGATTTAAATCGCGCATGATCTGGTGCAGCGCCTGCTTTACCGGCGTGCTATCCGGCACCTGGGAGCTGGGCTTGCCATCGCAGTCATACTCGTATACCGTCTCGTCCTGCGGAAGAACTCCCACGAGGTCAAGACCGTATTTTTCTATCTCTTCCTGCACGCCGGCGTTGAGTTTTCCATCCGGCGCGCGGTTGATGATCAGCTTCATGGTTCCGGGCTTGAGCTCGAGCTCGCGGATCATTTCCGCAATGCGCCCGACCGCCTGCACGCCCCGGCGCGAGCAGTCCGAAATAAGCAGCATGGTATCCACGTGCGGAAGCGTGCCTCTCGAGATATGCTCGAGACCCGCCTCGTTGTCGATGACCATGTATTTATAGTTTCCGGCATACTTGTCGATCTGGGTCTTGAGAACGCCGTTGACAAAGCAGTAGCAGCCCTTGCCCTGCGTTCTTCCCATGACGAGCATGTCGAAATCGTCTTCTTCGATGAGCGCGGAATTGAACTTCATCTCCGCGTAATCGGCCTTTGTCATGTTGGCCGGAACCGTGCCCTTCTGCTCGGCTCTTGCCATTTCCTCGCGGATGTCTCCGAGCGTGGTTTCGACCTCCACGCCGAGCACCTCGTTGAGGTTGGAGTTTGCGTCCGCATCCACAACGAGGATGGGACCCTTTTTCTGCTTGCACAGATAATCGATGATCATGCCGCAGGTGGTCGTCTTGCCGACGCCGCCCTTACCGGCGACCGCGATGGTATGTGTTGCCATTGGTACTGCTCCTTTGAAAGCGCCTTACGGCTCCGGCAGACGAATAGCCCGCCGGAGCACGTGGGTTTTGGTTTTAAACAAGGTCAATCAGGCCCGCCGCTTTCGCGATATAAGCGACATCGTCGTACTTGTTGAGGGCATACAGATGGATGCCGTCGACGCCGCAGGCGCGGTACTGGTCGATCTGGTTGATGGTGTATTCGATGCCGGCCTTTTTGAAGCTTTCCTTCTTGCCGGCTGCGTCCGCGTCAAACGGCTCTTTGTCGAACGGGTTTGGGAAGATCCAGTTCTTCGAGATGATCTCGCAGAGCGCGCGGTCCATGACGCAGCCGTTGCGCGAGAGTGCCATGTTGATGGTCGCGGCCTGATCAAGGATCGGCATGATGCCCACATCGACAGGCAGCCACACACCGGCAGCCCGGATCGCATCGAGCCAGCGGCGGAACGCGTCCATATCCCAGCAGAGCTGCGAGATGATGAAGTCCGCACCGTTATCCTGCTTCTGCTTCAAAAATGCGATGTCGGCCTCCAGCGAGCGGCACTGGATGTGTCCCTCGGGAGAGCCAGCAACGGCGATGGTGAACTTGTCTCCAAACTCCTTGCGGACGAACTTCACAAGCTCTGTCGCATAGTGAAGGTCGCCGTTCGTGCCCGTCCAGCCGAAGGGAAGGTCTCCCCGCAGCGCGAGCATGTGGTCGATGCCGTGATCGAGATAGGTCTGAAGCTTTTCCTTGATATCGGCCTTGGTATTGCCGATGCAGGTGAAGTGCGTGACCGGGGTGCATTTGCCGTCTTTTTTGATCTTGTCAAGCACCTCGAGGTTCTTGCCGACGTTCGTGCCGCCCGCGCCGTAGGTGCAGGAGATGTAGTCGGGGTTCAGCGTGTAGAGCTTTTCGAGCACGCCGCCCTCGCCGCACAGCTTTTCCATGCCCACATCGGTCTTTGGCGGGAAGACTTCAAACGAAAAAGCAGCTCTTTCCTCATAAATTTCCGCAACGCTCATAGCTTGCCTCCAAAATGATAAAATTGCGTCTCGTTCGCGGAGCCCTTCCCTCTGCGGATTCGATACAAAAGTATCGTAACACAAAGTTCCGGCAAAGACAAGCCCATTTTTGCAAAAATTGCATAAAAATATGTAGAAAACAGACTAAGGATATATCAAAAATAATCTGGCTTTTTTGTAAAATCCCGGAGGAATTTTTCAGATTTTTGTAAACAGGAATTTCTGCGTTACGCCGCCGCTGGTGACAAAGACGGTCAGATCGCCATTTTCCTTTTTGTCCACGCTCATCTCGACGTCCCGTCCCTTGACAAACCCGCGCAGCCAGCCGACCGGATCGTCCGTCTCGATCTCCTCAAAAAAGATATCGCGCATCTGATTGTTGGCGCACTGGTTCTCGACCTCGCGGACGACCTCATAGCTCTGCATGCCTGCCTCCTGTAGCCGACGCGGGAAGCCGGGCGAAAGTACGCAGCTTCCGGGCGGCTCCCTTTTTGTATTATTTCTGTGTTTTGCGGATAATCGTCGTGTTGCCGACCAGGTCGACCGAGACGATCTCGCCTTCGACCACGACCTGCCGGTCAAGAAGATCGGTCAGATAAACAAGACCGTCTTTGCAGTCGATGCGCTGGACGTTGCTCAGCACAAGGTTTTCAGGCTCTGCCTTATCCGTATAGACCATTGCAAGGCACATATGGAAATCCTCCTCAGCCGTTCATGGACGTGAGCACAGTGGAAAGGCGCAGATTGCCCTTTTCAAAATCGCTCACAGCCAGCATGATCTGCTCATAGGCCGTATGTTCGCCCAGATCCTGCAGCTGCTTTGCAAGCTGCGCGAGCTCATTTGCATGGGCGGTATTGTGGCCGACCATATACTTCATCAGCGCCATCAGCTCCTGCTTGGGGTCCGCGCATCCGGCGCAAGCGGCGCAGGCGTGCTCGTCGCAGCCGTGGTCATGGGTGTGCGGATGATCGTGGTCGTGCGGATGGGTGTGCTCATGGGTATGCGTGCTCCCGTCGGCATGGGTATGCTCGTGGGTGTGCATGGTTTCATCGTGATGCATAATTCTGTCCCTTTCTGCGGCGGCAGTCCGGCCGCCCGTATAGTTTTTCGTCTACATTATACTCGCAGGCAGGCGTTTTGTAAAGAGTATGAAATCGGGAAAATAATCCCCCGGGTGGGGATGGTTTTGTGAAATTCCCGAAATTTTTCTCTGGTTTTGTATGGAATTGTCTTGGCTGATGTGGTATACTTCCAATCAAAGAAAAAAGGAGTGCCGTTCATTATGGAACACGATCACGATTATCTGCACGAGCACCACATCGCCCATCTGCACAATCCGCAGGACACCCACACCGCCGAACAGGCGCATGAGCACGAACACGCCCACAGCCACACGCACCCGCATGACCATGATCACGCCGAACCCGGCGCGCACGGCCATGTTCACGCGAACACGAAGGCTGTTTTAAACCGCCTTGCCCGCGCCATCGGCCATCTGGAGTCGGTCAAGAAGATGGTGGAGGATGGACGCGACTGTTCGGAGGTTTTGATCCAGATCGCCGCCGTGCGCTCGGCCATCAATAATATCGGAAAGGTCATTTTGCAGGACCATATCCAGCACTGCATCGTCGACGCCGTCGAGCAGGACGACGAGCAGGCCTTGGACAGCCTCTGTCAGGCCATCGATAAATTTATCAAATAATATACCGACAATGTCCTTGTCGGGTCCGTAGGGGTCGATGCCCACATCGACCCATTGGGAACCAGCGAATTCGCCGAAGATTTCCGTAAAAACGGGTGCATTTTGCCGGGGCGATGCAGGCATCGCCCCCTACGCATAGCAAGATTAACGTTTCACATGTGGGAACTGCTTCATGCAGCTCCCTTTTTGTGTGCTTTGACAATTGCGCAGCAGGCGCGAATCGTTTATAATGCGCGCAAAGATATTTATTATAGTATAAAGAGGCGAAACGCATGAAAGAGTATCAGTTCGCATACGGACATGGCAGCGTCACGGTGCCGCTGGACGAGGGCTCGGTGCTGGCCGTTCTGCATGGAAACGACGCGCCCGCAATGCAGGATATCCGCGCCGGACTTCTGGAGAGTTTGGCGCACCCGATTGGAAGCAAGCCTTTATGCGAGGAGATTCCGGCAGGAGCGAGCGTTGCGCTCGTGGTGAGCGATATGTCCCGGTTCTGGATGCGGCAGGATCTTGTCATTCCGCATCTGGTCGAGTACCTGCATACCGCGTGCGGCGTAGATTACGGCAAGCTCACCATCGTCGTGGCCAACGGCACGCATACGGGCGGCGATGAGCAGGAGCTCCGAACGCTGGTAACAAGCAACGTTTTTGACAAGGTGCGTGTCGAGAACCACGACTGCGAGGCAAAGGACCTTGTCTACCTCGGCACGACCGCGCACGATACGCCCGTCTGGCTCAATAAAACCGTCGCGACGGCCGATTTTGTCGTCTGCCTCGGCGCATGTACGCATCATATCATGGCGGGCTTCGGCGGCGGACGCAAGAGCATCCTCCCCGGGGTCAGCGGTCTTCAGACTATCCGCCACAACCACGCCTATTCTCTGGACCCCAAGGCGCTGCGCTCAAACCCCAAAATCGGGAATGGCGTTCTGACCGGCAATCCCCTGCACGAGGACATGTGCGAGGCTGCCGCGATGCTGCCGCACCTTTTTATGGTGAACCTCGTCATGAACGCGCAGATGCAGCTGCACGCGATTTTCTCCGGGCATTACCTCAAATCCTGGGAAGCAGGCTGCGCGCTTGTCAATAAAATCTATCAGGTGGACGTTCCCGAGCAGGCCGACGTGATCGTCGCCAGCTGCGGCGGCTTTCCGAAGGACATTTCGCTCTATCAGGGCACAAAAACCGTCGATAACGTCGAGCCCGGCTTAAAGCCCGGCGGAACGCTTATTTTAATGATCGAAGCGCCGGATGGCGGCGGGCCGGAGGAATACTTCGGCTGGTGCCAAAATCTTCTCGACGGCACGATCGAAAAGCGCCTGCGTGAGGCCTTCACTGTTGCGGGCTATATTTTCTTCCAGAACTGCGAGCAGGCGCAGCGGCAGAAAATTTTTCTTTATTCCTCGATCCCGGACGAGCTTGTGCGCCCGATGGGCATGCGGTCGTTCTCTGATATGGGGGCGCTTTTAAAAGAAGCGGACCTCGCCGGAAAATCCATCTATGTCATCCCGAACGGCGCGACCGTCGTTCCCCACATCCGCAAGGAGGCAGTCTTATGAGCATGAAACGCTACATCGCAAACCGTTTTCAGCACGCGGGCTCCGGGCTCTCGCTCGACACCGAGGCGCTGGCCAAATACAACGATATCATCGACCTTTCCATCGGCGACACCGATTTTACCACTGACGAAGCCATCATTGAAAAGGCATACCTCGACGCGAAGGCGGGCCACACCCACTACGGCGACCCCAAGGGCGACCCGGAGCTCATTTCGGCAGTCTGCGGCGCGTGGCAGGCGGATTTCACGCAGGAGCTCCTTCCCGATCATGTGCTCGTCACAGCCTCGAGCTGCCTCGGCATGGCGCTTGCGATGCTGACCATCTTAAATCCCGGCGACGAGGTCATCGTCTTCTCGCCGTACTTTGCCATGTACCGCAGCCAGATCGAGCTTGCGGGCGGCGTGTGCGTCGATGTTCCGACGTATGCGTCTGAGAATTACGCAATTTCCGAAGAGCGCCTGCGCGCGGCAATTACGCCCAAGACGAAGGCCATCATCTTCAATAACCCCACGAACCCCACCGGCATGGCCTACGACCGGAGCACGCTCGAGCTGCTTGCGAAAATCGCGCAGGAATACGATCTTCTCGTCGCGGCGGACGAAATTTACACCACCTATATCTATGAGGGCGACTACATCCCGCTGCGCACGCTCCCCGGCATGCTGGACCGGACCATTACCCTCAACAGCTTCTCCAAGAACTTCCTCATGACCGGCTGGCGCGTGGGCGTGATCATCGCGGAGCCGACCTTGATCGCCACCATGAACCAGATCAACGGCTCGCTCATCTACTCTGCCCCCTCCATCTCGCAAAGAGCTGCGATTGCGGCGCTGGAGAACCGTGCGCGCATCCGCGAGCGCTACATCAAGGCCTACCGCGAGCGCATTTTCTACTCTGCCGATCGGCTGGAAAAGATCCCGTACCTGAGCCTCGTTCGGCCAAAGGGCACGTTCTATCTCTTCCCGGGCGTGGAAAAGACGGGACTTTCGGCAGGCGAATTTTGCAAAGAGCTGCTCGAGCGCGCGCATATTCTCGTCTCCCCGGGCGATGTGTTCGGTCTTGCCGGCAAGCAGCACTTCCGCATTGCATGCACTGTGGATATTGAAAAGCTCCGCGAGGCCTACGACCGCATGGAGGCGCTCCGCTTCTGAGAAAATTCCGCCTGCCGCGGACGTTTTTGTGGAATATGCAAAATCTTTCACAATTATTCATCGATATGCAGTCGATTGTTGTATAACTTTGCGGCTTTACAAATTCTGAATTTTCTGTATAATCATACACATAAATTACATTACATTGCATGTATGACATGCACAGGAGGGTATTATGAAAAAGAATTCACTGACCAAACTTCTTGCGCTGACGCTTTGCGCAGTGCTGGCGCTCGGCCTGTTTGCAGGCTGCGCCGCCAAGACCGAAGAGCCCGCTCCCGCTGCAACCACGGAAACCGCAGCGACCGAAACCACCGAAGAAGCCGCTCCCGCCGAGGAAGCAACCGAAGAAGCCGCTCCCGCGGAAGAAGCCACCGGCCTTCTCGCTGAGATCAAGGCGAAGGGCAAGCTGGTCGTCGGCACCGAAGCGCAGTACGCACCGTACGAATTCAAGGATCTCGATGCCAACTTCGCAGGCTGCGACATGTGGCTCGCCCAGCAGATCGCGGACGCCATCGGCGTAGAGCTTGAGGTTGTCGACATGGCGTTCGACGGCATCATCCCCGCTGTCAAGTCCGGCCAGGTCGATATCGGCATCGCCGCGTTCACCAAGACCCCCGAGCGCGCCGAAGAGATCGACTTCTCGAACCTCTATGAGACCAGTGCGCAGCTGCTCATCGTCAAGACCGGCGACGCGGACAAGTATTCCACCAAGGAAGCTCTGGCCGGTCAGAAGGTCGGCGCGCAGAAGGGCACCATCCAGTCCCAGCTGGTCCTCTCAGCTCTGCCCGACAGTGAGCTCTTTGAACTTGAAAAGTATCCGGCACTGGCGCTCGAGACCCAGAACGGCAATATCGCAGGCTTTGTCGTTGACCAGGCGGTCGGCGAGGCTCTGGTCGCAACCAGCGACGGCAAGCTCGAGGTCTCCAACTTCGAATTCACCGCAGAAGAGGCTTCCTTCGGTAAGGCCGCCGTTCTCGCCAAGGGCACGGAAGACCTGATGGCCGTTGTCAACGAGGTCGTCGACAAGGTCACCGCCGACGGCAGCTACCAGCAGGCTTATGACGAAGCAGTTGCGCTCGCAGCCAGCTTGGGTCTGTAATTTCAGCTCTGTCAATTGTCCTAAAATTTCAATCCTGTTTTGTAGACTTTAACCAAGGCTTCGCCGCGCTGGCGGCGAAGCCTTGAAGCCTGTTTTGCGCAGCCACGCAGCGCTGCATATTTTTTAGAAGGAGGCTCCCATGACTTTTTTTGAAACGATAGGAAAAATCATCGAGCGCTATTCCAGCTTTTTCGCGCAGGGCGTTGTCAATACGCTCATCATCGCGGCGTTCTCCGTCCTGCTCGGCACGATCCTTGGCACGCTGATGGCGACCATGCGCATGGGCAAAATTCTGCCGCTCAAGTGGCTGGCGGTCGCGTACATCGAGTTCATCCGCGGCACGCCCCTCATGGTCCAGCTGATGTTCATCTTCTACGGTCTTCCCATGATCGGCGTGAAGATCCCCGATATCTCGTGGATCCCCAACTTCTCGCGCTTTGCCGCCGGCATTGTCGCCATGAGCATGAACAGCTGCGCGTACGTCGCAGAGGTCATCCGCTCGGGCATTCAGGCCGTCGACTACGGCCAGACTGAAGCTGCGCGCAGCGTGGGCTTCTCGTCCGGCGAGGCGATGCGCCTTGTCGTTCTGCCGCAGGCCATCCGCAACATTCTTCCCGCGCTCGGCAACGAATTTGTGACGGTCATCAAGGAATCGTCCATCGTCTCCGTCATCGGCATTGCCGACCTCATGTTCCGCACGAACGACGTCATCGCGCTCAGCTACAAGAGTCTCGAGTGCCTCGCCGTCGCGGCGCTCATCTACTTCGTTCTGACCTTCATCAGCAGCCGCATCGTATCGCTCGCAGAAAGGAAGCTGTCGCATGGAAAATAAACAGACTATGATCGAGGTTCAGGACCTCTGCAAGAGCTTCCACAAGCTCGAGGTTCTCAAGCATATCAGCACCAATTTCTACAAAAACGAGGTTGTCTCCATCATCGGCCCCTCCGGCGGCGGCAAGTCGACGTTTCTGCGCTGCCTGAATTTGCTTGAAAAGCCGACCTCCGGCAAGATCATCTTCGACGGAACGGACATCTGCGACAAGCGCCAGAACAGAAACATCGATCTGCACCGGCAGAAGATGGGCATGGTGTTCCAGCAGTTCAATTTATTTAATAACATGGACGTGATGCGGAATCTCACCGTCGCTCCGATGCGCATTAAAAAGATGCCGAAGGACGAGGCCGAGAGCAAGGCCATCGAGCTTCTCAAAAAGGTCGGTCTTGCAGACCGCGTCTCGGCCTACCCCAGCCAGCTCTCCGGCGGCCAGAAGCAGAGAATCGCGATTGTGCGTTCCCTCATGATGGACCCCGAGGTCATGCTCTTTGACGAGCCGACAAGCGCCCTCGACCCCGAGATGATCGGAGAGGTCCTCGACGTGATGAAGGCGCTGGCGGCCGACGGTATGACGATGATCGTCGTGACCCATGAGATGCGCTTTGCCCGCGAGGTCGCGGCCAGAACCATCTTCCTCGCCGACGGCAAAATCGAAGAGGACAAGCCGTCCCACGAGCTCTTCGACAACCCCGAGAGCCCGCGGCTTGTCTCATTCTTGCAGAAGGTGCTGTAGGGCAATGTCTCATCGCGCCCATAAAACTCCAGTACCTTCCGGTTTTTTCCGGTAGGTACTCTTTTATTTGCCTTCGGCGTTAATTTTATGTAAAAACAACAATTTCTCACTTGACACCACATTTCAATTATGTTATTCTGTCATCGAAAATTGATATAGGCAGTGTGAACCAGTTCGCGCTGCCCGGGTCGGATGACAGTTCCGGGAGAGCCCGCTCGCGCGGCGCCGAAGGGGAAAGCAAAAGCTCTCAGGCAGAAGGACCGGAACTCGACGACACTCTGCAAAGTGCATGTACGCACGCCGACGGTGCAACCGGAGCTTTCCGGGAATCTCTCAGGCAGATAACAGAGGCGCAAGGCTTCCAATCGGAGCTTTGCGCCCTTTTTATGCCCTTTTGTAAACCCGACGGGCGCAATACAGCATACCGCCCGTTTTGAAATATGATGTGGAGGAAACTATCATGGAAAAGAAAACACCCTTATACGATTCGCACGTCGCCCTTGGCGCAAAGATGGTAGAGTTCGGCGGCTTCCTGATGCCCGTGCAGTACCCGTCGGGCATTCTGGCCGAGCACATGGCCGTTCGCGAGAAGGCCGGCCTGTTTGACGTGTCGCACATGGGAGAGCTCGTCTTCTGCGGCGAGGACGCTCTTGCAAACATCCAGCACCTCGTCACCACCGACATCTCCAAAATGCAGAACGGCGACATGCGCTACGGCATGTTCTGCAACGACGAAGGCGGCGTGGTCGATGATCTGATCGTCTACCGCATGGAAGCCGACGACTACCTCATCGTCGTCAACGCCGGCAACCGTGATAAGGACGCGGCATGGGTGGAGGCGCATCTGTCCGGCCATCCCGGCTACCATGACGCGGGCAACGAGTTTGGCCAGATCGCCGTCCAGGGCCCCGTTTCCAAGGAAATCATGACGAAGCTCTGCGAAGAAAGCGCGCTTCCCGAAAAGTACTACTCCTTCACAAAGGCTACGCTCACCTGGAACGGCCGCAGCGCGGAAACCTATGTCTCCCGCTCGGGCTACACGGGCTCGTTCGGCTACGAAATTCTCTGCAAGGCAGAAGACACCGTCTGGCTGTGGGACACGCTGCTGGAAGCAGGCCGCGACTTCGGCCTCATCCCCTGCGGTCTCGGCGCGCGCGATACGCTGCGTCTGGAAGCGGCCATGCCGCTCTACGGCCACGAGCTGACCGACAACATCACCCCAAAAATGGCGGGCCTTCCCTGCAAGCTCGATGGCAAGGACTTCATCGGCCATGACGCGCTCGTGAAGCTCGGCGCACCCGAGGTCAAGCGCGTGGGCCTCAAGGGCGTTGGCCGCGGTATCGTGCGCGAGCACTGCGACCTGTATTCCGCCCCGGATGGTGAGAAGATCGGCTGGACCTCCTCCGGCACGTTCGCACCGTATCTCGGCTGCTGCGTCGCGATGGGCTATGTCCCGGTCGAAGACGCAGAGATCGGTAAGCATGTCTACGCCGACGTGCGCGGCCGCAAGGTCGAGATGGAGATCGTCCCCACCCCGTTCTACAAGCGCTGAACCGAATTTTTGCAATTTCTTCCTCTTGCTTTGTTTGATTATAACAAATGCCAATGTTTATTTTTGTTTATTTCGTATATTTTCTGTCTTGCGTTTTTTCCGTGAATGGCGTATACTGCCCGCAGAGTGAAAAAAGAAATCAACCAAAAACATACATGGGAGGTTATGTTATGAAACTGCAGAACATTCAAGAGGTAGAAGAATTCCGTAAGGTCGTGCATCAGTGCAAGGGCAGAGTGTATCTTGAGAGTCTGGAGGGCGACATCTTCAACCTGAAGAGCGCCATGAGCGAGTATGTCGCACTCGGCCGTCTGCTCAGCGAGCAGGGCGACAGCCTCGAGCTCTTTGCCGACAACAAGGAGGATGAAGCGCTGCTCCTGAACTTCCTTGGAAGACTCGACGAGGAAAACCGCCAGCTGGCCAAATAATTTCGTTCGACTCTCTTTTTCCGGGCTGTGCCGTAGCTGCGGCGCAGCCCGGTTTTTTGCGCAGAATCTCCGGCAGCGTACGATCTGTGCTCCCGCGGAAGACTTCCGGAAGGTGCGTAGGAGACGACGCCCACATCGTCCCTCCCAAGCGCTCCGCATGCGCTGCAAAAAATGCCCGCCGGATGGGCTCCATCCGGCGGGCATTCGTTTTTATTCAAGAATCAGATAGTTTTCATGGAGCTCGGTCACATAGCCGATCTGTGCCGCGTTGGGGATTTCCGCCTGCAACGCCGCAAGGCAGTCCTTCGCATCCTTTTCCGCAATGGCGATCAAAAGGCCGCCGCTTGTCTGCGGGTCATAGAAAATGTCCTCAAGCGCGCGGGGAATTTCGCACTTTTTGAGAATCCCCTTCTCCACGTACATCCGGTTGCGGTACGCGCCCGCGGGAATAAATCCCATGTCGGCAAACTCCAAAGCCTCCATGTGGAACGGAACGCTGAGGGCGTCAATATGCAGGCTCATGCCGCTGCCCTGCGCCATCTCGAAGCTGTGCCCCATGAGGGAAAAGCCCGTCACGTCGGTGCAGCTGTGGACCGTAAAGCGCAGCATGATATCGCGCGCGGTCTTGTTGAGCGTCGCCATCTGCTTGTAAATGGCGTTCATCGTCTCGTGCTTTACCAAATCCGCCTTTGCCGCCGTCGTGAGAATGCCGACGCCGAGGGGCTTCGTGAGAATCAGAACGTCCCCCGGCCTCGCGCCGGAATTGGTGAGCACCCTTTGGGGGTGCGCAAAGCCCGTGACCGCCAAGCCGTAAATCGGCTCCGCGCCGTGGATGGTGTGGCCGCCCGTGATGATCGCGCCCGCCTCATAGGCCTTGTCATCCCCGCCGCGCAGAATCTCACGCACCGTTTTGTCGTCCATCGAGTCCGCCAGACACATGATATTGAGCGCCAGCTTTGGCTCGCCGCCCATCGCGTACACATCGCTCAGCGCGTTCGTTGCGGCGATCTGGCCGTACAGAAACGGGTCATCGACGATCGGTGGGAAAAAGTCCGTCGTCTGGACGATGGCCGTGTCGTCCGATACCACATACACGCTCGCGTCGTCGCTCTTATCGTAGCCGACGATGAGCCTCGGGTCCGTGTGCGTGCGGAAGCCGTCTAACATCTTGACGAGCGTTCCCGCGCCGACCTTTGCCCCGCAGCCCGCGCAGGAGGCGAGCTTTGTCAGTTTCACATCAGGTTCCATGTGCATGCTCCTCGCTGTTGTAGATAAATACGTAGCCGTCCTCCCGCACCTCGGCGATCCGGTCGACCTCTTCCGCGCACACGCCGGAGGGGGTGACGAAACCGCCCTCACAGCGCACGCAGGTTCCGCACGAGCTGGATAAGCTGCGCGGAACGGGCATGGTCCTCGCCGCAAAGCCCTGCGCGTCGCAGAGCTTTTTGTAGCGAACCGCGCCGAAGTGAGAAAAAAACGTTGCAATGTAGGTCATGTTACTGTTTCATCGTCAGCGTGTACTCGCCGTTTGCTTCGCTGACTGAGACCGTGTAGCCCTCGTGCTCTGCGTAACGGGTCACATTTTCCTTCGACGCGGCGTTATCAACCAGAACGGTATACGCCGCGTCCTTTTTCATCATCGCCTTGCGGAGCATGATGACGGGCTCCGGGCAGGAATAGCCTCTTGCATCAACAGTTGTCATTTCGCATTCTCCTTTTTGAACGTATTGACGCCGGCAATTACCAGCGCAGCAACCAGACCGATGATCACAGCGGCCTTACCGTTTGCCGTCGGGCCCTTTGCGGAGGACGCGAGGCCAAAATTGTGGCAGAAAGCCGCGCCCGCGAGAAGGCCAAAGACCGTCACGGCGCTGTCGCTGCTTCCCTCGCCGGAGAGAATCAGCTGCCGCAGCGGGCAGCCACCCAGAAGCACGCAGGCAAAGCCCGTGAGCATCATGCCGAGGAAGTTCCAGAGGCCGTCCGTATGCGCAACAGGCTGGTCGGCAAAACCGAGATGGAAGTAGCTTGTGCCGGTGGTGCCGCTGAGAATGAGGTTGCAGACCAAAGCGCCAACCAGAATCGCCGCAAAGCCGAGAATGAGCTTCGTCTCTTTAAAAAGAACGAGGTCCCGAATGCCGCCGACCATGCAAAGCCGCGTCCTCTGCGCCAGCGCGCCGACGATAAGACCAGCTGCGAGGCTGATAAGAATGGGCGCGTGCATCGCGCCGGGTCCATTTCCGGCTTCTGTAAAGTGGATAAACGCCGGAGCCGCGAGCAGCAGCGCCAGAACCGCGAGCGTCAGGACAGGAAACACGCCGCCCTCCGCCTTCGTGAGCGCATAGCTCCGCTTGAGGGAGTAGCCCTTATTGAGGAAGAACACGCCGACTAAGATACCGCAGGCAAAGCCGGCCAAACCCAGAAGCGCGTTGAGGTCGCCGCCCGCAAGTCTGAGGATCATGCGGAACGGGCAGCCGAGGAACATCAGGCTTCCGATCATCACGAACATACCGAGCACAAAGCGGGTCACGGGCGCGCTGCCGCCGCGCGGAGAAAATTCCTTCTTGGCAAGTGCCATGAAAAAGCTGCCGAAGACCAGACCGATGATCTCGGGCCGGATGTACTGCACGGCCTCCGCCGAGTGAAGCCCCAGCGCGCCAGCCGTGTCGCGCAGGAAGCAGGCCACGCAGAAGCCCATGTTCTTGGGATTCCCGAACAGCACCAGCAGCGACGCGATCACGCCGATGACGAGACCGGCGAAAATCATGTTGCGTTTTTCGTTTTTGAGCGTCATAGGAAACTCTCCTTCTTTCTTTTCGTTGTTCTTTCACAAGAATATCGGTTGCCGAAAAATCGTCCGAACCGCGTTCGGGATCGTCCAACCGTATTTATTGTAAAAGATCGCCGGAAGAAAGTCCAATCACCTTTTCTGATAGCTGTTTTCTATTTATCGGTTTCCTTGATAAAACTTCGCGATTGTCGAATAAACAGTTCTTCCGCTTGATTTATTTGCATTCTTGATAAATGGTTGGTACAATCAAGAAAACAAAGGAGGGATTCGTATGCCGTCCGTCTATCTCGACAACGCCAGCACCAGCTTTCCAAAGCCAGCATGCGTGCCAGAGGCTGTTTACCGGTATATGACCAGCTGCGGCAGCAATGTCTCGCGCGGGGGCTATCAGGCTGCCTACAGCGCAGAAGAGCTCGTCTTCGAGACGCGGCAGCAGCTCTGCGCGCTCTTTCACGGCGAGGACGCGCGCTGCGTGGTCTTTACGCCGAATATCACAACGAGCCTCAACATGCTTCTCAAAGGATTCCTCCATCCGGGCGACCATGTGCTGGTGTCCTCGATGGAGCACAACGCCGTCATGCGCCCGCTGCGGCAATTGGAGGTCACCGGCGTGCGCTTTGACCGCATCCCCTGCCGCGCAGACGGAACGCTGGTCTTGGACGCGATGGAGGGTCTCGTGCGCGAGAATACGAAGCTGGTCCTGTGCCTTCATGCGAGCAACGTCTGCGGAACGCTGCTGCCGGTTGACGCAATCGGCGCGTTCTGCCATCGCCATGGCCTTCGCTTTTTCTTAGACAGCGCGCAGACCGCGGGCGTTTTTCCGATCGACATGCAGCAGAGCCATATCGACGCCGTCGCCTTCACGGGACACAAGAGCCTCATGGGCCCGCAGGGCACGGGCGGGATCATTCTGCGGGAAGACCTCGCGGGGCTTCTTACGCCTCTTCTTGCGGGCGGAACCGGCAGCATGAGCCACACCGAGTTCATGCCGGACTTTCTCCCCGACCGCTTGGAGCCCGGCACGATGAACCTCCCCGGTCTTGCGGGACTTCACGCCGCCCTCGGCTTCTTGCAGGAAACGGGGCTGGATATCGTCCGCGCGCACGAGCTGGCGCTTACAAAGCACTTTTTGGACGGTCTCGCGCCGATGCAAGCCGAAAACCGCATCAAAATTTTCGGCCTGCCCGGAATCGAAGGCCGCGCGGGCGTCGTCTCCATCCAGCCAGTGCATCAGGACCCGGCGGAGGTCGCAGCCAGCCTGGACGAGCGCTTCGGCATTGCCACCCGCGTGGGGCTCCACTGCGCGCCCGCCGCGCACCAGACGCTCGGCACCTTCCCAACCGGCACAATCCGCTTCTCGTTTGGCTTTTTCAATACGGAAGCCGACGCAGATTACGCGCTTTCCGCCCTCGATACGCTTACAAAGGAGGCTCTCCATGGACTTTAAGCAGCTGCGCTCGTTTGTGGCCGTAGCCGATTGCGGCAGCTTCACACAGGCCGCCGCGAAGCTCTATGCCTCCCAGCCCACCGTCAGCGCCCATATCCGGCAGCTGGAAGACGAGCTCCACGAGACGCTCTTTCTGCGCACGACGAAGAGCCTTGCCATCACCCCGCGCGGCCGCGAGCTCTACGATTACGCTGTGCACGTGCTCGATTTGCAGGAGCAGCTGATGCGCGCGTGGGCGCAGGACGAGAAAACCATCCGCCTCGGCGCGTCGACGATTCCCTCGAGCTGTATTCTGCCCGAGGTTCTGCCCGCGTTTCGCGCGCAGCACCCGGAGGCCGTGTTTTCGATTTTGCAAAGCGACAGCGACGGCGTTTTGCAGCAGCTTCGCGCGGGCCGCTTTGCACTCGGCTTCACAGGCGCGAAGGAGGAGGCCCAGGACGTGGTATTTTCCCCGTTTTTTACCGACCGTATGGTGCTCATCACGCCGAATACTCCGCGTTACCAGCGGCTTTTGAAGGAAAAAATGCCTGTTCCGGCGCTTTTGGCGCAAGAGCCGCTTTTGCTTCGAGAGACGGGCAGCGGCAGCCAGAAATGCGCGGATGCGTTTTTGGAGGAAGCCGGGTTAGATCTCTCCACGCTTCGCGTCGCCGCCCGACTCAACGACCAGCAAAGCATCAAAAATTTAGTCGCCGCCGGGCTCGGCATTTCGATCATCTCCGGAAAGGCCGCGCAGGACGACTGCGAACGCGGAAAGCTCCTCTCCTTCCCGCTCCCCGGAAAAAGCGCGGGACGGAGCCTGTATCTCGTCTGGCGCAAATCCGGCGCGCTCCATCCCCAGACGCTCGCCTTCATCGAATTTGTCCGGAACTTCTACGAAAACACCTGAATAGACCAAACCCTGATGCAATCGTGCGGCTGCATCAGGGCTTTTTGTAATCTGTTACATCGAAATCAGGCCAAACGCGTTTGCGATGGAGCTGATAAGGATGACGGCCGCAAAGAACGGGCAGAGGAAGCGGATCATGGCGTTAAAGATCTTTCTTCTGCGGAACGGGCGTCCGTCCAGCGTGACCTCCTGCGCGATGCGTTCAACGCCGATGACGCGCGAAACGAGGATGCAGCTGGCGATGGCCGCGATGGGCATCATGACGGAGTTCGTCAAAAAATCAAAGAAGTCCAAAAACTGCATGCCGAGAATCGTGACGTTCGCGAGCGGTCCGTAGCCGAGGCTCGATAAGCTCCCCAGCAGCACCATGGAAACGCCGATCATCGAGGTGGATTTGTTGCGGCTCCAGCCGAGCTCGTCCTGCAAGGTCGACACGGCGCTTTCCGTCAGCGCAATCGAGCTCGTCAGCGCGGCAAAGAGCACCAGCACAAAAAACGCGATGCCGATCACCGTGCCAAGACCCATGGAGTCAAAGACCTTGGGGATGGTGATGAACATCAGCGCAGGGCCCGCCTTGAGCGCCGAAGGGTCGCCGCTGGAGAACGCAAAGACCGCTGGGATGATCATCAGGCCCGCCATGATGGCGATCGCGGTATCAAACACCTCGACGTTCCGGGTCGAGTCCTCAATAGACACCTCTTTTTTCATGTAGGAGCCAAATGTGATGAGAATTCCCATGGCGATGGACAGAGAATAGAACATCTGCCCCATTGCGGTGACCACCGTCATCCACGAAAAGTTCTTGACATTCGGCACGAGGAAGTACTTCACGCCCTCCAGCGCGCCGGGCCGGGTGACAGAATAGACGCTGATGACAAGCGAGAGCACCACGAGAATGGGCATCATGATCTTGGACACCCGCTCAATGCCGTTTTCCACACCCGCAAAAATAATGGCCAGCGTCATGGCCGCGAAAATCAGAAAGCAGAGCTCGGAGGAAAGGCCATTGGAGATGAAGCCTGAAAAATAGCCGTCGGCCGCGACCAGATGGCCCTGCCCCAGCACATATTCCGCCAGATACTTGACGACCCAGCCGCCAATGACGGAGTAATAGGGCACGATCAGAATCGGAATGATCGCGTTGATCCAGCCGCCGAAGCGCAGAGTCGGTTTGTTTCCGAAGGACTTGTACGCACCGACCGGGCTTTTTCCGGTCATGCGGCCAATCGAGGTCTCGGCCACGATCATCGTATAGCCGAACGTCATCGCCAGAATAATGTAGATGAGCAGGAAAATACCGCCGCCGTATTTGGCCGCCAGATAGGGAAAGCGCCAGATGTTCCCCAGGCCGACAGACGCGCCCGCCGCGGAGAGAACAAAGCCGATTTTCCCGGAAAAGGAACTCCTCTTGTGCTCGCTGTGATTCATGAATATCTCCTCTCTTTTTGCCATGTGCAAACGCAGTGAGTATATCACAGAATCCGTCCAAAAACAATCCCAAATGGAGCCGCCGCTCCTATGGATTTTCGCATTTTCTGGGACGCTCGTAGGGGCGGACGCCTCTGTCCGCCCGGCAAAATATGCTTCCGAAACGCGAAACCCATCGGCGAATCCGAGGGTTCCCAAGGGCGGACAGGGTCGCCAGCCCCTACGAACCGTCCGTGAGGCCGACGCATTTTGCGGAAAAATCTTCCCAGTTCAGGGGATGATGCGCGAGGGCTTCTGGTAGCGCTCCTGCTCGGAGAAGATGCAGCCGCAGTATTTCTGGATGTAGAACCCCAGCTCGCGCGCCCGGGTCTGGCCATCGCGGAAGAGGGGGCGGAAGTCCTGATAGTAAAACTGCACGCCGTATGCCTCACCCGCCCGGTAGGCGACGTCCCGCATGAGCTCATGCTGCTGGTAGGGGCTGATAAAAAGGGACGAGGTGAACGCGTCGAAGCCGCCCTCCTTTGCCATTCTTGCCGCCTCAAAAAGCCGCATCTCATAGCACTTGACGCAGCGCCCGGCGATATCGTCCGCAACCGCGCGGACAAAGGGGCGCAGGCCGTAGTCATCGCGCACAAGAAGGGGGAGTTTGATTGTCTTTGCATACTCCTGCAGGCAGTTGCGCCGCGCGCGGTATTCGGTGAAGGGATGGATGTTCGGATTGTACCAGTAGCCGGTCAGATCGATCCCGTCCGCGCGCAGCACGTCGATCGGCAGATTTGCGCACGGCGCGCAGCAGATGTGCATCAAAAGCTTCATAGTCTCGCCTCAACCTGATTTTTCGAATTTGCTATAGTATAGCACGGCGGCGCGTTCTTGTACAGGACCCGTTCGGCATCCGCGAAAACAAACAATTTTTTAGCGCGGATACAAAAACAGTATGGACAAATGCACCAAACCGGAGTATAATTTGTGCTAATACCAGCAAGAAGCTGTGCTTAACGCAGCGGAGCAGAAGCAACCGGACATCCGACGATGTTCAGCGCCAGATTATAACGAAGAAAGGATGATTCTCATGGCAGTCACAACCGAAAGCTACGCGGGAAAAATTCAGAGAAAGCTTCTGAAAAAGCAGAAGGTCATCGAGGCCGCCTCCGGCCGCAAAAAGGCCGATCTGGTGCTCAAGAACGCGACGTTTGTCAACGTCTTTTCCAACGAGCTGACGACCTGCGACATCGCCTGCGCCAACGGCCTGATCGTGGGTCTGGGCGAGTATGATGGCGAGGTCGAATACGATATGACGGGCAAGATCGTCTGCCCGGGCTTTATTGACGCACACATTCATCTGGAGTCGAGTCTGGTCAGCCCCAGAGAATTTGTCAGAGCCACGCTGCCGCACGGCACGACGACCGTCATCACCGACCCCCACGAGATAACGAACGTTATGGGAACCGACGGCATCGACTACATGTTCCAGGCGACGGAAGGCCTTCCCATCGACGTGCGGTTCATGCTTCCCTCGTGCGTTCCGGCAACCCCGATGGACGAATCTGGCGCGAATCTCGACTACCGCGCGATCGACTCGTTCTATGACTATCCGAGAGTGCAGGGCCTGGCCGAGATGATGAACGCGTACGGCGTCATCCACAACGATAAAGAGGTCGTCTCCAAGATCGTCGCTGCGCAGGCGCACCACAAGAAGATCGACGGCCACGCGCCGGGCCTGCTCGGAAAAGACCTCGATACTTATATTGCAGCGGGCGTTTACTCCGACCATGAGTGCTCGACGATCGAAGACGCGCTCGAAAAGCTCAAGCGCGGTCAGTTCATCATGATCCGCGAGGGCACGGCGGCGCGGAACCTCGAGGCGTTGGCTGGCTTACTCACCCCGCAGTACGCCGAGCGCTGCATGTTCTGCACGGATGACAAGCACCCGAACGACCTTCTGGAGAAGGGGCACATCGACTATATCTGCCGCGAGGCCATCAACAAGTACGGCGCGGACCCGATCCTGACCGTCAAGGTCGCCTGCCACCACGCGGCGCGCTACTTCCTGCTCAATAACCGCGGCGCAATTGCTCCCGGGTATCTGGCCGATTTCGCAATCATCGATAATTTCAAGAATTTTAACGTCGAAATGGTTTTCAAAAAGGGTGAGCTGTATTATAATGACGGCAAGCTCAAGGAGTTCCCCGCACCCGCAATCGAGGAATATCTGGACGAGCGGGCGCACGACACGTTCCATGTCCGCCACCTGACGGAGGCCGACTTCGAGGACGTGCGGCAGCGCGGCGTGATCGGCATGATCCCGGGTGAGATCGTCACGACCGACAACGGCTATGCAGACCATGTAGACCTGGAAAAGGACATCCTGAAGATCGCCGTCGTTGAGCGGCACAAGAACACCGGTCACATCGGCCTTGGCTACATTCAGGGCTACGGCCTCAAGTCCGGCGCGGTCGCCACGTCCATCTCCCACGATTCGCACAACATCATCGTCGTCGGCACAAACGCGGCAGATATGGCGTTTGCGGCAAACTACATTGTCGAAAACCACGGCGGCATTGTCGTCGTCAAGGACGGAAAGGTCCTGTCGAGCGTTGTTCTGGAAATCGCGGGCATTATGTCTGATGAGCCGCTGACCAAAATGAACGAGGAGCTTGAGGCAGCGAAGGACGCTGCGTTCTGCCTCGGTGTGAGCCGCGGCATCGACCCCTTCATGACGCTCAGCTTCATGGCGCTGCCGGTCATCCCGACGCTCCGCATCACCACGCGCGGCGTGATCGACGTGAACACGCAGCAGTACATCTGAGCATACCGTCAATACATAAATATTGCGGGCAGGCGGAACACCGTCTGTCCGCTTTTTTCGGAAAGGAAGAGAACCATGACGAACCAGCAGCTCCAACTTATTGAGAACCTGCGCCATGCGCTGCGCCGGTGCCCTGAGGTTTCCGGGCGGGAGACACGAACAGAGGCGCTTTTGCAGCAGTTTTTGCGCGAGCACACGACGCTTGAACTCCAGCCCTGCGGCGAGGGCTTCTATGCGGCGCACCGGGAGAAAAATGCTTCAAAACCTGCGATTGCCCTGCGCGCAGATTATGACGCGCTGGCAACGTTGGACGGCGGCGCGGCGCATCTTTGCGGGCACGACGGACACGCGGCGAGTCTCTGTGCAGTAGGCCTGATGCTGGAAGGAAAAATCGTGGGCCGGAACGTGTTCCTTCTGTTCCAGCCGGCGGAAGAAACTGGCGCGGGCGCGGCTCCCTGCTGTGAGCTGTTCGAAAAAGAAAGCGTCGCGGAAATTTACGGCGCGCACAACCTCCCGGGCTTTCCGGAGGGCGAGATTTATACCAGACCCGGCACGTTTGCCTGCGCGTCGCGCGGGGTGACGCTTCGGTTCCAGGGGGCTCCCACGCACGCGGCCTACCCGGAGAACGGGAAAAATCCGGCGCTTGCCGTAGGAAAGCTTCTTTGCGCGCTGCCGGAGCTGGCAAGCCCCGCGCATTTTACTGGCATGACGCTCTGCACGGTCATTGGCGCGGAGCTGGGCGAAAAAGCGTTCGGCGCGGCGTGCGCAAAGGCGGAGGTCTGGCTGACGCTGCGCGCGGAGCGGAACCGGGATCTGGATGCGCTCCGAACGGCCGTTCTTGGCTGTGCGAAGGCACTGGCGGAGGAAGCGGCGTTAGATTTTTCGTTTGAAGAGCAGGATGTGTTCCCCGCGACGGAAAACACGCCCGCGTGTGCGCAGAAGGTTCTTTCTCTCTGTCATGGAAAGACGTTGGAGGTCCCCATGCGTTGGAGTGAAGATTTTGGACACTACCTCCTGCATGTCCCCGGCGCGTTCTTTGGTGTCGGTGCGGGAGAAACCCACGCCCCGCTGCACACGAAAGATTACGAATACCCCGACTGCCTGCTGGAGCCGACCGCAAACGCATTCTGGGCAATGATTCAGGGCGCATAAAGCGGCATATGTACCCCATTGGGTACCACCGGATTCGCATTGGATTTCCGTAAAATCGGTTCCATTTGCCGGGGCGATGTGGGCATCGCCCCCTACGCAGAACCGAAGAGTTTCAGAAATCCTGTAGGGGCGGACGACCCTGTCCGCCCTGAAGAAGTTTCAAATTCGCCGCGCTCTTCCGTAAAAATCGGATTTTTCTGCGGGCGGACAGAGCCGTCCACCCCTACGAACCTCCCGGAAGGACGCATCCATACATGCAGACAAAAAATCCCTCTGCTTTGCGGCAGAGGGATTTTTGCTTACTTTGCGTATTCGACAGCCTTGGTCTCGCGGATGACGTTGACCTTGATCTGTCCAGGGTACTCGAGCTCGGCCTCGATCTTCTTGGCAAGATCGTGCGCCAGGAGCACCATATTGTCCTCGCTGACCTCTTCGGGCTTGACCATGATGCGGACCTCGCGGCCGGCCTGAATGGCGTAGGACTTTTCGACGCCCGGGAAGGAGCTGGTGAGCTCTTCGAGCTTTTCGAGCCGGCGGATGTAGTTCTCGACGTTTTCACGGCGCGCACCGGGGCGTGCGGCGGAAATCGCGTCGGCCGCCTGCACGAGACAGGCGATGATGGTCTGCGGCTCGACGTCGCCGTGGTGCGCCTCGATGGCGTTGATGACGACGGGGCTCTCCTTGTACTTCTTTGCAAGCTCCACGCCCAGCTGGACATGGCTGCCTTCCATCTCGTGGTCGACGGCCTTGCCGAGGTCGTGAAGAAGACCTGCGCGCTTGGCAAGCGTCACGTCCACGCCCAGCTCGCTCGCGAGCAGCCCCGCAATGTGGGCGACCTCGATGGAGTGGTTCAGGACGTTCTGGCCATAGGATGTGCGGTATTTCTGGCGGCCGAGGAGCTTGATGATCTCGGGATGCAGGTTGTGAACGCCGGTCTCGAAGCTCGCGCGTTCGCCCTCGACCTTGATCGTGTGGTCGACCTCGCGGCGCGCCTTTTCGACCATATCTTCAATGCGGGCCGGATGGATGCGGCCGTCGGCGATGAGCTTTTCAAGGGCCAGGCGCGCAATTTCGCGGCGCACAGGGTCAAACGACGAGACAGTGATCGCCTCGGGGGTGTCGTCGATGATAAGGTCGACGCCCGTGATCGTTTCGAGGGTGCGAATGTTGCGGCCCTCGCGGCCGATGATGCGGCCCTTCATCTCGTCGTTCGGCAGCGGCACAACGGAAACGGTGGCCTCGGCCACATGGTCCGCCGCGCAGCGCTGGATGGCGGTGGTGATGATCTCGCGCGCCAGAGAGTCCGCGTCGTCCTTGAGCTGCTGCTCGATCTCCTTGATCTTGACGGCGGTTTCGTGCCGCACGTCGTCTTCTACGCCCTTGAGGATGTAGGCTTTCGCTTCTTCCTGCGTCAGACCCGAGATTTTTTCCAGCATCTCCATCTGGCTGCGCTTGAGGCTTGCGACCTCTTCCTGCTGCGCCTGGATGTTGGCGGCCTTTTTGGCAAGCTCGTCTTCCTTCTTTTCATGAAGGTCAAGCTTCTTGTCGAGCGATTCTTCCTTCTGCTGGAGCCGCCGCTCCTGCTTCTGAAGCTCGCTTCTGCGCTCTTTTACTTCCTTTTCGTACTCGTTACGCGATTTATGGATTTCTTCCTTTGCTTCGAGCAGCATCTCGCGCTTTTTGCTCTCGCCGCCCTTGATCGACTCGTTGATGATGCGGCGAGCCTCTTCTTCAGCGCTTCCGATCTCCTTCTCCGCGACCTTCTTGCGATAGGTCATGCCGATGAAGAAACAGACCGCGCCAACCACGACCAGTGCGATGCAAAGGATGAGGCTTAACGTATTAAATTCCATAAGTTGCGAGCACACCTCCTTTTCACAGTATTGGGTAATTTCCGGATATCCGAAGCCGAATAAGTCAAACCGCCGAGGGGCTCCCCTGCGCCCGAAGGACGGCTATACGAATTCCAATTATCTATTGTACTGTTTATGGGATACCGTGTCAAGAAAGAATTTAGATAAATGGGAAAGAGCGCCCCATAGGAGCGCCCTTTGTCTGTGAATATTGCCGAATTTCCGGGGATTCTGCCTTCGAGGTGCGCTGTGTGCCTCCGGGATGTTCGTAGGGGCGGACGACCCTGTCCGCCCTGCAAAACGCACAGCCGAAACGCGAAAATCTTTGGCGAAATCGTACTGCCAAAGGGCGGATAGAGTCGTCCGCCCCTACGCGTTGCTTGAAAAACGAGCGGAATGTTGTCAGTCTTTGCTGGCGGCGGACTCGAGCGTCAGCTCCTGCACGACCTCGTCGGTGCCTGCGGGGAAGGTGCACACGGTGATGCAGGTCAGATACGGCGCGGGGTCTTCGCCTTTCTCCATCGCGGCGCGGAAGCTGCTTAGATCCTCGCAGGTATACACTGCACCGGAAAGCCGGTCTTCTCCCAGCATGACGATCGTGCCGTTTTGAAAATCGAGATAGTAGCGGGGCTCGGGGGCCTTGTCAATCGGGGCAAGCTCTTCGATGCCGAGCACGACTTCGAGCTTTTTGGCGGCCTTGTCCTTCATGTGGTAAGAGATCCATCCGTCTGTGGCCTTCTGATAGACGACAATGTCGCTGCTGGCAAACGAGTACACCGGTTCTTCACAGGACGTTTCGTCTTCCCAGCCCGGGTCTTCATAATATGTGCCGAGTGTGATATTCGTGACCACGTCGTTTTCTATCAGAATATGCAGGTGTACATGATCCGCTTCCAGAACGATGGCCGAAAGAGAGCCGTCCACACCGTTATATTGCAGCTGCGCGTCCGGGTAGGCGGCGATGGCTTCTTCTGCTGTGCTGCCGTTCTTCACGCCGTCAGGAAGCGCCCAGTCGCTCGTGCCGAACGTCATGATTTCATCCAGAACAAGCCCGTCACCCACGTCGGCAAAACGGAGCAATACATCACAGATATAATCCGGATCATTGCTCAGATTGTACGCCCAGGTCGCATAGCGGTAATCGCCCTTGTCCGTGCAGACATAGAACTCGCCGCGGTCCTCCTTGGGCGCGCCCAGAATCGAGCGCACGTCCGCAGACGGCATGCCGAGCGTCACAGGGCCAACCGTTGTCTCAAGAAGCGTATTCCTGCGTGCTGCATCATACGGCGTTCCGACACGCTCCGCTGTGTCATTGCCAGAGCTTGCGCCCATCTCGCCGGTTTGCAATTTTTCTTCCGCTGGCGCTTCTTCTGCTTCCGCTGGCGCTGCCTCTGTCGTAATGGTGTCCTCAGCAAGTTCCTCCTTCATCTCCGGATCCTCGGCGGACGCATTCATGCTGGCAGCCTCCGGCGCCTGACTTGCGCTTTTCATCTGGAAAAGAGGAAGCTTTGCGGCAAGCCCAATGACCAGCACGCAGCACGCGGCAAGCGCCGCCCACTTGATCCATGCTGTATGGATGCGCTGCCGTTCGACCGGTGCGTCGGCACGCTGGATCAGATCGTCACCCACGTAACCGATGGCGCGGAAAAACTTTTCCTGTTGCTCCTGCCTTGTCATACGGCAATGCCCTCCTTCTGCAAAAATGCGCGCAGCTGCTCTCGCGTGCGGAAGAGCACCGATTTGACGGTGTTCTCCTTCATCGAGTAGCGCGCGGCGATCTGAGAAATCGACTCCGCGTACCAGTACCGGCGCAAAAACAGGCTGCATTGCTTTTCCGGGATCGTGCGCAGGAAGCGGTCGATGGCTCTGCCAAGCTCGCGCTCGTCCATCGTCTGTTCCACGCCGCCCTGCGCAGGTATGCACGCGCTAAGCTCATCAAGCGCTGCCGGGAAGCTGTCGCCGCCCCGTTTTTCCGCGCGCGCGGCCTTGTAGCGGTCGAGCGATAAGTTGCGCGTGATGCGCCCCAGAAACGCCGAGAGCACCGACGGCCTTTGCGGCGGCATGGCGTTCCACGCGCGCAGCCACGTATCGGCTACGCACTCCTCGCTGTCTTCCAGGCTCTTTAAAATATTGTGGGCAATCGCGCGGCAATAGCCGCCGTATTTCGTATCCGTCTCCTGTACGGCCTGCTCCGACCTTGCCCAGTACAGGTCAATGATCTGGGAATCTTCCATAGTGCCCTCCTTTTTCTCTATACCAATTCGGACGATAATAATTGCATTTGGTTGCACGTTTTGCGTCGGCTGACGCTTTCTTTTTTTCAGTATAGCATAGGCAAACGGATTTCGGAATGCTATAATACAGACAACTTATCAATCAGGAGCGTATGGTATGGAACTTCGTGTGTTGGCGGTAGGCGACGTGGTGGGCGTGTCGGGTCTCAAGCATCTGGAAAAGCATTTGCGGAGTGTCAAGCGGCTGTATGGCGTTGATTTTTGCGTCGTGAACGGCGAGAATGCCAGCGGCGTGGGCCTGACGCCGCAGCAGGCGGATGCGATGTTAGATGCGGGGGCAGACGTGATCACGCTCGGAAACCACACCTGGAACCGGCGGGAGATCTGCCCGTACTTGGATGACAGCGCCTATATCCTGCGGCCGGCAAACTTTCAGCCGAGCCTCCCGGGGCGCGGCTGGGGCGTTTTTGAGACGAAGGCGGGGCCGGTTGCCGTCGCGAATCTCATTGGCAGGTGCTCGATGGACTTTTCGCCGGACAATCCCTTCCGTGTGGTCGATAAAATCCTCAAGGACGTGGGGGATCTTCCGATTTTCATCGACTTCCACGCCGAGGCCACGAGCGAAAAGCTCGCGATGGGCTACTATTTAGACGGCAAAATTTCCGCCCTCTGGGGCACGCACACGCACGTTCCCACGGCGGACGAGCAGATTCTTCCGCACGGCACGGGCTATCAGACTGACATCGGCATGACGGGGCCTGTTGTGTCGGTGCTTGGCGTGAAGCCGGAGCAGTCGATCGCGCTGTTCCGGGGAGAGCTCACAAGCCGCTATGAGACGGCCCCCGGCCCGTGCAAGCTCTGCGGCGCGGTCTTTACGATCGACACAAAAACGCGGCTTTGCACCAAGGTCGAGCGCGTGACGGTTTTTTGACGGAATTTTGATACTTTTAGACGAAGACGCAGCCTGCGTCTTCGTCTTTTTTGTATAAAGAAAACCACCGGCAATGCCGGTGGTTCCAAAAAGCTTTAGC
>CALCJW010000259.1:0-7767 GCA_937967235.1 uncultured Clostridia bacterium
CGCTCTCGTTGAGCCGTTTGGCGATCTGGTTGATGTTGTTGCTTGTGTAGCGCAGAAGCGATATCATCTGCTTCAGCTCCGGCAAATCCAGCCTGATCACCAGCCCGTCCAGCGCCATCTTCCGCAGGAACGCCTCCTGATTTGTAACGCCGATCCGCGCCATCTTTTCCTTCAGCAGCCGGTGCTCCTCCTCCGTCAGGCGAACGGAGATGCGGATGCTCCGGCGCATGAACTGCGCGCTCACAGGGACGGCTCCTTTGTCTTTTTGACTGTCTCCGCCGCCGCTTCGGGCGGTCTGCTTTTCAGTCTGCCGAGCACCGAGGGCCTGCGCTCATGCGCCCTTGCGTCCTCTCGCGCCAGCTTGGTAAACAGGTCAACCAGCCCGCTGTGGCTGTTGACCGCCAGATAGCAGTTCCGATCCGTTCCCCATGCGTCGGGGTTCTCCGAAACGGGAACGGTCTTTGCCCATTGTTTGTTGTCCGCAGAGAACCGCCCGTCCCAATCCTTCTGCCGGATGGTAATCGCCAGCACATACAAGATGCGCTCATGCCCGAACTGCTCCGCCACCTGCGCGATGGCTTCCCTGTGCAGGATGTTATCGCAATAATGCTCGGAGATCGCCTTCTCGATGGCCTCCTTGCAGGCGGCGCTGGCCTTGTTGGAGGCGCGGTAAAGCTCCAGCTCGCCGTTTTCACGGGCGTGCTCGGCGGGAAATCTGTAAACGGGAATATCCTTCATATTGGTGCATCCTTCCTTTCATTGAGCTGTAGTGAAGCGGCTCCGACAAAATCCGTTCTTAGTCGGAGCCGCCGTTTTTTTAGCGTTCCTCCTTGTTCCTGTGCCTGATTTTGTCCTCGGCGCAGGGCTGGGACAGCGGCGCTTTCAGCTTTGCCAGCACGGAGGGACGCTCCGCCTTTGCGCTCTGCACGGCGGGCGCGTCCTCCGCCATCTGCTCCATGGGCGTCCGGTCGTCGATGTTCAGCTCGGCGTTCAGCTCCGCAAGCCGCGCGGATTTTGTCCGCAGCTCATCCTCCTGGGGAAAGGGCTTGCCCAGCTCCGCCTTTGCCGTCTCCATCTGCGCGGTGAGCGCGCCCAGCGTGTTTCGGACATTCTGCAATCTGTCCGGCATGGCGTTCAGGGCGTTGTCAATGCGGGTGAGGTTGCCCCGCGCGTCCTTGCCCAGCGTCACGCGGTGGTTCATTTTGCCCTTGAGGGTGAGAATAAAGTCCCGCCCGAAGTCCTCCACGGTCAGGGACATGGCAAAGCCCCGGTAGCTGCCGATGGGAACGGGCTCCATGCCCTTTGCGTCCTTGAACGCTTCCAGAATGGCAGCGCCTGCGTTGTCCTTATCGGTGAGAAGGTCGCCCTTGACCTCCATGCCCGCAAAACCGTCCACGGGGTGCGGATGCCCGGCGAGCGTCTGCATATCGGCGGTGAATCCCTCCACGAAGCTCTCGTTCTGCCGGATCTGTTCGGGGAAATGCCTGAGCAGATTGTCCTCCAGACGGAACTGCTGGCTCTGATGGCTGGCCTTCATGAGCTTCAGGCGGGCAACGTCCACATCCAAGTCCATCTTCTCTTTAATTCTCTTGTCTCCGGCGCACAGCGCCTTGATCTCCGCATATGAAAGGGCGGTCTCGTCCACGTCCTCGCAGGAGCGAACAGGGGATTTTGAGGTCATGATCTGGGATATGAACTTCTGCTTATTCTCCACCGTCTGCCAGAGGTAGGCGTCGAAGGTGGATTCCGTGACGTAGCGGTAGATATGCACTTCCTTGTTGCGGTTGCCCTGACGGATGATGCGCCCGCTGCGCTGCTCCAGATCGCCCGGCCGCCACGGGCAGTCGAGGTCATGGAGCGCCACAAGCCTGTCCTGCACGTTCATACCCGCGCCCATTTTGAAGGTGCTGCCCATGAGCACACGCACCTGACCGGAGCGCACCTTTGCAAACAGCTCCTTCTTCCGCGTCTCGGTGTTGGCTTCATGGATGAATGCGATCTGCTCGCGGGGGATTCCTCTGGCAACGAGCTTTTCCCGGATGTCGTCATATACCGTGAAACCGGGTTCGTCGGGGTTTTCCTTGTCGATCAGCCGCTGGACAGCGTTGAGCTCCGGGCTGTCCAGGTTCCCGCCCGCCGTCTTTGCCGCCTTCGCCCCGGTCGCGCCGGTTTTCGGGGTGGACAAATCGCAGAACACGAGCTGGGTCAGCCTGTCCGCCTGCCCGTCCTGCCAGATGCGATGGATGTTGTCCACGCAGCGATTGACCTTGCTGTTCGGGTCGTCCGGCAGGTCGGGGTTGATGATGCGCTGGTCAAGCCCCAGCTTGCGCCCGTCCGAGGTGATCTTGAGCATATTGTCGGTGCTTGGGTCTACAAGCTGGGCGTGTACCCTTGCGGCGCGCTCGGACAGCTCCTGCACCATCTGCTTCTGTATCTCCGTGGGCTGCGCCACCTCGTTGTGATAGATGGGCGTAGGCGTGGGCAGGTTGAGCTGGTCGGAGGTCTTGATATCCGCTGCCTCCTTGAACAGGGTCATGAGCTCAGGCAGATTAAAGAACTTGGCAAACCGCGTCCTCGCCCGGTACCCCGTACCCTCGGGGGCCAGCTCGATGGCGGTCTGCGTTTCCCCGAAGGTGGAAGCCCAGCAGTCGAAGTGGGCAAGCCCCTTGCCGCGAATGGCGTCGTGCTGGAGATAGCGCATCATGGTATACAATTCGGTCATGGAATTTGAGACGGGCGTGCCCGTGGCGAATACCACGCCCCGGCTGTCGGTGATCTCGTCGATATACCGGCACTTGAGCAGCATATCCGAGGATTTCTGGGCGTCGGTGGCGGACAGCCCCGCCACGTTGCGCATCTTGGTGTAGAGAAAAAGATTCTTGTAGTTGTGCGCCTCGTCCACATACAAACGGTCTACGCCCAGCTGCTCAAAGGTCACAACATCATCCTTTCGGGAGCTGTCCTGGAGCTTTTTGAGCTTGGCTTCAAGGCCGCGCTTGGTGCGCTCCAGAGACTTAATGGTGAACCGCTCCGCCCGCTGGCTTTTCAGCTCCCGCAGACCTTCCTCCACCTCGAAGATCTGCTCCGCCAAAAGCCGCTGCTGCCGCTCCATGGATACGGGTATCTTCTCAAACTGCGAGTGGCCGATGATAACGGCGTCGTATTCGCCTGTGGCGATACGGGCGCAGAACTTCTTGCGGTTCTTCGGCTCAAAGTCCTTTTTCGTAGCCACGAGGATGTTGGCGGAGGGGTACAGCCGCAGGAACTCGCCCGACCACTGCTCGGTCAGGTGGTTGGGAACGACAAAGAGGGACTTGTGGCACAGCCCCAGCCGTTTGGATTCCATGGCAGCGGCTACCATCTCGAAGGTCTTGCCCGCGCCCACCTCGTGGGCAAGGAGAGTGTTGCCGCCGTAGAGCACATGGGCGACCGCGTTGAGCTGATGCTCCCGCAGCCGTATCTCCGGGTTCATGCCCGCAAAGGTGATGTGGCTGCCGTCGTATTCGCGGGGTCTGGTGGAATTGAACAGCTCGTTGTACCTTGCAACCAGAGTGTGCCGCCTGTCGGGGTCGCGCCATATCCAGTCCCGGAAAGCGTCCCGGATTGCCTGCTGCTTCTGCTGGGCGAGGGTGGTTTCCTTGCTGTTGAGGACGCGCCGCTCCCTGCCGTCCGCATCGTGCTTGGTATCGTAGATGCGCACGTCGCGCAGATTCAGGGTATCTTCAAGAATCTTATAGGCGTTTGCGCGCTCCGTGCCGTAGGTCATATACGCGGCAATATTGCTGTAACTGACCGCGTTCTTGTTCCTGATGTTCCACTCGGCGGTAAAGGCGGAATAGTTCACGTCGATCATGCGCTGCTGGTAGAAGGGGGTCTCGAAGGTCTCCCACATGAACTCCCGGATATACGAGGGGTCGATCCACGTTGCGCCCAGCCGTACCTCGATTTCACTTGCGTCCAGATCCCTGGGCTGCGCCTGTCGCAGCGCTTCCACGTTGGGCAGATAGCCGGGGCTGTCCTGCGCCGCCTGCTCCGCCTCCCGCAGCTTCTGCCGGACGTTGCCGGAGAGATATTCATCTGCTGTTTGCCACTCCCCGCGCACAGGGTCGAGGAAGATAACGCCGTTCAGCTCGTTGATCAGTTCGTCTTGGCTTTTGCCGGTGAGCTGCGCCATATACTCCATATCCACGCAGGCTTTTTCGGAGATGGACAGCGCCAGCGCCTCCGAAGCGGTGTCCACGCTGGTCACGGCCTCGTGCGCCCGTATGGTTCGCCTGGTGAACATATCTGCCTTGCGCTTGAGGTTTTTGTCCTCGTCCAGCTCCTCCAGAGAGCAGAGCAGATAGTAGGAGCTGTCCTCAGCAAAGGCCAGGGCGTTGGCGCGGGAGTTAATAAGCCCATACTTTGCGGTGAAGCCGTCGTAGAGGGTGTTCAGCTCCGTCTGCGTCTGCCGGATGGTTTCATCCGAAATAAAGCCGTCCATCTGCTCAGATATGAGCTTCTGCACGCAGTCCCGCAGCTCCACCATGCCCTTGGCCCGCTCCTTTGCGGTGGCGTTGAAGTCGGGCTTGGTCATGATGCTGTTCTGACGGTAGTACAGCTCCCCGTCCACCACGGTGTAGGAGAAATTCCGCACATTTGGGTCTGCCGGGATGGTCTCCACGATGGTCTCATCCTCGCCCAGATCGGGCAGCTCCGCTTCCGCGTAGGTTCCACGGATATTCCGAATTGCGCCGCTGAGCTGCTCCGCAAGGTCTGCGCCCTCGGTGGGCGCAACGGTAAAGTCCTGCCTGCCGTACTGCGTGCTTTCCGAGGTCTGCCGTCCCAGCACCATCTCCGGGTGGTCGATGAAATACCGGTTGATGGCAAATCCGTCCTCATTTTCACCCAAATGAACCCAATCCGGTTCGATCTCAATGGGTCTGTCCCGCTTTTGAAGAAAGATAATATCCGAAACGACATCCGTACCGGCGTTGGCTTTGAAGGCATTGTTGGGCAGGCGGATCGCGCCGAGGAAGTCTGCGCGCTGGGCGATATACTTCCTTGCGGCGCTGTCCTTGGCGTCCATGGTGTAGCGGGAGGTGACGAAGGCCACCACGCCGCCCGGACGCACCTGATCCAGCGCTTTTGCGAAAAAGTAGTTGTGGATGGAAAAACCGAGCTTGTCAAAAGCCCGGTCGCTGACCTGATACTGTCCAAAGGGCACGTTGCCGATGGCGAGGTCGAAAAAGTCCTTTCGGTCGGTGGTTTCAAAGCCGGCCACGGTAATATCCGCCTTGGGATAGAGCTGCTTTGCGATTCTGCCGGTAATACTGTCCAGCTCCACGCCGTAGAGCCTGCTGCTTTTCATGCTCTCCGGCAGCATACCGAAAAAATTGCCCACGCCCATGCTGGGCTCCAGAATGTTGCCTGTCTGGAAGCCCATGCTCTCCACCGCGTCGTAAATGGCGCGGATAACGGTGGGACTGGTGTAGTGGGCGTTCAGCGTGGACGCTCTGGCGGCGGCGTATTCCTCCGGGGATAGCGCGGTGTACAGCTCCGCAAATTCGTCTTTCCAGTTATCCTTGCTTTCATCAAAAGCGTCCGCAAGCCCGCCCCAGCCCACATAGCGGGAGAGGATTTCCTGCTGCTCCGGGCTGGCCTGCAAGCCCTCAAACTCCAGCTCCTTCAGGAGATGGATAGCCGCCATATTTGCCCGAAACTTGGCCTTTGCGCCGCCTTTGCCGAGATCATCGTCCATGATGCGGAAGTTTTCCGCAGGCGGCTTTTGCGGCACGGGCGGTTCGTCTATCTCGGCCTGCAAAGTTGCATCATCGGGGTCGGGTACAAATTCGCCCATTTCTGAAAGTGCCGCTCGGCCTTCCTGTTCCAGAAGCAGCGCTTCTTCCTCGCTCATAGCAGGAGGTTCAGGCTCGGCGGGTTCCGCAGAGGGTGGGTCATGCTCCGGCTCGTCAAAACGCAGGGTACGAATCTCTACATCATAGGGGAGGTTGTTTTTGTCACCGGGATATACTGCCACGGTTTCCTCGGTGTAGGCGGGTTTTGGTTCTTTTTCGGGGACAGCCGTATTCTCTGCGGCAGTCTTTTCCGGCTGCGGATACCGCTCCATGAGCCGTGCGAAGTTCTCCCTGCTCTCCGCACGGGAGATGGGATAGAAAAGCGTCGGGTCGCTGAGGGTAATATCAAAGACGCCGACGCTCTCGATGATATAGGGCTTACCGTTTTCCAGATACACCGTATCACCTACGGAATACGGGAACGGTTCTCTCTGCGGGGCGGGAGCTGTTTCGGGAGCTTCCGCAACTGCTTCCTCCGGCTCGTGCCATCGGTGCTGCTCCACATCCTCATCCGAAACATGAATGAGGTCGCTGAAATCGAGGTTTTCCAGCTCGTTGGTAATAAGCTCCTGCAAAGAGCCGTATTGGCGGGTTTCCAGATGCTCATCGTCCAGATAGCGTTCCAGCCGGTAATTCACAAGGTCGATATTCACCTGAACGGGAATCTCATCGTCGGTGACAGCGGTGTAGGCGACGCCGATCTTCGCCGGGTCGCTGAAATCCGCCTCTGAGCCGTATTCACTCTGGCAGAAGTCGGAAATCAGCCCCTTTGCCCGCTCTAAAAGCGCCTGCTCCGCCTGTCCTTGCAGCTCCAGCCGGTACGCCTCCGCCTGCCATTCGCTTGTAAATTCCTCGGTCACGCCGTCCGCGTCCACATGGTAGCCGTGGTTTTCATCGTCCCATACGGCGTACAGAGTGCGGAAGCCCCGGTCAAGGCTTACCACATGGAAACGGTCTGCGGGGATAATGCTTTCTGCGGTCGGCTCACGTCCCGCTACCTCTGCGTGCGCCCGTTCATCCGGGTAATCGCCGTAGATACGCAGATACTTCCGTGCCTGCTGGTCGTAGATGGCTGCGCCGTCATACGCAAAGCCGTCGCTTTCCATCGTGCCGTCCACATAACCCTGTGCGGCTTTTTCTGCTTCTTCCAGCGTTTGATAGTCCCGTTTCTCATCAAAGCCGTTTTCAAAGTGATGATACACTACGACCTGATACTGTGGTGCCATTCGGTCGGCATAATCATCAATCATTTCTTTCGTCAGCCATTCCGGTTTTTGGGGGAGCGCGTCATACAGCTCCCGCATTTTGACGATCTGTGCATAGACGCTGCCCGCCCACAGATGCTTTTCTGCGCGGTTGCCTGCGCCAAGAAAGTATTCGCAGTCTGCCCGCAGCCGGTCTAAAATCAGGTAATTCCGGTTCTGCTCCAACACAGACTTTTCTTGCTCTGTGAAGAATTTATCCTCGCGGATGAGCTGCGCCAGTCGCCGCTGCACCTTCGGCCACGTCAGTTCGGCGGTTTCCGGGCTTCCGGCACGGACGATAAAAAGGCTTTTGCTTTCATTCCCTCCATACTCGCGGGCGAGCCATGCGGCGGTTTCTTTTTCGCGCCCGTGCTGCTCCATATACCGCACTACGGCGTGCTTGCTCTCGATATTTCCGTTCCATGCACGGAGCGCATCGTCTATATCGTCCTGCGAGAGCGGACGCAGCAGATCGTGAAGCCTCTCATGGGTTCCCTCAAAAACCTCTCGGTGCAGGCGGCTGCGGAACCCCGGCATATCCGAAAACAACCGGATAAGCTCCATATCCTTTGAATTGAGAACGGCGCGGCGCACGGCGGCATTACACTCGATTTCCGCATTTTCCCGGTCGGAGTGACCGCAGGCGTTGCGATAGGCCGTATCCTCCGAAACCGCTGCCATCACCA
>CALCJW010000260.1:0-14795 GCA_937967235.1 uncultured Clostridia bacterium
CAATATAGCGCATATAAATGCTGTCTGCGTTTTCATCCAAAAGCTCCACGCCGTCGCGGGTGGCGATATAATTCATATAACGACCGGCACGGTTTGGATTCAGAAATCCAGCTTTTTGAATCAATTTTGACATTTCTTATACACCTCTTTCCTGCAACAATACATCCTCAAAATCGATTCTCCCATTCGTTCTTTTGACTTCATCCATGCTAAGCCCACGCATTTTCTGATAGCTCCGCGCGTCAATATCCGTATCCGAAGCAAGGATATGATTATTGACGTTTTGCTCGACCGCCAGCTTAAAGAGCTGCCGTCCGATGCGCTCGGCAAACCGTTCCAATGTCCCGGCAAGAATTTGCTGCAAGACCTTGGGCAGATAGTGTTCCGCTTTCTCCGCGTGCAGAAAACCGGAATAAAACCAGATTGCTTTTTCGATGTATTCGCTGCGGCTCTGGCATTGATCGTCCGCATAACAGTCATCGACGAGCTGCTTACACTCCGGCGTGATCCAGAGTGCAAATTTTTCTTTTCCTTTTACCATTTTTCTGTATTCACCTCGTGTTTTTCGTTGGAACCCCTCTGTTTCCCTTGAAACGGCGGGCTTTTTTCATTCTGCAACACCCCATGGCTGATTTTTGCGCCTTTTGGAACGCCCTCGTAAATCCCCGAAACTGCCCGCCCCGCGGGCAGATGTGACCGCCGCGGGGCGCGCACGACCCCACGGCTTTGTCCTGCTTTCTCGCCGCTTTCTCGCCGCGGCGTCCAAAATCTCTCGATTTTGCCCGTTTCGGCGTGTTCCCGCATTTGCCGCAAGCGGCAGGTCTCGTCCATTCCGCTGCATCTCCTCTTTCGACCGAACCCGCTGCGTTTGGCTTCGGTCGAATTATTTTGCCGCACGTTGGCGCGACGTCCGGTTTTTGGGTTTCCGGTGGGTACACGCTCGACTGTGTCCTGAAAGCCGCACAAACTGCCGACACGGGCGTGACAGGCTGGGATTGGCGTTTTAGCTGTACGCTCAGCCTGTGTTTTCAATGAAATCGGCATATTTTCGCCTTGCCGCGTCCTCGGTAAGCTTCTGCATTTGCCGGTCGTAGTCCTGTTGGAGCGCGAATTGAATTGGTCGGATTGTGAATAGCAGATTGCCATTTCGCTTGCGACCATCCTTCGTTGTAACTTGCGTCGGCTCTGTGACGAGCAGGTCGCGTTCTTCGAGTGAGCGGATATGCTTACGAATCGTGTTCGGACTCAACCCAACCGCATCACCGATTTTTCGGTAGCTTGGCCAGCATTGGAATGTCTGCCGATCTTCGCAGAACAGCAGGTGGGCATAAATTGCGATTTCTGCCGCGCTCAGACCCAGCGAGAAAATCTCCTTCGGCAGTGGGAAGTAGTCCTTGACCGAATTGCGTGTCGGCCAGAGACTGCGCTTCACTCTACCCTCCCGTGTGCTGCTCTACCCAGCGGATGAACGCTTCTTTCGGAACGACGATCCGATTCCCGATTCGCAGCGCGGGGAAATCTTTTTCGTGCATCAGTTCGTAGCTGCTGGACGGCGCAATGCCCAGCACTTTCGCTACTGTCGCTGCGTTCAGGAACAGCGGCAACTCGTCGTAGCTCTTGTAGTTTGATTCTTTCATGTTGTCCTCCTTTGTTCGTGTTCATTTTTCCTGTCTGTATTTTGTCTGTCCGAAAAAACACCTCCTACCCTTTATCCGTATTCAGAGGGCTTTTGTACCAAACTTTTTTCAAAAAATTTGCCCTCACTTTTAGTTGCACAACTTTTGCGACGTTTGTACGAGAAAATTTTGGTTGTCGCAAAAAATCCTCTCATTACTAGTAGGGATAAAAATCGCAGTTTTGACAGCCTGTTTTCAAAAAATTCAGAAATTTTTTCGACGTTCAAAACATCCCCCTATTTAATCCGACAGATTTTTGCGTTTTGAGCGGTGTCTCACCGAAAAAAATCCCCTCACTGCATAGGCCACGGGAACGCGATTTTTAGAAGCCTTTTCGAGAAAATTCACAGATCATTTACATTTCCGCGCCTGCGTTGCCTGTTCGAACCCCTCCGAAAAAGTCTCTCATGTGGTAGGCAGCGAGAACGCACTTTTTAGAACCCTTTTCGCAAAAGTTCACAAAATGTTCACTCGAAAATGCGTCGTTGGCGGTTTCGAAAAGTCCCCCTATTTGATCCGACAGAAAATCGCGTTTTGAACAGTCTGTTTTGAAAATATTTTGCGGAAAATATTTTTCGTCTGCATAAAAAATCCCCAGCCTAAGTTAGGCAGGGGATGAGCGATGTGCGATGCGCAGTGTATTAGATGCTGTATTCTTTTTATTCGGATTCGTTAAATGCTTGGCAGGCTGCTTCGATTTCTGCCCGCTTTTCCGACGGATAGATTTCATGAAAACGCTCAAAGAAATCGTCCCACGCGAACAGCAGCAGATCCGACGAGCCGTCTTCTGTGCGAATGCGAAGCGGCACATTGCCGGTTCTGGCTTCTTCCGTCAGTACATCGAAGTGCTGCTGAAATTCTTCCGGCGTAACGGTATGCAGCGTTTCCAAGTTCAGTTCTTCTTTTCGCATGATGTATCTTCCTTCGTCAGGTTTTCCAAATACGATTTTGCTTCCTCGGGGTGATGAACCATCCACTCCAGCGCAGTCGTCAGAATTTGTCCCGGCGTTGTGTCGTGTTCGTCGCAGAACGAATTGAGCTGTTCTTTCACATCTGCGTCAAGCAGAATCGAGACGGTCACAAAATTTTTGCCGCAGATATGCTCCGCTCTGCCGTATTCTCCGGTGATGAAATCGTAAAGCGCTTCCGGTTTGTGCAGATCCCACCTCTGGCTTTCATCTTCGGTCCAGACACAAAAATCGTCTGTTTCGGAAAGCCACCAGGATGTGTAGTCGCAAACATCGTCGATGCTGTCACGGAGCAGCGTCAGCAGAATCTGCCTAGACTCTGCGTCTAAATGTTCCTGCGTTTGCAGCAGATTCAGCGCCCTACAGTATGTTTTTCTGGAAATCAAAGTATACGCCTCCTTTTGCAGTATAAGAATAGTTTAGCACAAGGACTGTACGATAATCCGGACGTCACACCATGATTTCTATAGATTCCTGACGGATCTGTATGAAAAAATGAGACCATCAGAAAGATGGCCGCATTTGGAGTATAATGATTTCGTCAACCTCGAATGAAGAATGACGGCTTAGACCATGGGAACGCGATTTTTAGACCTGTTTTTGCGAAAGTTCACGAACCATATTCTGCAGTTCCTCACTGAAGCCATCGAGCTCATCCAGCGAAACTGCGCCATCCGCGATCAGGTGCGCCAGATCAAACACAACGTTCTGTTTTCGGAGTTCAAGCTGCACTCCCGGTTTTCTCCGATCCTCACGTATTCTTTTATTCAGCGTCCAAAAACGTTCTGATGGTTGGCATCTGTCATCGGTCAAAAATTCGGCATACTCACGGGTGAGCTTGTCCATATAGCGTTTCTGCCAACCAGGAAGCCGTTCTCGGAACAGTTTCCAATCATTCTTTGACAGTTCCATTTTTCATCCCTCTTTCTGCACTCTATGATTGTGTTCTCAGTATACTCTACAACTGAAATCTGCGTCAATACACTTCGGTTGAGAGAATCAGATTCTCCTATTGACAGAGAATATATACTGTGATATATATTATTTAGGGAGGTGATCACAATGGAAACAGCGAAAATCTTTGAGAATGGCAGAAGTCAGGCTGTGCGCCTACCGAAGAAGTTTCGTTTCAACACAGACGAAGTGATCGTCCAGCAGCTTGGTGACGCTGTGATCCTCGTTCCGAAGGAATCCATGTGGCAGACTTTTATGGACGGTTTGAACAGCTTCACCGACGATATTTTCGAGGATGGTCGAGATCAGGGCGTCCAAGAGGAGCGTGAACATCTGTGACGTATATGCTGGATACCAACATCTGCATCTACGCGATGAAGAACAAGCCGGAGCAGGTATTGCAGCGACTGAAAAAGGAACTGAACAGCGGCGTCTGCATTTCCTCCATCACATTGGCTGAACTGGAGTATGGAATGAAGCACAGCTCCAATCCCATAAAGAACGAGCAGGCGTTGCTTCGTTTTCTGGTTCCGCTGAGCATTCTTCCCTTTGGAGCGGCAGCGGCTTCTAAGTACGGTGAGATCCGTGCCTATCTTCAGAGCGGCGGAACACCGATTGGTCCGTTGGATATGCTGATTGCCGCGCACGCCAGATCGGAGGGCATGACCCTTGTGACGAACAACGTCCGCGAGTTTGAGCGCGTACCAGATTTGGAAGTTGAAAATTGGGTCGAGTAGCAGCTGCTTATAAAAAGGCTTAGTCTTTGTTTACAGCGGTGCAGTTTTTGCGTGTGGTATTTTCCAGATAAGCTGAAGTTTGGCGTGGGAAAGTACCATGCGTTCTTATGAAATGGTATTTGGGGGCGTCTTTACATGGCGGACTTGCAAAAACGGCTGACCCACACCGTGACCCACACGCGGAAACGAGCGGACGGAAGCAGTGGAAACAGGGACGTGGAAGAGTATTTCAATTCTAGCGAAAACGATCAAAAACGTCCGGAAAACGATATTTTCAGATTTTTTCTACTCTTTGTAATCAGCAGGTCGGGGGTTCGAGTCCGTCTACTAGCTCCAATCTTTCCGCAGCGCAGCAAAGTGAATATGGGGGAATTCCCGAGTGGCCAAAGGGGGCAGACTGTAAATCTGTTGTCAGTGACTTCGGTGGTTCGAATCCACCTTCCCCCACCAAAATCCGCACTGAAAAGTGCGGATTTTTGCTTTATCCGAACTTTTTGGAGAAGAACTGAGACTGCCGACGCGGCGTGTTTTTGCGCAGGCAGTCTCAATTCTTCTTCGTTTCACGCGGCTTTCGTCCACTACGTAAGGTCAAGGCAACTTGGGCTGATGTCTTCCACTCAGCGACATTGACGCCAACCCTGACGCCAACGGCGATGGGACGAAACGTGCCTGTTTGGACAAAATGAGATAAGAACGAGAATCCCGGCTGCTTTTTTCGTGGCAGCCGGGATTCTATTTTTGCGGTTTTCAGCGCTCCAGCATCTTTGGCATGACGTTTCCGACGGTTCTAGCCGCTTCCTGCTGCATCCGGCTGGTCGAGTGTGTGTAGACGTTCAGCGTAAACCCCGCGCTGCTGTGACCGAGCATCGTGGAGACCGTTTTCACGTCCACGCCGCATTGCAGCGCGGTCGTGGCGAAGCTATGTCTCAAGTCGTGAAATCTGACGTTCTCTAACCCAATGTCTTTGCAGATTTTCCGGTGAATTTTCACGATGGCGTCCGGGTGGTACATTTCGCCGGTTACCGGGGAAGAAAACATGTAGGGATTTTTCGGGTGCTTTTCATGCTCCTGCTCCAGCAGCTTTGCAGCTTCCTCCGGGATGGAAACGTAGCGCACAGAGGTGCTTGATTTGGGCGGGGACACAGTGCCCTGACCATTGTAGAAGAGATATTGTTTTGTCACATGAATCGTCTGCGTCTGCGTGTCGTAATCCGACCAGAGCAGCGCCGCAATTTCACCTTTCCGAAGTCCAGTGGACAGCTCTAAGTAGAACATTGGCAGTACACCGCGCTGTTCTGCCGCGTGCAGGTAGGACTGGTATCGCTCCGATGGAATCACCTGTAGCTCCGGCTTTGTGATCTTGGGTGGGATACAGAACTCTGCTGGATTGAATGGAATCAGTCGTTCCTGCACGGCGCGTTTCAAAGCAGATTTCAGCATGACGTGGATGCCATGCACAGTTGTGCTGCTGAGCCCCGGTTTTTTGGCTTTTGTATCCTCACGAATTCTGCCGTTTTCCAACAGATCTTTATAGAACTGCTGAATGTCCAGCGATGTCAGCTTGTTTAACGGAATATCGCCCAGACGCGGGAGGACATGGTGATCGATATAACCCTTGTAGTAGCGCGCGGTCGTTTCGCGCACGTTTGGCTGCGCGTACAGGGAGTACCAGGCCTGTATCCAGCCTGCTACGTTGTATTCGCCGGATTTGACCACATCGATCTCGGTTGCTTCTGCCAGTGCTTCTTTCAGTTTGGTGCGAACCTCCGCCTGTGTTTTGCCGAGAATGCTTTTTCGAATCTGCTTTCCCGTCTCTGGGTCACGACCTGCAATGTAGCGCGCTTCCCAGCGACCATCTTTTCGCTTTCCAATGGTGCCTTCGCCATTGACTCTCTTTTTTGCCATTTGCGTTCCTCCTTTCGGCAGCTCAAACGAATATCACAAAGACAGCGAAATAGCTAGTCCTAAGTGAGAGAACTTCCGGCAGCCTGCTTTTCCAGCCAGTCCAGAAATTTTTCCTGTGAAATGACAATCCTGCGTCCAACCCGGAAGGCAGGAAAATCTCTGCTGTGGGCGAGTGTATAGGCTCCTGCTTTGGAAATGCCGAGGACGGACGCGACATCCATCATGCTCAGCATAAGCGGAAGTTCTTGTAATGATTGATAGGTTCTTTTCTCCATGTTGCTCCTTTCGCGTTACGCGCTCCAACGCGCGGTTTTTATGATTTCCAGTGCAGCGTTCCTGTCGGGACGCAGAAAAGCCGACACGCGGGCGCGTGTCGGCTGGTAACTGTTTTTCCGGGGCGCTGTGTAATCTGACTCCTGTTTTTGTTTCAGGTTTCCTTTTCCTCGAATAGTGCTCGGAACATGCTGGGGAAACTGCCAATCAGTTTTGGGTAATGATGATAGATATGACGGCAAAGCTGTTTGGACAATTCACGGAAACGGGCATCGTCACCGAAATCAATTACCCGGTCCAGCAGCCTGTCGATCTGCGCTTCATCGGTAAGCCGCCCGGCTAAAACCTCACCCACAGCCTGTTTGCACAGTTCATAAACCTGTGTCTTTGCACCTTCAAATTGGGTAACGCTTTCCTCGATCTGCGCAAACAAATCCATATCCGGCATCGGTTCAGCTGCCAGCAGCTCTGTCAGTGTACGCGGTGTGTAGTGCATATAATCCATCATGCAGCCGACGTTGATAAGCCTGCACGGGATCCCCAGCGCCCATTGTTCACGTTTCCACTTCTCCACGAGCAGCCACTCTCTTGAATTATGTACATGCCCGTATAGCATCGTCGCTCCGTGGTGTTGGTTTTTATAAAACAGCATCGGGTAATGGTTCAGAATGACCAAGCGGTTTTCGTCATTGACTTCTGCGTACTGCATAATGCTTTCCCAATAAAGGCGACGCCTGCCCTTGACCCGATCATGGTTGCCTTGAATCAGATGCTTGTGTCCTTTTAGCTGCTGTGGGATTTTCAAGCTGTTTTCTTCGTTTTTCCAGAATGCATCTCCAAGGACATAGACGGTATCATCGTCTGCGACACGAGCGTTCCAGTTCTGGACGAGCGTTTCGTCCATTTGCCCGATCTCCGAAAACGGTCGGTCGTCAAACCGAAGCACATTCTCATGCCCGAAGTGCGTATCTGCGATGTAAAAAATCATAAGTACTCCTGCTCATAAGTGTGTTTCCTGTTTTGTATTATACAGGATTTACGGTTCAAAGTCGCGCAAATGATGAAAATGTAATCTGTTTTTCTGAAATTATATTTTTCCTGGAATTTTCTTCATTTTATAGAGTCATATTGCAGAAAACGCTTGTTTTTTCGTATTGCCTCTTTCGATGCAATCAACAGATCCAACAGAATGCGCCGCTCAAATTCGGTACAGTCAAAAGTAACAGCGGCAAAGAAAGAATTGGAGATTTGCTCCGAATTTTTGATGCTGTCGATCAAAAGCGCGTCCGCTGGTACGTTCAGTGCGTTGGCAATGGATACAAATGTTTCGAGACTCATGCCACGCTGCCCGGTTTCAATGCTGCTGATGAATGTAGGTGCTTTTTCAATCTGTTCCGCCAACGCCATTTGGGAAAGACCACGTCTCCTTCTAATTTCCCCAATACGCAGTCCCAATGTCTCTTTGTTGAATGCCATAAATAAATACCTCCTTAAAAAGTCGGAAGTATTATAATGAGAAGAAAAATCAGTCAGTTGACCTTGTATAGTGTCCTGTTATCATATGGAGTCACATGCATAAAAGGCTAGCGCAGTTGTACCTTCACTGGGAGTGGATATCTTCACGCTCAGTTTATTTCTTTTTATATCTGTGCGGGCTAAAATACAGTCAAAGGATTTTATTATTGCATGGGGAGGGATACGGAATGTCTGAGACTTGGAATCAAATAGTAGTATCCGAATCTGAAGACGAGGCGTTTTCAATGACGCGGGATTTGCACCGCAATTTTGCAGAGCAATCTATACAAAAATCTGAGCGCTCATCCAACAGGGCATTACTTAACGGTCTTCGGGGAGAACGTCCGAATCCGAAGCAGCATTACAAGGTCGGAATCTATATCCGGTATTTCAATCAAACAAAATATGCGGACTATCTGGACTATCATGTCAAGCAGTACCAGGACACGATGGCGCTCTGCCCGAATTGGGAACTTATTGATTTTTACATTGACGAAGGGGCCACCGCACCGAATATGGAAAGTGCACCGGAATGGTGTAGACTCCTACGGGATTGCTTCCGCGGCAACGTCAATTTAATCATCACACAAAAGGTATCCAACGTTTCCAAAAAGGACTACGAGATCACATTCCTTGCAAGAATCCTCGCGGCGTTAGAGAAACCAGTCGGCATCTATTTTGTATCCGAGGATATTTTTACGATGGCTTCCTGTTATCAGGATACCTTGCACGATTGGGGCATGTTCCCCGATCATTGGTCAGTCCTCCCGGACAGTATTTCCGAGGAAAGCCTTCTTTTAACAGGAGAACATTCAGATGCATGATTCAGCAGCCAGAAAACGTAGGGAACGGCAAAAGGAACAGATCAAGCAGCGATACAATGTGGTGATCGATCCTGAAAACTATGAATACATCCCTGCGAAAAAGCAGGTTGATTATTATGACAATGAAGTGAACCAACGAGTCGCTATTTATGTTCGGGTATCGACGGATGACGTTCGGCAAACAACGTCTTATGAGCTGCAAAAGAAGTATTACGAAGAGTTTGTGACCCGTCACCCAAACTGGACGCTTGTGAATATTTACGCCGATGAGGGGATTAGCGGGACTTCGCTGAAACATCGAGATGAGTTCAATCGGATGATTGCGGACTGCAGGGCAGGCAAGATCGACATGATCGTAACGAAGAGCGTTTCACGCTTTGCGCGCAATGTAGAAGATTTCATCGGAACCGTTCGGTCGCTGGCCGAAAGACGACCGCCCGTTGGCGTTTTCTTTGAATCGGAAGCGATCTTCTCCCTGAACGACGATTCACAAATGGCACTTACTTTTCAGGCGACAATGGCTGAGGAAGAATCGCACACCCGCAGCAGGAGTATGGAAACATCCCTGCGCATGCGGCTTGACCACGGAGTTCCGCTTACACCGAAGCTGTTTGGATACACCCATGATGCAGACGGTCATCTTCAGATCAATCCGGAGGAAGCGCCCACCGTAAAGCTAATTTTTTATATGTATCTTTATGGCTACTCTACCCAACAGATTGCTGATGCACTGACCAAACAGGAACGAAACACATATTTTGGAAAAACATGTTGGTCATCCAGCGGAATCGTTTCAATCCTTCGCAACGAGCGGCACTGTGGCGATGTCCTTACAAGAAAAACCGTCACAGAAAACTACCGAACACACCGGTCGCTAAAAAATCGCGGTGAGAAACCACAAAGCCGCTACTATAACCACCATGACGCCATTATACGCCGTGATGATTTCAACGCGGTTCAGCGAATGCTGGACAATGCAAAATACGGGAACAAGTCCATTTTGCCGGAGCTCCGGGTTATTCATGACGGCTTGCTGAAAGGCTTTGTTTCCATCAACCCAAGGTGGTCCGGTTTCAAGGAAGAAGACTATCTGAATGCTGCCAGAAGCGCATACACTGATGTTTCCACAGCCAGTACGACCACACAGGTACAGGAGAACGCAACTTTTGCGGTCAATGCGGGTGATTTTGATTTACGCGGTTTTGAAATAACCAGAACCGAATTTTTGGGCGCGCATAGTCAGTCGTTTGTGACGTTTGCAGATAAAAAGGTTAAATTCAGCGCTGCATGCATCAAGCATTTCGGTGCAAAGCGATGTGTGGAGTTGCTAATTAATCCTCTTGAAATGAAATTTGCTGTTCGACCTACAGATTCGACAAATCGAAGTGGAGTGGCTATTTCGTCGAACTATAACGGCAAGCCACAGCCACGCGAAATATCAGCTGCTGCATTCAGAGACACAATTTTTCACCTGTTTGGTTGGAATACAGCGTGCAAATATCGTATAAACGGAATTCTCTGTGAAGATGCCGGGCAGCTTGTTTATATTTTCGATGTTGCTGATTCCGAAACTTTTATCCGATCGCAGGAGCTTTCTGCGCGGACAGCAAGTGCAAGCGAAGAAACAATCCGGCCTCTTTCTACACTTGGAAAACGTGTCCGGGCAATCCCTGAGCAGTGGGTCGGTACATTCGGAAAAGAGTTCTATCTGCATGAGTGTTCTCTATCGGCTTTAGAGCATATGACTAGATCAAAGTGGGCGCTCAATCTTCAAGGGCAGCTCTTTGAAACAGGAAAAAAACTTCACGTTACGGATTTTGATGAATTGAGACAATACATTATGAAAGAATTGGGTGGTACAATGCCACAGGAGGACCACAATGGAGACATGGAATGATTCTCAGCGTACAGATGTTTTTACTCTAAATGAAGATCCTGTATCGGCAAATATGAACAATTCTTCTGATGTACCGTCTTTGAATACGAATGATGAAGTTGTTGACATGGGTGCAGATTTTGATTTTGAGGGATTTCAGGTTGTGCGCAGAGAATTCTTTGCGCATCTTCGCGAGCCAGCTGTAACTTTTAACAATTACAAATTTTATGTGAATTGCGCATGTCTGAACAAATTTCCGGATGCCTTTTATGTTCAGGTTCTAGTAAATCAGGAAACCAAAATCATGGCATTACGCCCCTGTGCAGAAAACACAAGAGACAGCTTCGCGTGGTGCGGAATGTCGAAAGGGAAGCGTTCTCCGCGGCAAATAACCTGTAAATTATTTTTTGCAAAAATGTTTTCTATGATGGCTTGGAATCCGGATTATAGATATAAATTGCTCGGTCGTCTGATTCACGCAAATGGCGAATATATGATTGCGTTTGACCTGACTGCAACGGAGGTTTATCAGAGAAGTATTCCAGAAGGAGAAAAGCCGCGGACTTCACGGACACCGGTTTTTCCGTCCGGATGGCAAAATCAGTTTGGACTGCCGTACAAGGAACATCAACATGCTATGCAGGTTAATATTTTTGATGGGTATGCAGTTTACTCTATCAAAGAAGCTTCTAAAAAAGCCCAAGTTGCATTGCCGGATAAATCTCAGGAACTGTCTCAACAGCTATCAATGGAGGAGGTATACGAGTGAACCAAAATGTTTGCAGCGAGGTTACATTAGCGGTCGATACAAAGAAGTATGGAATTCGGATTCATAAAGCACTCTTTCGGCAGCTCGGTTCACCGAGCCAAATCCAACTGCTTGTAAATCCGGAAGCAAAGCTGGTTGCAATACAATCTGTTGAAAGCGGAACACCTGGAAAACAGAGCCATCGCATTGTCGTGTCTCGGATGCAGTCTGAAAAATCATATGAGCTGTATAGCCGACTGTTTGTACAACGACTTCGCACCTTGGTGCCAGAGCTTGAGGATGGGCGCGCTTACCGCTTGCACGGACATGTTGTTTCATCCATGCGCGTAGCAGTATTTCCGTTGGAAACATTGAAACGGGTAGATAAGCAGGAGCTTATATCATTATGAAAATGCAGGAATTACTTACAATTGATCCACAATTTAAGAATCTAATTCCACCGCTGCAAAGAACAGAATATCTGCAGCTTGAGGAAAATCTTCTTGCCGATGGTTGCCGCGACCCACTCGTTGTCTGGCGTGGGACACTTATCGATGGACACAACCGTTATGAGATCTGTACACGTCACAGCATTCCGTTTTCAGTGAAAGAAATGAACTTTTACTGTCGAGAGGAGGCCATCGCATGGATTTGTGCCAATCAGCTTGGTCGACGAAATCTTTCAGAGGAAACCAGAAAGTATCTGATTGGAAAGCAGTACGATTCGGAAAAGTTTGTGTCAAAGATTAAAAATCCAAATGGCTTCAATCAGTATTCATCGCCAGAGTCTACAACCGCCTTCAAGAAAACCTGTACGGACAATTCGCGTCATCGAACTGCGGATAGAATTGCAGATGATAATTGCATTTCGGCTGGAACGGTAGAAAAGTATGCAATTTACTCGAGGGCTGTTGATGTAATTGTAGACACTGAGCCTTCCCTTGGATCAAAGATCCTTTCTGGGCAGTATAAGGTGTCGCACAAAAGTATTGTGGCGCTTTCAAAACTGGATCCAGCTGAAATGCGGAAAATAGATCGAAAAATTCAAAGGATGCAGCAGCAACCCTTTATACAATTCAAGAAAACACGAACTGCAATCAACCGTACCTTAGAACAGCCGCTAGGCGGTGTTGGTCAATCGATAAAGGATATGCCAATGTTTGATCCAGATGCGGACATTACAGGACTTACCTTGACCATTCCGTCATGGACGGGTTCCATTCAACGAATCCAGACAAAAACAGATTTGTCCCTTATTTCATCTACTGCGCGTTTAGCGCTTGTACGGGAACTGCATATTCTGATTGATAAGACGGGCGAAATGTTGCGGATACTAGAGGAAGAATGACATGGAAGACCATAGCTTATTTGTACCAGATGTACATTTTGAAAAGATCCCCATCAAGAATCTCGTTTCCAATCAAAAGTATCAAAGAAATCTTTCAAGAGCCCATATCGCAAATGCAGCTGCAAACTTTGACCCATACCAGATTAACCCCGTTAAGGTCAGCCGAAGAGACGGCGTCAATTATGTTTTCAACGGACAACATACAATTGAAATTGTTGCGCTGGTTTCCGGTTCTCGCGATACGCCAGTGTGGTGTATGATTTACGATGAGCTTATTTACGAGCACGAGGCCGACATTTTTGCAAATCAGCAAAAATTTGTAAAACGATTGAGTCCGTATGAAGTTTTTACAGCAAATCTTGAGGCTGGTAATGATGACCAGCTTATTATCAAAGATCTGTTAGAGTCATATGGACTGTCTCTTGGAACAAAAAAAGCACCGTGTGTGATATGTGCGGTATCAACGCTCGAACAGATTTATCAAAATCATGGTTATCATATGCTGAACCGTGTTTTGCGGCTCTGCGCTGGAACGTGGGAGGGAGATGCGAATTCATTTTCTGCAAATATTCTAAATGGTATTACGCGGTTGGTGTTTGCTTTTGGCGATCAGTTGAATGATGAGATATTCAAAGAGAAAGTGGGTGCACTTTCGATAAAACAGCTCGTTCGAATGTCGAAGGAGCGCTGCCCTGGTTCCATGGGATACGCCGAAGCTATGCTTCTCGAGTACAACGGGAAGAAAAAGAACCTTGCACAGCGTTTGTCAATGAACAAACTGCATGTGCAGGGAACTGTTGGACTGTGCAGTCTACTTTCTGATATTGACACTTCCGCTGCGGTACCTGTATCCGAGAATATGTCCGGATAATGCTGCACTTCGTTACAATGGGGGTTTGTCCTAAAATGTAAGCGCAACCTCGACATTGCGAATTTGCAGTTTCGCATTTCGCCACACACGTACCAACATGCGCTTTTATGCCTTTGGGGTAGGGTTCCCTGCCGGGACGCAGAAAAGCCGACACGCGGGCGCGTGTCGGCTGACGGCTTGCGACAAAGGTTTACCCCCGCAGGCTTGACCTGCGGGGGCTTGGTTCAGGATCAGGTTTCGGTTGCTTCCGGAGCTTCATCCGGTTCATCGTGCGGCGCTGCTTCTTCGCCATCATTTGGCGGCGTTTCCGTGACCCCTTCGGTCAAATCGACCAGTTCGGCGGCTTCGGCTGCCTCCAGCGCGCGGGTGATGAGGTCTACCAGAAAGTCCTTCTTCTTGATGCCGCGCGCCTTGAGGTAGCGGTCGAGCCGGTCAAACAGCTCTGCGGGAATTTGTGCTGCCAAGGTTCTCATTTCTCCTGTCATGATTTTCCCATCCTTCCAATCGTAATATTCTGTGATCATCGCTTCCACATACTCGCCAAGGGTCATCCCGGCTTTTTCCTGCTCCTGCCGGACTCTGGTGTGGAGTGCGACGGGCAGCATGGCACACAGGTTTTTTCGTGTTTCCATTACAGTCTCCTTTCGCTTTGGTACGCCAAGTATCGCAGGAAAAAGGAAAGAAAGCTATTCACCAGAGCCACCAAAGAACGCCGCACAAACGAAGCAAATTGGACTAATCCGTAAACAAATCCGGCCTTGCTGCGACAGCAAAGCCCTCCCGCCCAGTTACGACCACGCCATTCTGCCCGCCGGAGCAGTGGATGACGAGGATATTTCCTACGCTGTCATAGCCACAGACGATCCCAACGTGGCTGTCATCCGCGTAAAAGACGAGATCGCCGGGCAGCGCGTCTGACCATGCAATGTTGGTGCAGTAGCCATGCTGCGAGGCTGCACCACCGCCGCGTCCGGGCAGATATGCACCGTTCGTGGCGTTATAGAACGTCCAGTCCACAAAGCCAGAGCAGTCCAGTCCGAACGGAAGCACCTTGCCGGTCGAGCCGCTGCCGGGTGCAGTAACCGTCGTCGGCGTTCCCC
>CALCJW010000261.1:0-19892 GCA_937967235.1 uncultured Clostridia bacterium
TGCATCCAGTCTTGGATGGATACGCGCTCTTACTGGGAGATAGGATTTTCATTTTTTGGCACTGACGGTTATGCATACAGATAGGTGCTCCATTCTGAAATCAGTGCGTCCAACCACCGGTTGTATTCTTCGTCAGCAATCTGATGCTTCGGATGTGCCCAGTACCAGTTCAGCGAGCGTGCAAGGCCTTCGTGTAGAGAGATGGATGGTGCATATTCCGGGACGAATTGTTTAATTTTCCGATTGCAGAATATGGCGTTTTCCGCCATATCGCCGTACAGTTTTGCACGGAGTTCTTCGTTGACACGAATGAGCATCTGCGATGGAATCGCGGCGATTTTTACCTCACGGCCGAGAAGAAAGCCATATGTCTGCATGATCTCATTCCAGGTATAAGAGACTTCGCCGGTGATATGAAAAGAGTTCCCGACTGCGGCCCGGTTTCCCAGGAGGCCGACAATTCCGACCGCGACGTCATCGCTGTGTGTCACTGTCCACCGGCTTCGACCGGTATCGTGTACCACCACAGGTTTTCCGCGAAGGACACGATCCACCAGCGTCCAATGTGAGACTTGCCAACCCATTGTGGGCCCGACAACAAGTTTCGTTTCTCCGTATGTGTGTGACGGCCGTACGATCGTCACAGGAAAATCATGCTCCCGGTATTCCTGCTGGAAATAAAGCTCGCAGGCGATTTTTCCGCGGGCATAGGAGCTGAACGGATTTTTCAGCGGGGTATCCTCCGTAATCGGCAGACTCAAACATGGCTTCTGATAGACGGTACAGGAACTGATGAAAATAAAGTGAGCGACTTTTCCGCGCAGGGCTTCCGTGTGCTCTTTTGCCTGTTGAGAGGTAAAACAGATAAAATCAATTGCAGCGTCGAATGTTTTTCCATGCAGTACCTGCAGCAGTGCGTCGGGATCGTTCACATCGCAGACAATGGAGTGAATCCGGCCGCTTTGTGGCAGGACGTTCTTGCCTCGTGTCACGATCCACACCTCGTCGCCTCGACTAAGACAGAGCTGGGTGACACTTGAACTGATGTTCCCCGTTCCGCCCAGAAACAAAAGATTCATTGAGGTCTCCTTTCTTCTCAAAAAAGGAAGGGGAATTTCAGCCCCACAGAGCCGCCAGAGCGCTGCCCATCAGAGTGCTCTCTTCGGCTCGGATGATCTCCACGGCAAGTCCAAGCCGTTGATTCAGCTGCGATTCTGCGCAGGAGAGAATCCGCGTGTGCAGAGGTCGGCATTTGTAAAACGTGGAACCTTCGGCTGAAATACAGTAGGGCAGATTGGATTTTCCGTCTGCCGCCATCTTTTTCAGAACTGCGGCCCAGTTGCACACGGTCAGCATGGACGCCCGGTCAAACAAACCGTTCAGCAGAAGTATAGCGGATTCACGGCTCTGCGTGTCCGGCAGCATTTGAGACAAAACGTTGTCTCCGCATGGATCCAAACAGAATGCGTCCACCTGCTGCGGCTGAAGAACAGACAGTGCGGGCAGTCGGCCGGCAGTAGCCTGACCTAGAAGTCCATGTCGTGCCGCATCCTGAAGATAAGCGAGAGCCAGAGCTCCCTGATAGGCTCCGGAGATCATCTTTTCAAACAGCTGTGTCCCTGGAGCGGCCGTGTGTGCGTCAAATGCTTGGTCTACCCTATTGAGCGCAAGACCAGCAAAGCCGCCCGATTCCAGATTGACGAGACTGTATCCCTTTTTTTTTCGGAGAAATTCCGATTTTGGGATACGGGTATTTTTTTCGCGGTAGCATGAGTTTGTGCCGGTCCCCAGAATAAAGCCGATGTATCCAGCATAATCCCGTACAGCTTGGGCTCTTGCGCCCAGAAGTGTAGCGACCGTGTCATTGATGACGCAGGTTCTATGGCGGACGCGGCAACCGGATCTCTGCAAAGCTGCGTCGATTTCTTGACCGAGCAGCGCCCCCGATGCGTTGCGTATGGAGACTTCTTTGTTGAAATTGAGCACTTTCCCTTCCAGCGTAGGAAGAATCTCGCACGGAAAGGAAAAACACAGGCCGATGCGAGCACTTTGATCCGCTATCGGAAGAAGATACTCCGCAATCTGTTCGAAAAATTCGCTGCGCTCCAAATTACCTTGTGTCCCTGGCATGGGATACTGCCGACGGTCCAGAAAATGCATCCGGCTATTCTTCCATTCGATCAATGCGATGCGAAGATTGGTCCCGCCCATATCGATGGCGATGACCGGTCCGCCGTCAGACGGCGGAGCCTGTGCGTCCAGATAGGCCGGTATCATTTTCAAAGAGCTGGCGCCACCCGCCAAACCGCGCTCCATCTCCGAGACAAATGCTGTAAGGCACGCATCGAATTGCTTCTGAGAGTATTCCAGCCCCATTTCCGTGATATATTGCTGCATGGTTTGCATGTTTCCGGCTCCTTTCATCCCTGCCGACATCCCTGCCGGCGTCTTGCTGATCCGGCGGCTGTCCGCACAATCAGAACGACCGCCAAAGCAATCAGCAGAATGCACACGCCCTCAAATCCGGATTGTGCCGTATCCGCCTGCAGAACCAGTTTGACTCCTGCAAAAAAGAGCGGTGAGGCGAACTGTCCCATGGACGTGCCGATATTGACAGTGGCCATTGCTTGCCCGCTGTATATCACAGGGCAAACTTCTGCTGTTCGGGCCATGATGGACGGAATAATGATGCCGTCGCCGAGCCCCACCAGAAAGATTCCAGCATACAGCACGAGAAGATGATCCGCCTTGGCAAGACCAAGGAATCCGAGTCCCATGGTCGCTACGGCTGCCGGGACAAGCCATGCGCCCATGGCCGTCTGAAGCCTGACGAGAATCATTCCGGTCAGAAAGCAACCGATGTATAATGCGGCCACCCCGATGCTTGCAACTACAGCCTGCGTCTGTCCGAGCTCCTGCGTACATGTTGCGAAGTTGGTCACGCAGGAATAGAATACAAGCATCTGTGCCATTGCGAACGCGGCAAGAAGATATACGCGCCAAGGCAGAAGCTGGTAGCGCCGCCCGGCTTTCTGGACGTTGTTTTTGTGGCTGGGAAGAAAGAATACGCACACCCCGAGAACCAGAACGACATACAGATTGACCAGGAAGACGCTGCGCCAGCTGAAAGCGGCCAGAAGACCGGCCACGACCGTTCCGATTGCACCGCCGAAGTAGTTGGCAGCCATCGTACAGCCGATCATTGCGGTGCGCTCCTGTCCATCGAACAAATCGGAGACAAGACTCAGGTTGACCGGATAGAACAGTCCCATCCCGACCCCCACTAGGGCACGGCATAAAAATAGCTGCCAGAATTCCGCAGCAGCATATCCGCCGAGTCCGCCGGCTCCGAAGAGAATAAGGCCTATCAGAATCAGATGACGCTTTTCGGCAAAGTTGCTCATCCAGCCGGAAATCTGTCCGACCACAAGTGAACAGATCGCGGGCAGCGTGACCAGCATCTGCACAGCGACAGAACCGGCGTTCGGGTATTCGGCCTGTACATCCGGGAGCACAGGCGACATCAGTACAAATCCCACGATTCCCAGCGAATGAACTGCTAAGATCGATAGTTTATATTTTTTCATTCTTCCCTCCGTACTTTTTGGTGTATTCGCTGGGTGTCATCCCATAGTATTTGCGGAATGTCAGCGTAAAGTACCGTGCGCTGTTGTAGCCTGTCTGCTGTGCAATCTCATAAATTTTGTGACCGCCTTCCAGCAGCAGACGTTTGGCGTTCTGCATGCGGACTCTCAGTAAATAGTCCATGAACTTTTCTCCTGTTACCTGTTTGAAAATCGTACACAGGTATCCGTAGCTGATGTTGATCTCATCAGCAACTGCGTTGAGAGAAAAACTGCTTTCCGCATACTGGTGGTAGATAATCGCACAGGCTTTTTCAATCATTTGCTTATTCGGATTGTTCGCCAAACGCTGCAGGATGCGCAGAATCTCCTTCAGCTGTTCTTCATAAAATGTCCGCAGCATAGTGATCAGGTCGTCATGCACAGTCGAATCAAGAAATAGGTGATAGTTGATACGGCCCGTTTTTTCTTTTTCGATATCGAAATATTCGATGGCTGTATGAATGGAATTCAGACACCAGTTGTAAATGTAATTGACACTCTGATTGCGAAGAATCTCGAACACCTTTTGCGTCAGTTCAGGCAGCTGTTCTGCACGTCCGCACTCCAGACAATGCAGAATCCCATTCTGGCATGCCAAGAGGCGGCTGTTGAGCGTGTAAGCCGATGGTACGCTGCCCGAATAGAAATTCACTGTGCGCTGCGCCTGGTTCAGTGCCTCAATCGTCTGACAGTAGGCGATGGAGAGCTCCCAGATATTTTCCACCGATTCGCTGACGCCAATGGCGCATTCATGAAGCAGTGTGTCAGCCTGCTGTGCAAGAAGTTCCTCCGCTTGCTGCTGTTCCATCTGCGGCACGACGAAGATGCAGTTGTTTCCGATCTGGCAGGAGATCATATCGAAATCAGCGGACAGCGCCTCTTTCATAGTTTTGTAAACGCAGGAGAACAGCGCGTGGCTGTTTCCGTTCCAGTGAGAGGCAATGTACTCCGCATAGTTTTTGAAACAGAAATTCACGAGTATCATCCGCAGAGGAAACACCAGTCCAAGTGCATTCTCAAGATCCATGATACGCTCTGTGGAATGGTAGTCATTTTGGACAAGATGATACAGAAAATGGCTTACCGCCAGCTGTGCACTTGCGCTATGCTGGGTTTGCTGCTGCTTTTCCTGCGTAAGTTTGTCCGCGAGTTTGGAAAAAACGAGCTGTGCACGCTCGCGGGAAAACGGCTTGAGCAGATAGTCCTCCACGCCGTGACGCATCGCGGTAACCGCGTATTCAAAGGAATCGTAACCGCTGAGAACGACAATTTTAGTTCCCGGGCTGCACTTGCGAATCTTTGCAATCAGTTCCAGTCCGTTCCGTCCAGGCATCTGGATGTCTGTCAGGAGCACATCATAATGGTTGCTCTCCAGCAGATGCAAAGCTTCTGCCGTGCTCCCGACGTCGTTGGCAATGCGAAAACCGAGCGTCTTCCAGTCCAGCATATAGCGTAGCCCATGGCGCACGACTTCCTCGTCGTCCACCAAGAGCACCTTGTACAGTCCGTCGTCGATTAGTGGGTAAGAGCCCGACCGCATTGCTGTATCTTCCATGTTGTACCTCTAGCGCTTTCCGGTCAGCCTTTTACGCCGCTGGAAGCAAAGCTTTCTACAAAGTATTTCTGAGTAAAAATGAACAGAATGATAATCGGAATCAGCGATACCGCCGTACCTGCCATGATGGTGGAGTAACTGGAGCCGTTGCTCATCTGGAATTTCTGGAGTCCGACGGGAATGGTGTACATGAAGTCGCGGCTCAAGTATGTCTTGGGATTGATATAATCATTCCAGCTGCTGGTGAATTGCAGGAGCGTGACAGTCAGCAAAGTAGGCTTGATCTGCGGAAGAATGATCTGACCAAATACGCGGAACTGACTGGCTCCATCGATGATGGCGGCCTCGGACAGCGACCGCGGTACCGACATAAATGCCTGACGCATCAGGAACACGCTGAAAACTTCGAACATGGCAGGAAGAATCAGCGCATAATGGGTATTGGACATATGTAGTGTCTGAAACAAAAGATATTTCGGAACCAGAAGAACTTGGTTCGGAACCATCATCGTGGCAAGATAAATGATAAAGAGAACGTTGCGCCCTTTAAAGCGCAGGCGCGCAAAAGCATATCCCGCTAAAGCCGAAAAAAACACATTGCCCACAACGGAGAAGAACGTCACCTTAGCCGAGTTCAAAAAATAGATGGGAAACAAATCGTCGGTAAAAACCGTCTTGTACGTGTTGAAGTTCCAGCGTTTGGGAATCCAGCGGATCGGGTATTCAAAAACGTCCAGCTCAGGCTTGAACGACGTGGAGATCATCCATGCCAAAGGAAGCAGGCAGCTGATTCCGCAGATTATCAGCACGACCGTGACAACTGTCTTTCCCAGTATGCGCTCGAAATGGCGATTCTTTTTTGCATCCATCTCCAATCCTCCCTTACATATCATAGTTGACCCATTTGTTTTGGAGTTTCCACTGCACAAGGGTAAAAATCAAGATGATGATAAACAGTACCCATGCGATGGCAGAAGCATAACCCATTTCAAATCGGTTGAAGGCGTAATCGTAAATGGCATAGACCAGAACGAAGGACGATGTTCCAGGTCCGCCCTGTGTGGCAACGGAAACCTGATCAAACACCTTCAGCGAGTTGATCATTGACATGATCATGATAAAGAACAACGACGGCGTAAGCATAGGAAGTGTAATGCGAAAATAACGCTGACGCGCGTTTGCCCCGTCAATCGCAGCCGCTTCATACAGCTCGGTGTTGATGTTCTGGAGCCCGGCCAGCAGGATGACCATATAGTATCCCACAGTATGCCATACCGTCAGGATGACGATGCTCGTCATTGACCAATGAATGTCCATGAACCATCCGGGAGGATTCGAGATTCCCAGCGCCATCAAAAGGCTGTTTACGGGGCCGCCTTCTGGATTGAACAGCGCTTTGAATACGATGGATACGGAAACCCAAGAAGTGATAAATGGAATAAAATATACTGTTCGCAGAAATTTTTTGCAGAACGCGATTTTGTTCAGCAGGGACGCGAGCAAGAGCGCCAGCACGATGGTTACAGGAATTTGCAGGAAGGAAAAATAAAGATTGTTCCACAGGGAAGTGCTGATTTTCGGGTCGCTCACCATACGGGCATAGTGTTCCAAGCCGACAAATTCCATTCCGGCCAGACCTTTGGTGTAATCCCATTCCGAAAAGCTGAGCACAACAGTCATAAACAGCGGCAGCACAACAAAAATCAATGTGCCGATTAGATTGACGCTGATGAAAAGATAACCGGTGAGCGCTTCACGTGTGCGCATTTTCAGTGTGAAGCGTTTTTTTTGCGTGTTCCGGGAGCCCGCCGCCGGGGCGCATACCGCATTCTGGTTCATATGCTGTCTCCATCCTTTTAATCATTTGCCGGATTTATGCGAAAAAGCTTGCCGGGCCGCACTGGAAGCGCCGGCCCGGCAAGCTGCGCACATTATTCGGCGGCAGCCGAAGCCACGAGCTCCTCAGAGCGCGTGCGGATATTCTCCACAGAGGTGTCAAAGTCCTGTCCGTTGGTGAAGTAGACCTCGGCCTCTTCGTTCATAATCGACTGATAGTCCACACCGTTCGGATAATCCTCATATGGGTTCGACTTGACGAACTGCACATTCGTATCGAAGAATTTGGCGCCGTCTTCCACGGATACGGGAGTACCTTCAACGAATGCTTCGATTAGCTCGTCGCTCGCTTCGGCGACCGGGGGAACAGACAGGTTAACCATGTATTCCGCGCCGTGTTCCATGTAATAGACCATTGCTTGGAAGGCTTCTTCTTTATGCTCGGAACCTGGATTGATGGCAAGGAACTGAACGCCGCCACAAGTATAGCAAGTGTCACCCGGCTCGTTGACTGGCGGAGTTACAACGCCGACTTCGAAGTCGAAGGGGAACTGGTCGGGCAAGCGCATATCGCGCAGGATGTAGGGGAAGCCTTCGGCCATTGCACAATTACCGGACAGGAATTCCGTGCTGATATAGGAGTTGCGGGAACGCATACTCACAAAGGACGGCTTCACGCCTTCGTCATCCATGCGCTTGTACTGATACATCGCGTCAAGCAGGTACGGGTCGTCGTACATGATGAAATTGCCGTCCTCATCGAAAGTCTGGCCACCCTGCATCAGGCCGTTGTAGCTCCACATGCCGGTGTGAGCATTGGTCGATGTGCCGTAGTAATCGCTCATTTCTGTAATCTGGTCCGCCAGCGCGAAGTATTCGTCCCAAGTCCATCCGTCTTGGGGATATTCCAACCCCAGCTCATCAAAGATATCCTTGTTGTAGAACCAGTATTTGACGTTGGCGCGGCAGGGAATGCCGTAGTACGAACCGTCGTACTGGACGAATTCGGCGTACTTTCCGAACAGACCTTCCATGTCCACATCAAACCTGTCAATCAGTTCATCAAGATTGTATGCAAATCCGTTTTCAATACGCTGAGCAGGCGACGTTTCGGTGATGATCCGGAAGTCCATTTCACTGCCGCTCATGGCGACGATGTCTAGCGCGCTCTCTTTGTCTGTACCGCCGGTATCGGGCAGGATACAGACCTCAACGCGAATATTGAGTTTGTCCTCGATTTCCTGCCAGACGGGATTATTTTCCTCTGCCGTTTCCCACGTATAGTATGTGATCGTCACAGGTTCTTCTGAATCGGATTTGTTCGATGCAGAGCCGCTGCTTGTCTGGATCCCGCTCGAAGCGGAGCCACCGCATGCTGCCAGCGACAGGAGCATAACAGTGACCAATAAGAGTGCGCATACTCGCTTTTTCATAATTTTCTCCTTTCCAGTGCCAAGATTGTCAAGATTGTTACGAACCCGTTTAGAGCGCCACCTGCTAAACTGTAACTTTAGCGTAGCATACCACCGAGGAAAGCAACAGCAGCAACTTTTTTTGAAATGTACAAAATATTTCAATTTTTAAGCGAAAATATATCTAAATTCTATTATTACCTCCAGCGAAATTAGTCAGTTCGCGCAATTCTTCCTGCGTGCGGACAGCCGGAAAGATAATGTCTACCTGTGTTCCTTGCCCTGGTGTACTGTCAATCGAAAATGTATGGTGTCCGCCATATACCAGTTCAAGCCGGCGCATGATGTTCGGAAGCCCGATACTGCGGGCACCGCCCGTCGTGCGCAATTGATTCAGCGTTTCGTCATCCATCCCTGCGCCGTTGTCCTCGACGTGAAGATGAAGCTGTCCATGTTCGCGCGCAATCCAGATACGCACCGTGCCGCCGGATGTACTGCTCATCACGCCGTGTACGATTGCGTTTTCAATCAGAGGCTGCAGCAGAAGACGCAGGGTTAGATTGTTTTCTGTGTCGGGATTTACATCAAAGTGAACCTGAAGCGCCATTCCGAAGCGGCACTGCTGCAGGTACACATAGTTTTTTGCAAATGCCACTTCCTGTCCGACTGTCGTGAAAATAGAGTGCTCGCTCACTGTAAAATGGAAAAAGTCACTGAGCGCTACGATCATACGTGAAACTTCCTCCGTGGCGCCAAACGAGGCCATCCAGTTGATGCTGTCGAGCGTATTATACAGAAAATGCGGGTTGATCTGCTGCTGGAGCATTTCAATCTCCGACTGTTGTGCACTCAACGCAAGTTCTTTTTCACGAAGACGTGAACGGTAGACTTCTTCAATCGTCTGGTCCAGCCGTTCGGCCATTTGGCCGAAGCGGTGTAAAAGCTGATCAATCTCCAGAATTCCCACACCACAGATTTTGGGAATTGCAAAATCGCCTTTTTCAATCTGCTCCATAGCCTGACCCATTTTTTGAAAGGGAGCTGTGAGAGAGCGGGAAATGTACAGTATCACCAGCATGAACAATGCCATTGCGAGACAAAAGAGCAGGATACTCCATCCAAGCAGCTGGAATACGCCTGCAAACACCAAGTTCTGTGGAGTTAGTTCTATAAGAATCCAGCTGTTGTCCAGTACTCTGCTGTGGGCGGCAAGAACGGAATTTCCGTCGATAGTTATAAATTTAGCATCGGTCTCATCCAGAAGTCCTTCCGGCGGAACGTCATCGGTGCCGCTTGGACCATAGAGAAGCGAACCGTCACTGTCGAGCAGGTACAGGCGAGAGCTGTCGTGAAAAGCATATTGTCGTGCAATAGCGTACAGCTGTTGGAGGTCCATTGTAATCAGTAAGTATCCGAGAGTGTGCATGGTTGCATTGAGCGAGTAGATTGACCTCACCAGAACGACCTTACCGTCCGGTAGAATGTACCAGAATGCGCGGCCGTTTTTTTGCTCGGCGGGAAGACTCAGGACAAAATCTGTCAACTGGCGGCACTCCTGCGACGGAACAACGAACATGCTGTTGTAATAGGAGCAGTGGTTGTCCAGAAGAATAAAATTGTCGATTACGCGGATGTATTGTCCGGCGCTCGCAAACAGTGTGTGCATGTTCTCCACGTCAGCGGTTCCTCCGCTGTGCCAGTAATTTTCCAGAGCATGCTGCGCCACGTTTCCGTAGGCAATCATGCTGGAGATATTGTTAATGCTTGCAACCCAGAGATTCATGTTTTCTGCGGCGTTTTCTACGGCGGTTCTGGCCGATTGACGGCTGCTGTGGTAGGTTAGCATGAACACCACCGAACCGAGCATGCTGCCCAGCAAAAGGAGAGCGGCACATCCGAGGGCCAGCATTTTCCGAAGGGTTGCATGGTACAATGTACGAGAGCGCACAGTTTCATTTGTTCGCATGCGAGATACCTCCTCAGTCAGACTACTGTATCCTTAGTTCAATATCATTGTGACATACCTGGCCGTCAGGAAAAAGTGCAAAAATTTTCCAATAGAAGCAATCTGTAATTTTTATCGCTTTTTTGAACGGAGTTATAAAATTATAATAAAAACCAGGATAGAGCGCCATCTCTTCTTGTGTAAACTGTACGAATCAATTCAGACAGAGAGAAGGGATCTATATGAAAAACGGAAAGCTTCAAATCGGCATCATCGGATGCGGAAACATTGCCAACACTAAACATATGCCGAATCTGGCCAAGTTCCCCGACCGCGTTGAGATCGTGGCCTTCTGTGATCTCGTTGCGGAAAAGGCGGAGCGTGCGCGTGCCAAATTCGGTACGCCGAACGCGCAGGTGTTCACGGATTACCACCAGTTGCTCAACCTTGATTTAGATGCCGTACATGTATGCACGCCGAACCGGTCACACGCAGATATTACCGTTGACGCGCTGGAAGCGGGACGTAATGTAATGTGCGAAAAGCCAATGGCCATTGATTCTGCTGGTGCTCGACGCATGGTGGAGGCTCAGAAACGCTCGGGCAAGCTACTGACCATCGGCTACCAGAACCGCTACCGCAAAGACACTATGGCTCTGAAAAAACTGGCGGAGACCGGTGAACTCGGTGAGATATACATGGCAAAAGCCCATGCGCTGCGCCGCCGCGGAATTCCCAACTGGGGCGTATTCACCAACAAATATGAACAGGGCGGCGGACCACTGATTGACATCGGCACACATTCCCTCGACATCACGCTATGGATCATGGACAACTATAAACCAGTTTCAGTGGTCGGTTCCACGTATTATAAGCTGGGACGTTCTCTTGCGGGTGATGAGCAGGGGACGGATGAACACTGGAATCCGGAAACGTTTGAAGTGGAAGATTCCGCTTTCGGATTTGTAAAGTTCGAAAACGGCGCCACCGTATTTCTGGAGTCCGCATGGGCCCTAAACACTACCAATCAGAAGCAGGCAATGACAACGGTCTACGGCACGAAGGCGGGTGCGGAGATGGACTATCCTTTCTCTGGCACAGGAACGGACCGGCGGCTGCTCGTCAACAAAATCGTGGCGGGCCGACAGACAATCGAAGAGCTGGACGTGACTGAGACGGATACCGTTTCGTCTTCCGACCTGATTTTTTCCTATCCAGGCGCAGAGCAGGAATGCATCACTTGGCTGAACGCGCTGGAGGGCAAAGGGGACCTCGTCGTTTATCCCCAGCAGGCATACGTTGTGACGCAGATTCTGGAGGCAATCTATGAATCCGCGCGAACCGGAAATATGGTGAAGCTCTGATCACAGCCGGTTGTCGGCCGGGCAGTGCGGCCGTTCGGCCCGCGCTGTCTGGCCTTTTTGATTTTGATGCGAAGACAGAAACTTCAATCGAAGGGAAAGCTTAAAAATGAATCAATACAGCAAAACGCCGGGTCTGGCTATCGTTGGCTTCGGCGGAATGGGCAGCCAGCACGCGAAGATGCTGGGGAGTGTTTCGGACGTGTTTCGGCTGGCCGGTATATATGATATCCGGGAGGAGCGTCAGCAGTATGCCGCGAAACTCGGATTGTCTCCGTTTGCTTCATACGAGGAACTCCTCGCGTCTCCGGATGTTGACGTGGTTCTGATCGCAACGCCGAACCATCTTCACCGGCCGCTTTCCATACAGGCACTGCAGGCGGGAAAACATGTCATCTGTGAAAAACCGGCCATGTTGAACGCCGAGGAACTGGAAGACGTACTGGCTGTTGCACGGAAGAGCGGACGTGTTTTTGTTGTTCATCAGAACCGGCGCTGGGATGACGATTTCCGGGCGGTGAAGCAAGTGCTAAAGGGAAATTCACTCGGGAAGGTCTTCACGATCGAATCGCGCATTATGGGTTCGCAGGGAATTCCCGGTGACTGGCGCACAAAACGTGAATTCGGCGGAGGCATGCTGCTCGACTGGGGAATCCATCTTACCGACCAGCTACTCTGGATGGTGCCCGGACGCCTGAACCGCATTTACTGCAAGCTCGGGCATATACTGGGCGGGGAATGCGACGACAGCGTCAAACTGTTCCTGTCATTTGAAAACGGGATCGAAGCGCTCGTGGAAGTTGCCACATGGAACATGGAGGCTCTGCCGCGCTGGTATGTGGCGGGTATGGGTGGTACGCTGACCATCCGGGATCTGTGGTGCAGCGAAAGCCGTCTCACGCGCCTGAAGCAGACCGGCGGTGCGACCGTCCGTCCCGTGGATGCGGGAAAAGGAATCACCAAGACCCTGGCTCCGCGCGATCCGGCCACACTGGAAATCGGAGAAGTGTCTCTGACCGCCTATGACGTGTGCGATTTTTACCGCAATGTTGCAACAGCAATCCGTGGGGAGGCGAATCTGATTGTCGCGCCGGAGGAGTCGTTGCGTGTGATGCGTGTGATGGATGCGGCCCGCCGATCCGCAGAGCTCGATGTCGTAATCCACTTTGAAGAATGAACCAATCAAGAAAGAGTGTGAATTGTGATGAAAATCGGATTTGTGAGCGCCATTCTGGACGGATGGAGCTTTGAAGAAATGATTGACACCGCAGCGCGGCTGGGATATGCGTGTGTAGAGGTAGCCTGTTGGCCGGCGGGGAAAGCGGAGCGTCGGTACGCGGGCGTGAGCCATATTGACGTCGGCCGTGTTTTGGAAGATGAGGAGTACGCCCATCATGTGCTTGATTACAGCCGCAGCAAAGGCGTGGAAATTTCCGCGCTTGCATTTTATCCCAATACGATGGACGGTAATCCGGATAAGCGTGCCGCAAATATCGGACATTTGAAGACGGTGATCCGTGCCAGCGCAAAACTCGGAATCAATCTGGTTACGACATTCATCGGGCGAGACCAGGCCAAGACTGTGGAGGAAAACCTGGAAACCGTGAAAGAGGTCTGGCAGCCGCTGCTACAGCTGGCGGAGGAGTTGGATGTGAAGATCGCCATTGAAAATTGTCCGATGTTGTTCGGCCCAGACCAATGGCCCGGAGGGCAGAATTTGATGACAACGCCTGCCATCTGGCGGAAGGTATTCAAGATTCTGCCGAGCGACCATCTCGGAATCAATTATGATCCCAGCCATTTTGTCTGGCAAATGGTGGATTATATTCGCCCGCTGTACGAGTTCCGCAGTAGAATCTTCCATGTGCACTACAAGGATATCAAATTGTATCCAGAAAAGCTACGGGACGTCGGAGTGATGGCCTATCCGCTCGATTTTATGAGCCCTAAGCTGCCGGGCTTGGGCGATGTGGACTGGGGACGCTATGTTTCAGCGCTGACCGACATAGGCTATGACGGCTTTACCTGCATCGAGGTGGAGGATAAGGCGTTTGAGGGGTCGCGCGAAAAAGTGCTGGAAAGCCTGCGCCTTTCCAAGCATTATATAGAACAGTTCGTTATTTGAAAAAAGACGCGCCCATTCTCATGGAATGGGCGCGGACAATTTTGCCGGAAGGGCAGACGTGTGGGTTACAAAGAGTAGCCTCCATCCACGGCGAGCAGAACTCCCGTACAATAGGAAGCCGCGTCAGAGACGAGAAACAGCGCCGGCCCGGCGACTTCCTCTGCGCACATGAAACGCGAGATTGGCCGGTATTCCATAACATTTCGGATGTAGGCGGCATTTTCCGACTGCTTGAACATATCCGGATCGAATGTCCCAGGACACAGGCTGTTGACCCGGATGTTGTCTTTTCCGTACCGCGCCGCCAGCCATTTTGTCAGCCCGTTGATCCCCCACTTTTCCATTGTGTAGTTAGCCGGGCTTTTCCGGTGTTCCGTCATGAGTGAAAACTTGGGAGCTGTTAGAGCGTTGACCGAAGACAGGAACAGTATGCTTCCGCCGCCCCGGCGCTTCATATAGGGCAGAACCGCTTGAACCATGGAAATCTGCCCTGCAATGTTAACTTCCATGGAAGCCATTACAGAGGTCCGGTCAAGTTCCTCAAGTTCATCGGCAAATTCCCGGCTCACGGCGTTATTGACCAGAATGTCAATTCCCCCGAACTTTTCGGCACAGGCCTGCGCCAGCTGGCGAATGGAATCGTCGTCGGCCAAGTCTACCTGCAGCGCATGAGCGGACAGCCCCTCTTCTCTCAATTCCAGAGCCAGTTCCTCGCAAGGCTGCAGTCTGCGCGAGGCAATCATGACATTGGCTCCCGCCTGTGCCAGCGCCCGAGAAATGGGGCTGCCGAACCGGCTGGCGCCGCCGGTCACAATGGCTGTGCGTCCGTCTAGACGAAAAAGCGCTGCGATTTGCATGATGAGTCCTCCTCACGTTCCGCTGGATACGGGAAACGCCCCGTTGTGCAACGGAGCGCTTCCTCCTAATCACTTTCTATTATCACTCACCCAAAAGACGCTTCATCATCACCTGATGACGGCGAACGGCTTCTACTTCGTTGTACGGAGCTTCATCGCTGCCCTCATCGTGATAGTTACGCTGTCCCTCATATTCCGAGGAAATGAAGTTGGAGTATCCGTGCTCCAGAAGCATCGGCAACACTTGATCATATGCCATGCTCGGTTCGCGGCAGTCTTCGGTCATCTCATAAACCTTGCCGTGAATGTGGATGATCTTATCGATGTTCTGCACGAGCTTCTGAGGATCCTCATTGCAGCTGGCATAGGCTGCTTTGAGAGCGGCGTTGTCCCACTGGTTGGCACTCATTGCCTGGATGCGGACATCTGCCTGATCGATCGAGAGACCCTCTTCATAGCAGCGGCAGATTTCATCCACAACAGCCGGCTGCGCGCCGCTGCGCAACATTTTGCTCATCTGCACGCGAGGCACATGAATGGTGAAAATCGACATATCGGGTACGATACCGAGCATTTTGCTTCCCGATTTCTCCACATATTCCAGATATTTCTGGAAATACGGAGTGCTGAAGTTGTACGGGGCATGCATCTCAATCCCGAATTTGACGCCATACTTCTCTGTGAGAGCCTGAATCTCCGGCATGTAGCGCACTGGAGTTCCAATCATAGCGCGCACGGCAGGGAACCCGAGCTTTTTAGCAAAGCGGAAATTGCTTTCGAAAAAATCAAGCTGTTCTTTTTTCGTCAGGTCACGGTTGTAGAACATTTTGAAATCGCCGAAGATATCGAGACAGGACGGGGTAACACCGTACTTGTCCATCCACTCGTTCCATTCGTTGATAAAGAGGTCGGAGGGATCAGCATACTCGTCCGGTGCGTACTGCTCCGCTAGGAATTCGATGCCACGTGCGCCCGTTTTTGCCGCTTCGGCAATCATTCCTTCTAGAGTGAGCCGCCCAAAAAAGAATTCTTCCTGATAGCTGTAAAGCGAAACGCTGCGGATGTTAGCCATGGTTTACGGTCCTCCTTACCATTTTTGAAGTGTTCACGTTGAAATCTGCATACGCGATGCGTAAATCGATACCCACTTCCACCTTGTTGCAATCTGAGCTGATCATGCGTTCGAAGTCCTTGGTACAGTGCACGGTGACCGTACCGATTTGGCCGAACTTCCAGTAGTAGTTCCACATGGTGAGCATCTGATCCAGCGTGAAAGTGTCGACGCCGAGCGTCACAGTGATGCTGCTGCGCGGATATGTTTTGCCGTCCACTGTGATTCGCAGATCGTCAATCAATGACAACCGGACGCCGCGGTAATAGGGCAGGCGTACTTTCAGCTGGAAGCCGGTGCACTCCCCCTTCTCATCGTAGAGATTGCCGAAGCCATCTTCGCAAATAATGTATTTCTCAAATAACACCTTGTTTGCGCTCCTTCCTGTTAATTTACTTTCTGCAAGCGGCCGCTGTACAGTTTCCATGTCTTTATTATGCGCCCTGTGCCGTTTGTTTTCATCCGCGCCCTGCGCAATCTAAGAAGAAATTTCGCAAGTGGTTTCTGCACACGAAATTTGTTGCGTCCTGCCGCAACAAAAGGAGTTGGATTATGGACATCCTGACAAAGCTGATCTGTGTATACAATAACAAAAGCGAGAGTGCCAACAGCAATCTCGCCAAACAGTTTCTCGCACATTTGAATGAGATCCCTCACATATCGATTTATGAACTTGCGTACATATGCTATACCTCCACTACGGCCATCAGTCGGTTTGTGCGTAGGTTGGAATATGAAAATTTTCACCAGTTCAAAAGCGTGCTTTCCGCAACACTGAATTACTATCCGCAGTATAACAGAAAAATGCCGCTTTTGAAGACGGAGCCTCAGGAGGGGATAATTTCACGATATACCGGTCTGCTGTGCAACCAACTGCAGAATTTTTCCCGGGGCATCCCGCCGGAAATGCTGGATCGGTTCGTGCGGGAGATTGCACGAGCAAATCAGCTGATTCTTGTATCCCCGGCTTCGTTCGGATTCGACGCATTCCAGTATGACCTTGCAGTTCACGGAAAGTGCACGCTGTTTTCGGATAATCTGACCGATTCTCTCGAAGATCTCCGGCAGGCGGGGAGCAACAGCTTCATCCTATTTTTTATCACGGCAGAACGGGAATCACGAAGAATGGAAACACTTTTGCACGCAGCGAAAGAGCGCGGAGCCGTAATCGGCATCGTTTCGCGCGAACAATTCAATCTGCCGGGTCGGTATACCGACCTGCGAATTTCATATGAGAGCACAGGGAGCGACATGGATGACCGTCTGTTGACGTATTGGATGGACCTGCTGATTATACGATACCGGCAGCGGTTTATCGACGGCCTTGGTATGCTGGAAGGGGAATCTTCTGAGCAGGGGCCGGAGTGAATGCGGAAATACAGCTTTGTCCTTAACGGACTGACAGAGCAGTTTTTCCTTCCCGGAATCGCATACTATACTGAAAAAACGTCTGCCAAGCGGTGCGGACGGCGGTGGGAAGACGGGATGCATCCGAACATTCTGCTTACATACAATCCGAACTCGGGTGAGCGGCGCCGTAGCGCGGATGCTTGAACCCATCGTGACGGGACTGTCGCGCGCGGGAGCACTCGTCACGGTCGTGCCGGTGGACGCGACGTCCACCCGGAATCTGCTGAACATCGGACGCTATTGTCACGAAAGTAGACGACGGATCCCAAGTCGGAGCCGAGCACGCAATCGTCGTTGTAAATTTCATGTATCCAGAGATCCAGCAATCCATCCATTTCTGAACAGCGTCCTAAACTAATCCGTTCGTGGACCGTTTGTATCGGGAAGAAGAAAAAGCCATGATTCTTGGCACAAGGCTCATTAGCTTCGATTGGGCGATTGCTTCTGCACCACCAATCTGTAACTTGGATTTTCACGAGACGGCGGCGCCAAAGAAGAGCGTAAGAGATATGGTGTTGTTCTTGAAGATTATCCAAAATTGCAATAACCTGCGGTTGACAAACAGGAAAACCGCCAGCCCTTGAAAATACAGGGGTTAGGCGGCTTTTCATGCTCTTTGTGGGCGTGTTTTCCCTTAAGTTTTCCTTTTACAGATTCAAAACACCTCTTATAAAGCCCTCCATGCGGGCGGCGCTGTCCTGCTTCATCCGCTCGGTGAAGTGGCCGTACCTGTCCAGCGTGAACGCCGCAGAGGCGTGCCCAAGGTTGCCTTGCACCGTTTTGATATCATCCCCGGCCCGGATAGCGTTCACGGCATAGCCGTCCGTGTGCAGGTACCAGGCGAACCCTTCCAGAAACTTCCTGGGGGATTCTCCGCTGCACCCCGACTGGTACTCAAACAGGACAACTGACGACGGTCTTGCGGATTCCCTTCGGCACCTGCATCAGCGTTTCGTCTGCGTGAAGAATCTCCCGTGTAAAAGAAGTTCGTCTTACGAGGGTAGTGAATGAGTTCTGGAATATTCTTCCGGCAAGGTAAACTCACCAAAGCCTGAAACCGACGCTGCCACTTGTTGCATGCTTAGGAGCACGTTCCTCAAGGTTTGTTCCAACGGTAAAAAGTAGACGGCGTAGCGTGCCCGCCACGAGGGCATTCATAGCGTCGTCTGCTCTGCCTGGGACACCTGAACACCCGTATCACAGATTGTTTGGAGCAGTAGAAAGAGCTGCTGAATCCGTTTTTTTCTGCGGCGGCAACCAACCGTTTGTATTCCTCAAGCTTCAGCTTTTTGTCCTGTGAGCAGTAGGCTGTGCGTGGCACCTTCAGCTGCCAGACAAAGCAGTCCGGGTGCTCCATATAGCGTAGGAAGCTGTTCACTGCAGTAAGCATACTGTTGGCGCTTTCGTTACAATAAAGAAAGAACATATTCTCTCCTTCGACAACAGAAATTAAAAAGAAGTTGTCGTCGCTCCCGCGTATCTGGGGGATATTTCAGAAGTGCAGGAAATGAATGCAGAAAAGAAAAATCCCGCAGCCTTTCGGCAACGGGACAGTGGAATAGAGGGATATCAGGTTATTCAGGCAACGCCATACCGAGCTTATCAGCGATCTCGTCCAGCTTCATGCCGGATTTTTGCGCCTGCTTGACAAGGAGTTTGATCTGGTCGGCTTTGCTTTTACGCGGTTTGTGCTTTTTCGGCGTAAGTACGTCTTTCTTTTTGGCTTCCAGTTTAGCGATTTTTTCTTTAACAGCGGCGATCTTGTTATCAAATTCGGTGGCAGACGCCGCTTTTTTGTTTTCCAATTCTAAAATGGAATCTTTCAGTTTTTCAATTTGGACATCCAAATCAGCAGCGATTTGTTCCGGGGTTCTACGGACACGTTTTTCTTCAGACATTAAGTAACACTCCAAACAAATATAGATTAAAGATAACTGGTAGTTTAAATATATCACAGTCAAATAAAAGTAACAAGACAAATTGTGTCGGAAGATGAAATGCAGATAACTGGATATAAAAAATGCTGATGCAACAGCCCCGCGGAAATATTTCCGCGGGGTTGTTTGCATATATAAATGAATCTATAACAAAAAGGAGCGTCGATAGCAAACTGAAGTTTAAAGAAGCAGTTCGAAAACATAAAAAAGAAGAAGAGTAGAAAATGCAGACAATACCCGGAGAATGGCTGAGTTTTCTGCGGGAGCAGTTCCCGTCAGGTTCCCACATCCAGCTCATCAGAATGGGCAATGATCCAAAGACCTTTATGAGCGGGATGACTACGGTGATCTATCTGAGGTGATCACAGAACTGGATGGCAGGGATATAGGATGAACAGGATATGGCGGCGTATTTCGCCGGGGACGACGATGTCAGAGCAAAACTGACCTCGGCTGTGAGGTCTGCCGAATCCTATTTGAATGAAGGACTGGGAGGGACATAAAAATGGCTTTACTGTTCTCTGCGGTGACGGTCACCGCAGGCGAAGATGAAATCGAACTTCTCGTCGGTGGAATCCCGAGAGAATACGACGACCTGGAAGGCTGGAGCGAATTCGACGATTCTATGTACTTTATCAGTGAGGAAACCGAAGTGTCGGTTTGTGCTGAAGCCTATCTTTATGGCGAAGGCGAATCCATGAGAGCCACACCCGAAGA
>CALCJW010000262.1:0-9679 GCA_937967235.1 uncultured Clostridia bacterium
TTCTCGATACGTCCGGTAGACTCTATATTTCCAGCCAGTCGCAAACATATTATCTATCCGCGGCATGCTGCTGGAATGCGGCTACCGGATGTCTGACACCGAGGAGGGCGCGGACTGTATCGTCATCAACACCTGCGCCATCCGCGAGCACGCCGAGACCCGCGTCTACGGAAACGTCGGCGCGCTGGTCCACACGAAAAACCGCCACCCTGCGCAGAAAATTTTCCTCTGCGGCTGCATGATGGGCCAGCCCGCCGTGGTCGAAAAAATCAAGCACAGCTACCACCATGTCGACGGTGTATTTAACCCCCACCAGCTCTGGCGTTTCCCGGAGCTGCTGCAATCGGTCCTCACGCGCCGCAAGCGCATTTTCGCGGTCGACGATTCGGCGGGCAATATCGCAGAAGGCATCCCCGTTGTCCGGGCCTCAAGGCTCAAGGCGTGGGTTTCCATTATGTACGGCTGCAACAACTTCTGTTCGTACTGCATCGTCCCCTATGTGCGCGGCCGCGAGCGCTCCAGACGGCCCGAAGAGATCATCGAGGAGGTCAAGGGCCTCATTGCCGCCGGCTATAAGGACATCACCGTCCTCGGCCAAAATGTCAACTCCTATGGCAAGGATTTGGACTGCGGCGTCGACTTTGCGGACCTCATGGCCTCTCTTGCCGAGCTCCCGGGAGATTTCTGGCTGCGCTTCATGACGAGCCACCCCAAGGACGCGTCCCACAAGCTTTTTGACACGATCGCGAGCCACGATAAAATCTGCAATCAGTTCCATCTCCCCTTCCAGTCCGGCAACGACCGCGTGCTCAAGGCCATGAACCGGCATTACAACCGCGCACAGTATTTAGAACTCGTCGACTATGGCCGGAAGGTCATGCCGAACCTTGTACTCACGAGCGACGTCATTGTCGGCTTCCCCGGCGAGACGGAAGAAGAGTTTGAAGACACCATCAGCCTCATTGAACAGGTCCGCTACGACGCACTTTTCACCTTCATCTTCTCTCCCCGCGGCGGAACCCCTGCGGCCAAGATGGAAGACCCCACGCCGAAGGAGGAAAAAAACCGCCGCTTCGACAAGCTCTGCAATGTGCAGAACCGCATTTCGCTTGAAATTCATCAGGCCTACGTCGGAAAAACGATGCGTGTTTTGGTCGACGGACGCGACGGCGAGAATCTCACTGCCCGAACCGAAGGCGGCCGCCTCGTGCGCCTGCCGGGCGATGACAGCCTGATTGGCCAATTCATCGATGCAAAAATCACCGGCTGCACCACCTGGAGCCTCGTCGGCGAAGTTTTCGACTGACCCTGCTGTGTACCGCAAACACACCTCACGCAAACTTTCAAAACTACGCGTAGGGGGCGATGCCCACATCGCCCCAGCAGAACGTGCTGTTTTTACGGCAATCTTCGGCGAATTCGCAGCTTCCCAACGGGCCGATGTGGGCATCGGCCCCTACGAATCCAATTCCAAACACAAATCGGAGGTATCCCTATGGCTGAGCTCACGCCCATGATGCAGCAGTACCGCACCGTCAAGGAGCGGAATCCCGACTGCATTCTCTTTTTCCGCTTGGGCGATTTCTATGAAATGTTCGACGAGGACGCGCGCATCGCCTCCCGCGAACTGGACCTCACGCTCACCAGCCGCGACCACGCCAAAGACAAAGCGCCCGAAGACAAGGTCCCCATGTGCGGCGTGCCGTTCCATTCCTCCGAAAGCTATATCGCCCGCCTTGTCCAGAAGGGCTACAAGGTCGCCATCTGCGAGCAGATGGAAGACCCGGCGCTCGCTAAGGGTCTTGTGAAGCGCGACATCATCCGCATTGTGACCCCCGGCACCGTGACCGAGAGCTCGATGCTCGACGAATCGAAAAACAACTACTACGCCTGCGTCTACGGCGAAAACGGCGCCTACGGCGCGGCCTTCTGCGATATTTCGACCGGCGCGTTCAGCGCAACCGTCTTCTCCGGCCCCGATGCAGAAGAGGCCGTATGCAACGAGCTCGGAAGCTTCAGCCCGACAGAGCTCCTGCTCGGCGGAGACGCAGAAACGTCCGAAGAAATCAAAGCCGTCGCAGGCTCCCGCCTTGGCTGCTGCATGGGCAGGAGCCGGGAGCACCAGTTTGATTTGAGTCTCTGCAAAGCCGCCGTCGAGTCGCAGTTTGAAAAAACGCAGGACGTGCTCGGCCTTACCGGGCACGACGAAGTCGTCATCGCCGCGGGCGCTCTTTTGTGCGCGCTCCGGGACGCACAGAAAAACGACCTTCCCCACATCCGCGCGCTGGATTTCTATGTCGCGGGCAAGTTCATGGGGCTCGATCTGACAGCCAGACGGAACCTGGAGCTCACCGAGACGATGCGCACGAAGGAGAAGAAGGGGAGCCTTCTTGGCGTGCTCGACCAGACGAAAACCGCGATGGGCGGACGGCTCCTCCGGTCGTGGATGGAGCGTCCCCTGCTCAGTCCCGCAAAAATCGGAAAGCGGCTTTCCGCCGTGCAGGAGCTTGTCGACAAGACGATCGACCGCGAGGAGTTGCGGCTTTCTCTGCGCGAGGTGTCGGACTACGAGCGCGTCATGGCGCGCATTGTCACGGGCACGGCAAACTGCCGCGACCTCGTCGCCCTCAGCCAGGGCGCGGCGACGCTTCCCGCGATCCACGACCGCCTCGAAACGCTCTCTTCTCCCCTCTTAAAAGAAATCTACGACCAGCTCGACCCGCTGCAAGACCTCAAGGAGGCCATCGAAAAGACCATTGTCGACGAGCCCCCCTTCGTTCTGCGCGAGGGCGGCATGATTCGGGACGGCGCGAACGAAGAGCTGGATAAATTGCGCGAAATCCAAAATGGCGGTACAGGCATGCTCACCGCCATCGAGGCGCGTGAAAAGGAGGCAACCGGCATCCGGAACCTCCGCGTGGGCTATAACCGCGTGTTTGGCTACTATATCGAGGTCGCCAAGGGGCAGTTAAATCTCGTCCCCGACCACTACATCCGCAAGCAGACCTTATCCACCGGCGAGCGCTACATCACGCAGGAATTAAAGGAACTCGAGTCGACCATCTTAGGCGCGAAGGATCGGATTGTCTCGCTCGAATACGAAATTTTCACCCAGCTGCGCGCGCATGTCTCCGAGCAGTCCCAGCGCGTGCAGAAAACCGCGCAGGCCATCGCCAGCTTAGACGTGCTTTGCAGCTTTGCGCACACGGCGGTCCATAACCACTACTGCCGCCCCGAGGTCGATCTCTCCGGCGAGATCCGCATCACGCAGGGCCGTCACCCCGTGGTCGAGCAGATGCTCAAAAATACGCTTTTTGTCCCGAACGATACCGTTCTCGGCGCAGACGGCTGCAAGGCCGCCATCATCACGGGCCCCAACATGGCCGGTAAATCGACCTATATGCGTCAGGTCGCGCTCATTGTCCTCATGGCGCAGATGGGAAGCTTCGTCCCGGCCGCGTCCGCCCGCATCGGCATTGTCGATAAATTATTTACCCGCATCGGCGCATCCGACGATCTGGCCTCCGGCCAGTCGACGTTCATGGTAGAAATGAACGAGGTGGCAGACATTCTCAAAAACGCGACGCCCCGCTCGCTTCTCATCTTGGACGAAATCGGGCGCGGCACGTCGACCTTCGACGGCATGGCCATTGCAAAAGCGGTTTTAGAGTACGCGGTCGACCCCAAAAAGCTCGGCGCGAAGACGCTCTTTGCCACGCACTATCATGAACTGACCTCCATGGAGCAGGAGATCCCCGAGATCCGGAATTTCAACATCGCCGTCAAGAAGCGGCAGGGCGAGATGATCTTCCTGCGCAAAATCGTCCCCGGCGCGGCGGACGACAGCTACGGCGTAGAGGTCGCAAAGCTCGCCGGTCTTCCCGACAAGCTCATCGCACGGGCAAGAGCAGTCCTGAAAGAGCTCGAGTCCGGCGCGCCGAAAGCGCCCGCCGTACAAAAGCAAGCGTCCGATCAGGTGAGCCTCATGGACCTGCAGGCGGACGAAATCCGCGAAAAGCTCTCCGCCATCAACGTCGAAACGCTCACGCCGATTGAAGCGATGAACGTTCTTTACCAGCTCAAGCAGCTGCTTTAAGTTTTAGAAAGGAGCGCTGTCCATGGCAAAACCCTATTACTCGCTTGGCCGCAGTCTCTCGCGCGCCGAGGCCATCGCCGGATGGTGCTATCTGCCGTTTTATCTGGTGCTGCTCAGCGCAGGCATCCAGTATCTCGCGGCGGCGCTGCATGTGAGCCTCACGGCGCTCACCATCAATATCATCTATTTTTCGATCAATCTTTTGTTTGTCCTGCTTGTCTTCCGGAATTTCCTCCTGCAGCGCTTCTTCGGCTCCGGCTTCTGGAATTTCGTGCAGGCGCTGATCTTAGGCTTCGCGCTTTACTACGCGGGCACATGGGCCGTGCAGGCGCTCGAGCATCTTCTGGCCGGTCAGGTCACCATTTATAATAACGAGACGGTAAACGATCTGATTTTTGAAAACCGGTACGTGATGCTGGCCGTGAGCGTCATCTTCGCGCCCGTGATTGAAGAGACATTGGTCCGCGGCGTGGTCTTCGGAACCATCCGCCCGGCCTCGAGAGTCCTTGCCTACATCGTCTCCGCGCTTCTTTTTACCCTCATGCACAACTGGCAGTATTTTGGGCTGTACCCCGCCTTGTCCATTCTCCTTAGCTGCCTTCCCTATATCCCCGCGTCCGTCGCGCTCGCGTGGGTCTATGAAAAGGGCGGCACCATCTGGGCCCCCATCACGCTGCACGCACTCATCAACGCCATGTCCTTTGGTCTACTGACCCTTTCGTAAAGGAGGTTCCCATGCCGAAAATTGTCCAGCTCAGCCGCCATGTCGCGGATCTGATCGCCGCAGGCGAAGTGGTCGAGCGGCCGGCTTCCGTTGTCAAGGAGCTGGTGGAAAACGCCATCGACGCGGGCGCAACACGCGTCACCGTAGAAATTCAGAACGGCGGCATGACCCTCATCCGCATCTTGGATAACGGCTGCGGCATGGCACCCGAGGATGCGCGCACAGCATTTCTGCGCCATGCGACAAGCAAAATCCGAAACAAGGACGACCTTGCCGCCATCTCAACGCTCGGCTTCCGGGGAGAGGCGCTCGCAGCCATTTCCGCCGTCAGCCGGATCGATTTACTGACCAAGGCCGCCGATACCCCCGGCGTGAGCCTGCACTTAGAGGCCGGCCAGATCACGCAGGAAACCCCCGCGGGCTGCCCGGAGGGCACGACGATCCTCGTGCGCGACCTCTTTTATAACACCCCCGCGCGCATGAAGTTCATGAAATCCGATCAGGCGGAGGCCTCCGCCGTCTTCCTCGCTGTGCAGCAGCAGGCCCTGGCGCACCCGGAGATCGCCTTCCGGTTTTTGAAAGACGGGCAGGAGCAGCTTTCGACTGCCGGCTCCGGCGACCGCATGGCCGCGATCTATACCGTCTTTGGCCGTGAGATCGCGAACAACATGATCGAGGTCAAGGGCTCGTGGGAGCAATTCACGGTGCGCGGCTTCGTGACCAAGCCCACCTGTACGCGCGGCAACCGCTCGTATCAGTATTTCTTTGTCAACTCCCGGTTCATAAAATCCCGGATGCTCTCCGCCGCTCTGGAGGAGGCGTATAAAAACCAGCTCATGGTTGGGCGCTTCCCGGTCTGCGTGCTGGAGATCGATCTTCCCGTGCAGGCCGTGGATGTGAACGTGCACCCGGCAAAAACGGAAGTAAAGTTCCTGTCCGAGCGCGGCGCATTCGACGCGGTGCATTACGCGGTCCTCTCGGCTCTTAACAAAGCGCCGGGCCGCACCGCCGTCCAGCTGCCGAAATCCCGGCAGGACCAGATCGCAGGCAGCGTCTCGTCCAATATTCCCGCGTCTAAAAAGGACTTCTTCCAGACCAAAACGGCCGAGGAATTCCGCCGCACAGCATCGGCCGCCGAAGAAAATCCCTTTGAAAAGCCCGTCCGGCCCGCGGCAAAGCCCGTTTCCGTGTTCGTCGACGAGCCGTCATTCCTCTCTGCCGCGCTGTCTTCTCCCGTGCAGGTGCCGGAGCGCACCGTAAAAGCGCCGGAGGCTGCGCCGGTCATCCCGAAAGCGGAACCGGTTGCGCCTGCGCCCAAGGAAGCGCCCGCGCCTTTGACACCCGTGCCGGAAGAAGAACACATCCCCCTTGGGCGGAAAGCCGCGTCCGCCCCTACGAAGTTAACGCCCGCGCCGGAACCTGAGTCCCAGCAGGTGCTTTCCATCCCGGAGGTCCCCTTCCGCGTCATCGGCGAGACGATGGATACCTACATCTTAGTTGAACAGGGCGAGAGCCTGCTTCTCATCGACAAGCACGCCGCGCATGAACGCGTCCTCTTCGAGAAGCTCAAATCCGAGGAGCATCCCGTCATGCCGCAGCTTTTATTGCAGCCCGTGCCAGTTCAGCTCACGAAGCCGGAGGCGCAGGCCGTGCTGGAGAATCTGCCGCTTTTGCAGTCGCTCGGCTTCGATGTGTCGGAGTTTGCGGACTTGCAGCTCGTTCTGCGGCAAATCCCCTCCGATCTCACTGAGGAAGACGCGTGCGCGACCTTGGAGGCCTTCGCGGAGGACCTTCTCACCGGAAAGCGCCCATCGCAGGCGGATTTACGGGACAACCTCCTTCACACCATGGCCTGCAAGGCTGCCATCAAGGCCGGCTGGCACACCCAGCCCCGAGAGCGAGAGGCCTTGGTGCGCGAGGTTCTCTCCCGGGACGATATCAAATACTGCCCGCATGGACGGCCTGTGTGTATCGAGCTCACGAAAAAGGAGCTTGAAAAGCAGTTCAAGCGTACATAATTAAAACCAGGCCTGAAAGGAGGCAAGCCGTTTGGAAAAAATCATCTGCGTCGCGGGGCCGACGGCCTCGGGCAAAACACGGCTTGCCGTCGAGCTGGCCAAAAAATATGACGGCGAGGTGCTCTCGTGCGACTCCATGCAGATTTATCGCGGCATGGAAATCGGGACCGCCGCGCCGACCGTCTCAGAAATGCAGGGCGTGCCGCACCATATGATCGGCGCAGCAAGCCCGAAGGCGGATTTTTCCGTTGGAAAATACGTAGAGCTCGCCGAGCCCATTTTGCAGGATATCCTGTCGCGCGGCAAAACCTGCGTCGTCTGCGGCGGAACAGGGCTGTATGCGGACAGTCTGCTTCTCGGCCGCACGTTCGCCCCGTGCCCATCGACCGGCGTGCGCGAAAAGTTGGAAGCTGAGGTGAACCACACGGGAATCGAACCCGTGCTCGCGCGCCTCAAAGCGGTCGACCCGGAAGCGGGTGCGCGCCTGCACCCGTCCGACCGGCGGCGCATTATCCGCGCGCTGGAAGTTTACTTGGAGACCGGCGAGACGATCTCCGAGCACAACCGAAAAACAAAGCTGCTGCCACCAAAGCACGACGCCGTCTGGCTCGGCTTGAGTTTTGAGAACCGGCAGGATCTATATGACCGGATCGATCTTCGCGTCGAAAAAATGCTGAAAGCGGGGCTGCTCGATGAGATTCGCGCCCTTCTTTCCTCCGGCGTCCCCCCCACGGCCACGGCCATGCAGGCCATCGGCTATAAAGAATTTGTAGACGCATTGACAAACAGCGGCGATATTGCCGCGGCAGCCGCACTTGTCCAGCAGCGCTCGCGCAATTATGCCAAGCGGCAGCTCACATGGCTGCGGCGAAACGAGCAGATCCACTGGATCTTGCAGCCGCGCGAACCGGATTTTTCCGCCGTTTTTCAGCAGGCCTGCGCGAATATCCCTTTTTTCGCGTGAATAAAATGGTACGATAGGTATATCCAAAAATAAAAGGAAGCCATGACGCTTCCGGAAAAAGAAGGAGACATACCTATGCAGCGTACCGAAACCTATCAGGATACATTTCTCAATCAGGCCCGCAAGGAGCGCACGCCCCTGACCGTCTTTCTGGTCAACGGCTTTCAGATGCGCGGGATCATCACGGGCTTTGACGCGTTCGTCATCGTGCTTGTCTCGGAAGGCAGGCAGCAGATGATCTACAAGCACGCGGTCTCGACCATTGCGCCGTCGGTTCCGCTGCGCCTGAGTCAGGAAGGATAGCGCCTTCCTGATGGGAAGGAGCCCCCATGAAGCAAGGCAAGCACTATACCAATCTTATTCTCTGGATTTTCCTCGCCGCCATCATCGCCTATTTCGGCTACAATGTCGCCTCGTCTCTCTCAGAGCCCTTGACCACGTCCACGGCCATCGAATACGAGGCGGGCGCGGGCTGCTACACGACGGGCTTCGTCGTGCGCGACGAGGAGATCCTCACCTCCGCCTATGACATTACCGTTATCACCTGCGCCGAGGGCGCGCACGTCGCGGCAAACGAGGCTGTCGCCACCGGATATCTCTCCGATGGCGCGCAGCAGCGCCAGAGCCGCATTCAGGACCTTCAAGAGCAGCTCACGCAGCTGCAATACGCATGGAGCGCATCGTCAAGCCTTGCCGATCAGGCGGCGCTGGACACGGAGATTCAAAGCAATCTTCTCTCGCTCGCGAAATTTACCGCGCGCCGGGACATGAACTCCGCGCAGGATGTCTCGCCCGAACTCAAGGGCCTCGTTCTTCGCCGCTCGGCGGGCGCGGGAGACACGGACGCGATTCATGCGCAGCTGGAAAACGTGCAGAACGAGCTCTCTCGCTTACAGGAGCAGGCCGCCGCGGATACAAGACCCATTAGCGCTGACCACGCGGGCACCTACTCCGGCGTAGCCGACGGATATGAAGCCGTTTTGACCCCCGAGAAACTCCAGACCATGACCGCACAGGACTATAACCTGATCGAGCCCGAGACTGTCCCGGAAAACGCAATCGGAAAACTCATCCGCGGCACGACGTGGTACTACGTGACAACGCTTCCGGCAAGCGAGCTCAAGGACGTAAAAGAGGGCGCGCGGGTGCAGCTTCTGTTTGCAAGAGACGTCTATGACCAGCTCGACATGACGGTCGAGCGCGTGGGAAACAACGAGGCGGGCTATAAGCTTCTCGTCCTCTCCTGCGACAAATACATGCAGAACGTGACGCTTCTGCGCCAGCAGTCCGCCGATGTCGTTTTCAACTCCTATCAGGGCCTTCGTGTGCCCAAGGACGCGGTTCGTGTCGAAGACGGCGGGCAAACCGGCGTTTATGTCCTCGAGGGCGCGACTGCCCGATGGAAGCCAATCACCATTCTCCACGACAACGGCGAAAGCTACGTCGTAGAGCTGGATAAAACCTCGACCGCCAATCTCTGGCCGGGCGACGAGATCATCATTCATGCAAAGAATCTATACGATGGAAAGGTTGTGGGCAAATGAGCACCATTGCAGAAAATGTCGCGAGCATCCGCGAAAAAATGGCCGAGGCCGCAAAGCAGGCAGGCCGCGACCCAGAGAGCATCCGCCTCTGCGCGGCCACCAAAATGAACGACGCTGCCGCCGTCCGGGAGGCCATTGCCGCCGGGGTAGACTGCTGCGGCGAGAACCGCGTGCAGGAAATTCAGGAAAAGCGTCCGCAGGGCGCGTATGAGGGCAAACCCCTTCACTTCATCGGCCACCTGCAGACAAATAAGGTCAAGTACATTGTCGGTGTCGTCGATCTCATCGAGTCGGTCGACCGGCTGGAGCTTCTCGAGTGCATCGAAAAGCAGG
>CALCJW010000263.1:0-4846 GCA_937967235.1 uncultured Clostridia bacterium
GGGCGATGCCCACATCGCCCCGGCAAAGTAATCCGATTATACGGTAATTTTCGGCGAATTCGTAATTTTCCAAAGGGGCGATGTGGGCATCGCCCCCTACGCAATATATGGAAGTGCGCGCCAAACGCAGGATGATTGAAAAACCTCCGTCCAGAGCTCTGGGCGGAGGTTTTTGCGCGATTTCAGATGGTATTGTTGGAAAGTCCGAAGCTGACCGCGATGGCCGAGTCGACCTGATTCATGACGCTCTCGTCCGCGTGTCCCATATGCTCACGCAGGCGGCGCTTATCGATGGTCCGGATTTGCTCTAACAGCACGATCGAATCCCGGCTCAGCCCCACGTCATGGCCGGAGAGGCTGATGTGCGTCGGAAGACGCGCCTTTCCGGTCTGGCTGGTAATGGCTGCAGCGATCACGGTCGGAGAATGGCGGTTTCCGGTATCGTTCTGCACGATCAGCACAGGCCGCGTCCCGCCCTGTTCGCTTCCCACAACCGGGCTCAGATCCGCATAGAAAATATCGCCTCGTTTTACGTTCGTATCCATTCGCTTCACACTCCGCGGAAAAATAAGAGTCACATTACCTGACTGCTGTTATTCTCCCACGCGAAAGCACAAATTATACGGCTCGCAGAGCTCTCCTTCCATTCTATGCAGCATGCGCCCCGGTGCTCAGACGATGTACTGCAAAATGCCGACCTGCTTGCCGTCCTTATAAAAGAACCGCGGCACGCGCTTATTGACGTCGCAGACGATTTCGTAGTTGATCGTGCCCAGCATGTCCGCGATGCGCTCGCAGGGCAGGAGCGTTCCGTCCTCGTCGTAGCCGAAGAGCGTCGCGGTCGTGCCGACCTTGGCCTCGGGAATATCCGAAATATCGACCATGCACATATCCATGCAGATTCTGCCGACGACGGGTGCCTCCTTGCCGCAGATGCGGAAGGTGACGCGGTTGGAAAGAAGCCTGCTCAGGCCGTCTGCGTAGCCGATGGGGAGAACGGCGACGAGCTTGTCTTCCGGCGTCGTGTAGGTCCTGCCGTAGCTGATGGACTTGCCGGCGGCAATCGTCCGGATCTGCGCAATGGAAGTATGCAGGCTCATCATCGGCCGCAGATCGATTTCGCCCACGGTGTCGGGCGAGGGATGGAAGCCGTAAGTCGCAACGCCCGGACGGATCATATCCATGGCGTACTCGGGGCGCAAAATCGTCGCGCCGGAGTTGCAGCAGTGACGGATCTCGGGCTCAATGCCCTTGGACTTCATAAGGTCCAGCATGTTCACAAAGCGCTCATGCTGAAGCTTCGTAAACGCCACGTCCTCCGGCTTTTTGGAGTCGGAGACGCAGAAGTGCATGAAAACACCTTCAATATAGAGATTCGGCAGCTGGGAGACTTCGACGAGCGCAGCAAGCGTGGCCTCCGGCTGGTCGGCGAAGAAGCCGAGGCGCGTCATGCCGGTATCGATCTTCAGATGGACAGTCAGCTTTTTCCCCGTGCCCTCGAGCGCTTTGTTAAGGTCCTTTGCGTATTGCAGGCCGTGCACCTCCTGCGTGATGGAAAGCTCGGCTTCGTCGGGCGCGAACTCGGGGGGTGTATAGCCAAGGATCAGGACCGGCAGGTTCACGCCGCCGCGCCGCAGCTGCACAGCCTCTTCCAGATTGGAAACGGCCAGATACTCCGCGCCCAGCTCCTCGAGCGTCCGGCTGACCTGTACGGCGCCGTGTCCATAGGCGTCTGCCTTCACAACGCCGAGGAATCTCGGCCCTTTTCCAACGTGCTCACGCAGCGTCTTGTAGTTATGCTCCAGATTGTCCAGCGAGATATCAGCCCATGTTCGTTTGAGTACTTTCATTGTTTGTCTCTGCCTTTCGTAAATTAAAATCTGTAACATCTATTTGCACGGCCATCTGACCGTCGCAGGAAAGCTCCGCGCGCACCGGCGCGCCATTCTGGAACCATGTATCGGCGCGGTATTCATCCTCGTCATACCCACAAAGATACGTCACGTGCAAAAACCTTTCTTCCAGACCCGTGTATTGGATATAGCCCGTCTCCCAAGCTTCCGCCAGAAGCTCCGGCGCGGTCATGGGCGAAAGTCCGAGGCCCTCGAGCGTCCCGAACGCGGCCTCCGCACCGTCAAACACCAGCTTCGCCCCTTCTTCTGACGCCGTCGCCGTAAGTCCCGCAAGCGTCTCAGGCGCGGTGATGGACATTTGCGTACCATTTCCCGGCGTGTGGACACACGAAAGCGTAAATCGGCAGACGGTATCTCCAAAGTCCGCCGAAATTTCCGCCGCAAAGCTGCATGTATTCAGCATCACGTCCTGCCGGAACGCCAGCGCCTGCTGCGCCGGGTCTGTGTTTTCCTGCCCATTGCAGGCGCAAAGCATCGCGCCGAGCATCAGCGCAAGGACTGCCAGTTTTTTTCGCAAGCGACTCACCTGTTCATCTCAGAAGTCGCGGAAGGCGCTCGATGATATCCTCCGGGATCATGCCGTACTCGCCGATCTCCCGAGCGGCAAGATCACCCGCCGCCCCGTGGAGCCACGCACCCGCTGCCGCTGCCTCGAGCGGCATCACATGCTGGCCGAGAAGCGAGACGATCACGCCAGAGAGGACGTCTCCGCTCCCGCCCGTCGCCATACCGGGGTTTCCGGTCGTGTTGCGGTAGACATTCTGTCCGTCGGTAATGATCGTGCGGTGGCCCTTTAAAAGAAGGATGGTTCCGGTCTCGAAGGCAAAGCGCATGGCCTCCCCCACCCGGTCGTTTGCCTTGGGGTCGCCGCCAAGCCTGCGAAATTCTCCGTCGTGCGGCGTCAGGATCACAGGGCATTTGCTTCCGCGCAGTACATCCATATGCTGCGCCAGAAGATTTATGCCGTCCGCGTCCAGAACCAGCGGCACGCGGCAGTTCTCACACAGCCAGCGAAAAAGCCCGTATAACTCCTCCGACTGCCCCACGCCGCAGCCAAAAAGCACCGCATCCATGCCAGGAAGCCTCTTTTCAAGCTCCCGCGCCGCGTCCATCGAAAATTTCCCGCTTTCATCGCACGTAAGCGGAAACACAACCGCGCTCGCGCACGAGCCAGCCGCGATCGGATAAATGGCCTCCGGCACACCGAGATAGACAAGTCCGCTCCCCGTTCGGAGCGCAGCCTTCGCCGCCAGCATCGCAGCCCCGGCCAGCCCCTTCGAGCCGCAAAGAAGCAGGACTTTTCCGAAATCCCCCTTGTGCGCCCAGCGCGAACGCACGGGAAGAAGCCGCCTTACAAGCGCCCGTGTTGTGCGCTCCGCCGTCCAGACAGGTCTTGCCATGGCTGAATCCCCCTTTTTTGTAAATATTATACCGCATCGAGAAAAAACAGTCAATTTTTAAGTTGCGAAATTCCGAACTTTATGCTAGGATATGTGACAGATTGAAAAAAGCTGAGACCGGGTTGTCCGGCGCTTGGATGCAGCGACAGAGAGGACGGGGCGCTGGAAGCCGTCTGCTGCATAGCGTTTGGGCGTTCTCCCGCGAGCTGAGGCCTGAAAGAATCAGTAGGGCTCTCCGGGTCGCTCCGTTATGGGCGTTGAGTGCGCTGTCAGGCGAATGCGGGTGGTACCGCGGAAGAGAAGTCTTTCGTCCCCTTCTAAGGGCGAAGGGCTATTTTTTATGTCCATCAGCGCCAGACTATGTATCATCACAAGAAGGAGTTTTTGTTTATGAAAGAGCAACTGGAAAAAATCCGGCAGGAAGCGCTGGACGCGCTCTCCAAAGCTTCGGATACCAATGAGCTGGACGCGCTGCGCGTGCGCTTTCTTGGCAAGAAGGGCGAGCTGACCGGCGTTTTAAAGTCCATGGGCAAGCTCTCGTCAGAAGAGCGCCCCGTCATGGGCCAGGCGGCCAACAATGTCCGCGCGGCCATCGAAGAAAAGCTTGAGGAAGCGAAGACCGCGCTCAAGGCCAAGGCGCTGGAGGCCAGGTTAGAGGCCGAAGCCATCGACGTGACCATTCCTGGAGACCCCGTCCAGCTTGGCCACCGGCACCCGATGAACAAGGCGCTCGACGAGGCGAAGGACCTCTTTATTTCCATGGGCTTCCGCGTGCTCGACGGCCCCGAAGTCGAGCTTGCCGACTATAACTTCACCCGTCTGAACATTGCCGAGAACCATCCCTCGAGAGACCGCAGCGACACGTTCTACATCACGGACGACGAGAAGGTCCTTCTTCGCACGCAGACGAGCCCCATGCAGATCCGCGCGATGGACGAGATCAAAAAGCCCCCCATCCGCATTCTTGCCCCCGGCCGGGTTTACCGCAAGGACGAGGTCGACGCGACGCACTCTCCGATGTTCCATCAGATCGAGGGCCTTGTCATCGACAAGGGCGTGACGATGGCAGACCTCAAGGGCACGCTCGAGACGCTGATCAAGGCCATGTATGGCGAAGACTCCGTCATCCGCTTCCGCCCGCACCACTTCCCGTTCACCGAGCCGAGCTGCGAGGTCGACGTGCAGTGCTTCAAGTGCCGCGGCGCGGGCTGCCCGACCTGCAAGGGCGAGGGCTGGATCGAGCTGCTCGGCGCAGGCATGGTGCACCCGAAGGTGCTCGAAAACTGCGACATTGACCCCGAGATCTACTCCGGCTTCGCGTTTGGCATCGGCCTCGAGCGTATGGCCATGCGCCGGTTCAAGATCAGCGACATGCGCATGATTTTTGAAAACGACATCCGCTTCCTGTCGCAGTTCTAAGAAGGAGGATGAAACAATGAATATTTCGAGAAAATGGCTCAAAGAGTTTGTCGATATCACCGCAACCGATAAGGAATACGACGAGATCATGACCATCGCCGGTCAGAAGGTCGA
>CALCJW010000264.1:0-10416 GCA_937967235.1 uncultured Clostridia bacterium
CCTTCTTCGATCGAGAAGCTGACGTCTCTCAGACAGAACGCGGGATAGCGCTTGCTGAGCCCGTCAACCCTTAGAATCGTCATCGCGGCTCACTTCCCTTCCTAGCGCAAAGAGTGACGCGGGTGTGTCCAAAGACTCCGACGGAACGAGCGCGATGCCCTTCTCCTCGTCGGCCAGCAACAGGAGATTGTCTCCCGGCTGAATCGAAAACAGGTCACGCGCACCCTTCGGAATCACGATCTGCCCCTTTTCGCCGACCTTGACCATGCTGATGAACTTTCCCTTCGGAAATTGCATTGCCATATGTATCCCTCCTTGAAGTATGACTTTTCATATATAGTATAACAAGTCATACTAAAAATGCAAGAAAAATCGTGCCCATGTCAGAGAAATTTAGAAACCTTCCAAAATATGCGTAGGTGCGGACGACCCTGTCCGCCCTTGAAAAGTTACGAATTTGCCGAAAATTTTCATAAAAACGGGATTTTCTGCGGGCGGACAGAGGCGTCCGCACCTACGGTTCTTTGGAGAATCTTCCGAAGGTTCGTAGGGGCCGATGCCCACATCGGCCCGGCAAAATACGCCGATTTACAGAAATCTCCGGCGAATCCGTAACTTCTCTTGGGGCAATGTGGGCATCGCCCCCTACGCAAGGCTGCGGCATTCAATGTGCTCACGCGCCCCCTACGCATGGCTTGAAAGACGCAAAAAACGCAGACAGCTTCCTGCCTGCGTCTTGGTTATTCTGCTTTCAGCCGGTAACTCAGACCCTTGGGATAGAAAAAGCGCAGGGCCTTTGGCTTGAGGGAAATGTCGAGGAAGTCTGTGTGGAGCGCTTCGCCGTCGATGTTTACGACCGAGGGCGTATCGCACCGGATGGTCAGCTCCGTGCAGCGCTCGTGGCGGATGAGCGCCGGATAGTCGGCGTATTTTCCCTTCTGGTACTTGCCGATGACCGCCGCGACCTGCAATAAGCTCACTTTCTTAACCAGCAGCACATCCAGAAGCCCGTCGTCCGGCTCCGCCTCGGGAACGGGGTTGAACCCACCGCCGTACCACCGGCCGTTGCACACGCAGATGAGCGTCTGCTCCGCGTCGATCCGCTCACCGTTTACCTCTACAACATAGTGCGCGCTGCGGCCGGAAAGGACGTTTGCCAGAATCGATAATATGTACGCGCCCTTGCCGGAAACAAATGGCAGGCGCTTGAAGCGGGCGATATCCGTTCCGATCTTCGCGTCGAGTCCGATCGATAGAATATTTGCGCAATACGTGCCGTTGCAGCGGATGAGATCGAAGCGCGTCTCGTCTGCATCAAGAAGCCGCTCGAGATCAAAAAACGGCGCGGTGTCGGAAAAAACCTTGATGGAGTCGTTGCCGGAGCCACCCGGATAGTGCGTCACCGCCGCATTCTCGAAGCCTGCCATCCCGCACACGACCTCGTTGAGCGTGCCGTCGCCGCCGCAGGCATAGAGCCGGACTTCCTGCCCGGATTCCGCCGCGCGTCTGGCCAAAGCCCTGCAGTCGCCGGGGGCCTTCGAGACGCAGATCTCATAATCGAGCCCACGTGCGCCGCAGATGCGCTCGATGTCCTGCGTAAAGCGCGGCGTCTGATCTGATTTTCCGGCGGCAGGATTCAGAATAAAAATATGCTTCATGACGGGAACTTTCTCCTTCATCCTTCGTCTTAAGGGTACAGGCGCTTAAAAATACATGTAGACGTTGCATTGCAGCCGCCCGTTGTAGAGCTTGCGCTTCTTCGTTGCCTGCTTGCCGAAATAGTGCTCAAATTCGGGTTCGGAGGAAATGATATACTTCTTCCAGCCGTCGGCAAATTTCACGTGCCGGCCAAAGGCCCGATAGAGCTGCTGGGCGCTTCGCTGCTCGAGCATGCGCTCGCCATAAGGGGGATTGCAGACCATGAGGCCCTTGTCCGTCGGCAGACTCATCTTGGTCGCGTCCGCCTCGCGGAAGTCAATCAGCTTCCCAACGCCCGCTTTTCTGGCGTTGTCGCGCGCGATGGAAAGTGCCGCCGGGTCAATGTCGGTGCCTAAAATGCGGTAGTCGCCGCGGTATTCTTTGTCCAGCGCCTCTGTTCTCGCCTCGCGCCAGACCTCCTGCGGGACGCATGCCCACTTCTGCGCGCCAAACGAGCGGTTCATGCCCGGCGCGCGGTTGAGCGCGATCATCGCAGCTTCAATGCAGATCGTGCCCGAGCCGCAGAACGGGTCCCAGAAAAAGTCCCGTCCGCGGTATCTTGCGAGGTTCACCATCGCCGCCGCCATCGTCTCATGAAGGGGCGCGAGATTCGCGTTTTCGCGGTAGCCCCGCTTGTGAAGGCTCACGCCGGAGGTGTCTAAGAAAATTTCGCAGCGGTCCTTCATGATCGAAAACCGGATCTGGTATGTCGCGCCCGTCTCGGGAAGCCACGAAAGGCCATAGTTTGCGCCCAGCCGGTCGACCGCCGCTTTTTTCACGATCGCCTGACAGTCCGGCACAGAATGGAGCTGACTATCCAAGCTGTAGCCCTTGACCGGGAACGCGCCGTCTTTTGGAATGAAGTTCTCGAGCGCAATGTGCTTGACGCCCTGATAGAGGTCTTCAAAGCTCTTCGCTTCGAACTGCGCGAGCAGAATCATCACCCGTTCGCCCATCCGGCAGCAGAGGTTCGCTCTTGCCATCGCGGCAAAGTCGCCGTCAAAGAAAACGCGCCGGTCCTCGACGCGGACATTCGAAAGGTTCAGCTGCCGGAGCTCGTCTCCAACCAGACCCTCGAGGCCAAACAGACACGGTACGCAAAAGGTCATTGTTTGCATGCAGGTTCTCCTATATTTCGTAAATTCGTCCATATTTCACAATACACATCAGTATAATAAAAACGCAGCAAAATAGCAATGTGTTTCTTTTTTATTTCACGTTCTTTTTACGAAGAGCGGATGACTTTTCTTCAAATGTCCGGTATACTGTTACCATAGAAAGGAGTGAGTTCCCATGGTCTATGTCTGGCTCGGGCTGATTGTGGCGTTCATCGCCGTGGAGGCCGCGACGGTGAATCTGGTTTCAATCTGGTTCATTGGCGGCGCGGTGGCAGGGCTCGTGTGCGCGATCCTTGACGTGTCGGCGCTTTTGCAGTGGACAGTGTTCATTGCCGTATCGGCAGGTCTGCTCGCGCTTTTGCGGCCGGTGCTTAAAAAGTATCTGCGCGTCAAGCCCACAAAAACAAACGCCGACCGTCTGGTCGGGCAGGAGGCGCTTGTCACAGAGCAAATTGATAATCTCCGCGAGACGGGCGCGATTCGCATAAACGGCGTGCTCTGGACGGCAAAAAGCGCAGATGATACGCAGATCCCCATCGGCACGCGCGTCGTTATCGAGCGCATCGAGGGTGCAAAGGTCTATGTCAAGCCCGCCGGAGTTCCGGCGCAAGCATAAGTCATTTTTTACATCAGAAACAAAGAAGAGAAACACCATAAGGAGGATGTATTTATGGAATGGATTCCCGTACTTGTCATCGCGGTGCTGGCGCTCATCGTCATCGTCCGCAACATTTATGTCGTCCAGCAGTCGAGAGCCTATGTCGTCGAGCGGCTCGGCGCGTTCAGTAACGTCTGGACCGTCGGCATTCACTTCAAGGTTCCCTTTGTTGAGCGCGTGGCCAAGAAGGTCAGCCTCAAAGAGCAGGTGCTCGACTATCCGCCCCAGCCCGTCATCACGAAGGATAACGTCACCATGCAGATCGACACCGTTGTCTACTTCCAGATCACCGACCCCAAGCTCTATGCCTACGGTGTGGAGCACCCGATGATGGCCATGGAGACGCTCACGGCCACAACGCTCCGCAACATCATCGGCGACCTTGAGCTTGACCAGACGCTCACCTCCCGCGACGTCATCAACACGCGCATGCGCGCCATTTTGGACGAAGCAACCGACCCGTGGGGCATTAAAGTAAACCGCGTCGAGCTCAAGAACATTCTGCCCCCGCAGGATATTCAGAACTCGATGGAAAAGCAGATGAAGGCCGAGCGCGACCGCCGGCAGGCGATCTTGCAGGCAGAGGGCGCGAAGCACAGCCAGATCCTCGTCGCCGAGGGCGAAAAGGAAGCGGCCATTTTGAAGGCGGACGCGGAAAAGCAGGCAGCGATCCTCAAAGCGGAAGCCGAGAAGGAATCCGCAATCCTCCGCGCCGACGGCGAGGCGCAGGCCATCCGCGCGGTGCAGCAGGCGCTGGCCGATTCGCTTGCGATGCTGAATGAGAAAGCGCCGAACGATCAGGTGCTGAAGCTGAAGGCGCTCGAGGCCATGCAGAAGGTTGCCGACGGCAAGGCGACGAAGATCATCATTCCGTCTGAGCTTCAGGGGCTGGCGGGCTTAGCGACCGGCATTACCGAAGCGGTAAAGGAAGCAAAGTAAGATGGCAAAAAAGAAGGACGAACGCTTTTTAAAGGTCCACGAGGAGGGAAACGGCTTCGGCTGGATGCGGACCGTCTGGGTCGACAAGCAGACTGGCGTCAATTATCTCTTCGTGAACTCCGGCTACGCGGGCGGTATGACGGTTCTTCTCGGCGCAGACGGCAAGCCTGTCATCACCCCGGTTCCCAACAGCTACCCTGACGATTAAACGATGCGCCCCGGCCTTTGGCCGGGGCGCGTTTTTTAGCCGGAGAAGCTGACGGAGGACTGGCAGACGTAGTAGATTCGCTGGTCCGCATCGTTTGCAAGCACGAGCACATCGCCGACGCTTCCGAGCACTGCCGCATTTGCAACGAGCAGCGGGCCTGCTGCGACGGAGGCTGTACGACGGCCGGAGAGCTTTGTATCCGTGCAGTCGCAGGGTGTAGGCTTCATGACGGGCGTGTTGTTCCCAAGCGGCGGCCGGCCCGGATGCAGTGCCTGCCAGAGCAGGCTCTTGAGCTGTGTATACGTTTCCTCCTGCGTTGCAGACACGGGGACGGTAAATGCGACCGCTGTGAGGGAACACACCGACACTGCGTTTGCCGTAAACGCAGGGCCGGAGGCGCAGCAGCTGTCCGCCGCGCAGACCGGAATGGGATAGTAAAGCTGGCCGCTGACCTCCAGGTCGTCGCATGTACACGGCTTGATGCTTACAAACTCGCCCGCAAGCGGCCCTGTGAGGTTATCATACGCGGTCGTAGCTGCGTCCGGGCAGTTTAAAGACGTGCCAAGGACAAAATTGGGGGTAAAAAACGCGAACTGGTTGTAATCGACGAGCGGAGCAAGCCGCGGGTCGCACAGAAGCTCCAGCGCGCCCAGCATCCCCGCCGCGCAATTGCAGCCGCAGTCCACATCCGCTTCCTCCGCGCGCGGGGGTGGCGGCACGGGAGGCCGCGGCGGCATAGGCGGATACGGCGGAATCGGCATGCACCCCGGCGGGCATGGAGGCGGACAAGAGGGATTGGGCGGCGGGCAGGGGGCGGGTGCGGGCGGCGGACAGGACGGCGCGGACGGGCAGGTATTCTGCGATTGCCCGCAGTTGCAGCCGCCGGTGGTTGTGTAGTTGCAGTTTGGATTCATATCATCACTCCTCAAAACGAATGGTTTTCTTTCGGCTACAACTACGATATGCCGCCCTGCCGGAAATTGTGCGCGGTGCGGCGCTCTTGCTTTTTCGGCCAAATTCGACTATCATGGAGAAAACAAAGCTGTTGGAAGTGTGGTTGCCATGGTACGAAAATTCATTTGTGCGCTGCTTGCCGTCTTGCTGACGTTCCCCCTTGCGTCCTTCATCGCTGCCGAGGATATCCCCGCGGTCGTGGAGCTGCCCACCGTCGTTACGCCGATGCAAAAACCAACGGAAGACGGGGAAGAGAACGCACCCGAGGAAGAAGCGGCGTCTGAGGATGAAACGAAAGCGGCGGAAGAGCCGAGGTTTGCCGAGCTGTTCGATGAATTTCGCGCCGCGCGCAACCTGACGGAGGATAATTTTGCCGTCAGCTATTACGACACCGTCACGGGCGAGAGCTACGACTGGAACGAGACACACATGATGATCGCGGGCAGCACGTTCAAGCTTCCGCTGAACCTCTATTATTACGAGCTCGAAAACGCGGGCGAGATCGCCCCGGATGCGCTCATTACCCAGGGCGGCGCGACGCTCGATCGGTGCCACTATTTGAGCATCGTCGAGTCGAACAATGAAATTTCCCACGCGCTTCTCTACCGCATCGGCAATTTCCGCGACTATAAAAACGCCATGCGCACGTATTTTACGATGACGGATGAGGAGATCGATCCCAAGTATTATCAGGACAACTACTACTGCACGCGCATGATGATGGACACGCTCAAGTATATCTATGCGCATCAGGAGGAGCTGACGGAGCTTGTCGACTACATGAAGCAGTCGCACCCGCAGAACGGCTATTTCCGGGCGAAGGTCACCGAGATGGAGGTCGCGCACAAGTACGGAAGCTTCGAGGGCGCGGAAAACGACGTGGGCATCTTCTACGCCGAGCGCCCGTTCCTGCTCGCGGTCTATACGCAGAATGTCGGAGAGCTCGTCGTGCAGGACGCGGCAAGGCTCGCCGCCGACTACAATGCAAGGCAGACGGAGCTTGCCAAAAAGCAGGCCCTGCAGGAGCAGCTCGACGCGTTCGAGGCCGAGAAGGAAGCGCGGATGCAGGAGGCGGAATTGCGCGCGGAGGAGGCCATGCAGGTGCTCACCGCGCAGTATGAGGCCGAACAGGCAGCAAAAAAAGCCGCGCAGGAGGCGGCTTTGCAGGCATCTGAGAAAGATCTGGCGGCGCAGGCGGATACGAAGGAAGCGGAAACCGCCCCGGAGCAGACGAAGGCTTCGTCTGTATTTCAGTTTAACCCCGACAATTTCGAGTGGTGGATGCTCGCCGTGGCAGCGGCCGTGCTGGTGCTCGGAAGCGGCGGCGTGCTGCTCATCCTTCACACCGGCAAAATGAAAGAGATCACCCGCGACACAGAGCAGGAGGACGACGCGGAGGACGAGCTGCCTGAAAAATGACTTCCGCTGCGGAATTCCTACGCACTTCAAGAAGGTTCGTAGGGGGCAATGCCCACATCGCCCCACGGGGTATCATCGAATTCGCATTGGATTTTCGTAAAATCGGTTTATACCGCCGGGTCGATGTGGGCATCGACCCCTACGCACAGTTGCAGGGATTTCGTGAATCCCGCAGAGGCATCGACCCCTACGCAAGAACGGTCAAGAGCGGTATTATAAGAAAAAAGCGGCAGCATTCTCAAAGCGGATGCTGCCGCAAAAGCGCAAGCTGATAGAACGCCACGGCGCTGGCCGCGGCAACGTTTAAAGAGTCCACACCGTTTGTCATGGGAACCGTCACTGTGTAATCGCACGATGCGATCGTAGAGGCCTTGAGGCCCGGGCCTTCCGAGCCCATGACGACGGCAAGCCGTTTGATATCGCGCAAAGCCGGGTCCCACAGGACCTTCGCGTCCTCGCGCAGCGCCATCGCGACGCTCTCAAAGCCATTGTCGTGCACAAGCGACTGCCAGTGCTCGTCCGGCAGATACGCCCACGGCACAGAAAAGACGTTTCCCATGCTGACACGAATGCAGCGCCGGTAAAGGGGATCGGTGCAGCTTTCGGTCAGCAGCACAGCCTCGACCCCGAGCGCTGCCGCCGAGCGGAAAATCGCCCCGAGGTTCGTGGGGTTCATCACGTCCTCTAAAATCGCGACGCACGACGTGCCCTGCAAAAGCTCCTGCGCGCGCTTAGGCGCCGGTCTTCGCATTGCGCAGAGCATTCCGCGCGTGAGGGCGTACCCCGTGAGCCGCTCGAGAACGGGGAGCTCTGCCGTATAGACCGGAAGCTCCTCCGGACATCTGGCTAAAATCGCCTCCGCCTTGGGAAGAAGCCTTGTTTCTGCGAGGAACGACACCGGCTCAAACCCTGCGTCCAGCGCCCGTTCAATCACCAGCGCGCTCTCGGCGATGAAAAGGCCGTCTTCCGGACGCTCCCGGCAGACCAGCTGATTTTCGGTCAGGCGGGCGTAAACGTCCAGCGCCGGGTCGTCAAAGTCCGTAACTGGAATGATCCGTCCCATGCTTAGAGCCCCAGCACGCGCTCAATCATGCGCGCAACGCCGTCTTCCTCGTTTGTTTCCGTCACCGCGTCGGCGCAGGACTGCACCTCTTCAGACGCGTTCCCCATTGCCACGCCGAAGCCTGCCGCGCGGAGCATCGAATAGTCGTTTGTGCCGTCGCCGAAGGCCATGCACTGCCCGATGGGCACGCCAATTTTTTCGCACAAAAAGCACAGGGCGCTGCCTTTCGTTGCGTTTTGGGCATTGATCTCAATGTTGTTTCCGAGCGAGCTCGACACCGCGTAGCCCGGGAAGCGTGCGGTGATCTCGCGGATGGTCGCCTGCTTGTCGTCCGGGTTGCGGAAAAACGCGATGATCTTCTGCACGGAGTTGTGCTGCGCGGTTACAGCGTCGAGGTCCTCGTCGGTCTGATAGCTGCGGCGCATGAGCGCTGCCGTGGCGGGCGTCGCGGCGACGGCTTCAATCTCCGAGAAGTCCTCCCGGCTCATGTGGCCGAGGCCGTCAATATACACGCCGCGCAGGACGTTGTGCGACTTGAGAAAATGGAGCATGCACATGGCCTGCTGCGGTGTTAACTCCTCTCGCAGAAGCGTTTTGTCCTCAAAGCTGTCGTAAACCTGCGCGCCGTTGACGAGAATGTGGTAGCGGGTCAGGCTTTTATCCAGCAGCGGCTCGGGAAGCGAGCGCAGCAGTCTGCCCGTCGATGGAACGAGCAGCACGCCTCTTTCCCGCGCGGCCAAGAGCGCTTGCATGGTGCGCGGAGAGATGGATTTGTCGGAGCGCAGCAGCGTTCCGTCCAGATCGAAGGCAATCAGGCGAATATCCATGGGATGTCCTTTCTGGTTCAGGAAAACCGGTTCAAAATGGCGCGCAGCTGCGCAGAATCAATGCTTCCAATCGGAAGGAACGGATCAAGCGGCTCACGGTATTCTCCGATCTGCTTGCAGAACCACGACACATCGCGCCAGCCCTGCTTATAGCCGACGTTATGGAGCGTCGAGACCCGCGAGAAGCCGAGCGCAAGGTGCATGGCCTCGCTTCTGGGATTCGGCGTTGTGACGATACCGTAGACCGACTTGACGTTTTGCAGCTGTAAGAGCGCGAAAAGCGCTTCGTAGAGCTTCCGGCCAATGCCTCTTCCGCGCGCGTCGGGACTGAGGTAGACGGAAAGCTCCGCCGACGGACGGTAAGAGATACGGACGGCAAATTTGTGCGCGTACGCATAGCCGAGAATCCGGCCGTTTTCTTCCCAGACGATCCACGGATACTCCCGCTGCACATCCTCAATGCGCAAGGAAAACGCCTCCCGTGAGGGGACCTCCTGCTCGAAGGTGATGGTTGTCTCAATATACGGCGCGTAAATGGCGAGCATCGCCGCGCAGTCGTCCGGCTTTGCAAAACGAATCATAACAACACTTCTCCATACTAATTATTGTTATGATAGCATACAAAAAAAGCCCTGTCAATTTGTCACAAATGGAAAAAAGACGCGACTTTTCTGTCAGATTCCGCACAGCAAAACCGGGCGAGACGCACTGCGTCCCGCCCGGTTCGTATTTCGCTTTTTATTTACACCATATCGATGTGTTTCTGGATGCGGTTGATGATCATTTCCAGCGCGATGAGGTTCTTGCCGCCCTCGGGAACAATGAGGTTCGCGTTTTTCTTGCTGGGCTCGACGAACTGCTCGTGCATGGGCTTGACCGTCGTGAGGTACTGCTCGATGACGGAGTCAATGGTCCGACCGCGCTTTTTGACGTCGCGCCGGATTCGACGGCACAGGCGCACATCCGCGTCCGCGTCAACGAAGATTTTGATGTCCATCTGATCGCAAAGGACCCGGCTCGCAAAAATCAAAATGCCCTCGACCACGATGACCTTGCGCGGCTCGATGGTGATCGTTTCGGCCGCACGGTTGTGGATCGTGTAGTCGTAGGTCGGGCACTCGATGGCATGGCCCTCGCGCAGCTGCTGCAAATGCTCGATCATCATATCCGTATCAAATGCGTTGGGATGGTCGTAGTTGAGCTTTGTGCGCTCCTCGTAGGTCAGCTCATCGTGGCGCTTGTAGTAATTGTCGTGGCTCAGGACGGTAATGTTGTCGCCGAATCGGTTTACAAGCGCCTTGACCAGCGTGGTTTTGCCGCTGCCGGTGCCTCCGGCAACGCCGATTACGATCACATCAGACATAGCTTCTTTCCTTTCTCTTTATCGAATGATATCAAAAATCAGCGTCTCGGGCTCGGGCTTTTCCTCGCTCCACGAAAGCGCGCGCAGGAACATCGCCTCGCTCTCCGCGAGGGAAGCGGCCTTGTTGGTGTAAAGCGTTGCGAGCACATCGCCCTTTTTGGCGTAATCG
>CALCJW010000265.1:0-6279 GCA_937967235.1 uncultured Clostridia bacterium
GAACGTCCAGAATCGGCTTGTCGTACTCATCCACGAGCACCACGGCACGGCGGCCGGTATGACGGTGCGCCGTTTCCAGAACATTCCGAAACCGAAGACCGACATCCAATGCCTCATTGGCCTGTACGGCATATTCTTGCTCCCATTTCCGGACATAATCCTGAAGCATCACTTCCAGAACTCCCTCCTTCGTGAAATTCGTCCCGTTAAAATCCACATGAAACACCGGATGCACCGCCCATTCCGTCTCCAGACTGTCTATAGCCAGACCTCGGAACAGTTCCTTGCGACCCAGGTAATAGTTCTCCAGCGTGGAGACCAACAGGCTCTTGCCGAAACGACGAGGACGGCTCAGAAAGTAAATACTGCCTTCGTGCGTCAGGCGGAAAATCAGATCGGTTTTGTCTACATAAACATAACCGTCCTCTATAATGCGCTCAAAACTCTGGATGCCTATCGGATATTTCATAACTTTCCTCTTTTATGGTTGATTCTATCACTGTTCATTTTCCTTTATCCCCAAAAACGCTCTTTTTTATTCAAAGAAGCGCGTTTTATCCCGGGAAGCGCTCATTCCGCCACAGCCCAGTCGCCAATCGTACCCGTTTCCGATGAGAAACTCGCACCTATTCTGTAAAGTTTCCGGCTGTCGGCAGCATATTCCCGGGCGTAACCCTTCGCCTCAATCTGTTGTAAAGCCTCCAACGCCGTGCCGTCCAGCTTGAACTCGAAGACGTAAACATAGTCCGACGTCTCCAGCACGCAGTCCACACGACCCTGGCTCTGCGCCTTCTCCACATACACCGTGTACACACTCACCAAGCGCAGGATCAGATAGAACGTATATTGGAAGTAACGCTCCCGCTCCGCCTCATCTTCCTTGCGCCGCATCGTATAAGGAATGCTCGACAGGAAGGAGGTGAACAGCACGCGTACCTGCTCCACATCGCCGGTCTCCAGCGCGTCCAGCAAATCGAAGATCCAGCCTTCCACCCGTTTTCCGGGCCGCAGGTAAGAAGTAGCCAAGGCTGTCAGGAAACCGTTCTTCACCTCGTTATTCGGAAAGTCGAGCAAAAAACGGTTGCGCCGCATGTCATAAGCCTTGATGGTCAGATAACCGCTCTGATAGATCATCGGAAGGGGGCGCTCCACGTCGGCTTTATAGTCGATAAACTCCTCCGGAGCGTAATACTTGCCTGTCAGCTCGTTCATGTTTTCCTTGAAATGAGAAAGCAGACGGATCAGGTAGGTCGGAGTGCCCGTACTGAACCAATAGTCCCGGATGTTCTTCTTGCCGAAGGCATTCAGCAGGCTGAACGGGTTGTAGACATCCGTCAGTTGCTCACTGAAATGGTAACCGTTGTACTGTTCTTTCAGCCGTTGGAGCATTTCCTGCTCCGTACAGCCGTAGACCGTGGACAGTTCCCGGATCGGTCCGGCAAAATATCGTTGGAGTTCCTCCTGCGTGATGCCGCAAAGCGTCTCATAACGCGCGTCCATGCTGATGTCGTCGGGCTGGTTGAAACCGCTGAACACGCTCACCTGAGAGAACTTCGTCACCCCCGTCAGCAGCACAAACTGCAGATGGCTGTCCGCACCCTTAAACACCGAGTAGAACGCCTTCAGCACATTACGGTGCCGTTCTTCCAGACTGGTGTCCACATCCAACACATCCAGAATCGGCTTGTCGTACTCATCCACGAGAACCACGGCACGGCGGCCTGTCTGACGGTGCGCTGTTTCCAGAATCCGGACAAAACGGTCACCCAGATCATAATGCCCCTCAGACAAGGGCAGACCATAGCGGCTTTCCCATTCCGACAAATACAGTTTCAGCTTCTGCTCCAACGTGTTTTCCTTCGTAAAATTTGTGGCATTGAAATCCACATGAAACACCGGATGCACCGCCCACTCCGTCTCCAGACCGTCTATGGCCAGCCCTCGGAACAGTTCCTTGCGGCCCAGATAATAGTTCTCCAGCGTCGAGACCAGCAGACTCTTGCCGAAACGACGAGGACGACTCAGAAAATAAATACTGCCTTCGTGCGTCAGGCGGAAAATCAGATCGGTTTTGTCTACATAAACATAACCGTCCTCTATAATGCGCTCAAAACTCTGGATGCCTATCGGATATTTCATAACGTTGTTGCTTTTAATTCATCTCATGCAAATCATGCTGATGCAAATATAATACAAACTCAGGAATTTTCTGAAAAAATGACGGGTTATCTTTACTTCAGCATGAGACATGCGGATATAAAAAAATCCCGACCCCCCAAAGGCCGGGATAAAAGAATGATATGGGATTTTGTTTATTCTGCCCAGATACTGGCTGGCTCTTCGCCGGTACCCCAGTCCGCCTCGTCCGCCGAACCGCCAAACGAAATGCCGCTGCCGGCCATAAGTTGGCTCTCTGCATGGACATCCACCACTTCGAGTGCCGGACACTGATAGATTTTCTTTTTCATTCGTCTTGAGTTTTTATTTTGATGAAGGATGCCGGACGGGGTATTTCGCCGTTCCGGCATCCGTTACTGTTATTTCTGATCTCTGATTTTGAATTGTAGCCGTTTACTTCTTTACAACCTTCTTTCCGCCCACGATGTAGATACCCGCAGGCAGACCTTCGAGAGCCGCGTCGCGCGCCACGTTCTTGCGCAGCTGTACGCCCTGCAGATTGTAGACATCCACCGGAAGCGTACCGTCGCTCAGGGCCTGACGGATGCTCGTGGCATCGCCGACCAGGATGCGCAGGGCATTCACTTGTGCCGGCCCGGCTTCAGGCGCGTCGATATAGGCGCGGAAGGCCTGCATACGCACGGTGTTCTGTGTGCCCACGCTCCAGAACATATCCTTGGCGATGAACAGGTCGCCTTCTGTCAACGCATCAATCGTGCTCAGGGAGCCGGTCAGGGTATAGCCGTTCTCGCCGATGGCCTTGGTCAGAACAGCGTCCGCTGTTGCGGCCACTTCGGCGTCGCTTGCGCTGAAGGTCAAGGTTGTTCCGGCCGTCTCGCCCTGGAACAGGGCCGGCGTGTGGGCTTCGAGCGCACCGCCGGTCAGGGGCTGTACGGCCAGAATGCTTTCTTCACTGCCATCGGCTATGATCTCGGTGGCCTCATAAAGGCTGACGTCAGTTGTTGTAGCCTCGAAAGGCAGCACGATGGTGCCCCAGGTGCTTGTTTCGGGAAGCGTACGGCTATAAGTGGCTTTGCCGGCCGTGAAGGTTACCGGTGTGTAGAAGTCGGCGCCGTCGGTCAGTTCCAGGTTGGCGCAGGTATAGGCATTGCCGTTCTTCACCACGATGTTCGTGCCTGCCGAGGCCGATGGCGCGCCCTCTATCACGAGGATGGCGTTCCCTTCGGGGCTGCTGATGCCCGACGCGTTTTTATAGAGTTCGGATACATTCTCGGCAGAACCTTTATACAGCTTGGCGGCATAGACGCGCATGGCCTCGTCGGTGCTCAACACGGGATAGTTGTCCGTGCCGAGGGTCTGGCCCCAAACCTGTACTGTCTGGTCGCCTTGCAGCAGGCAGGCTACCTCGCCGGAGGTGAACGCATTGTTGTCTTTGACCACGGTGCCCACGGCATCGGTGTCGAGCTGGCCCTGTCCCTTGTCGGCGCTGCCGGTCAGGTAATAGCTGTTGCTGACGGTGGCCTGTCCGACATGATTGTTGTCATCACGGTTGTTACCTACGATGGCGCCCACGTTGGCAGTGCCGCTCGCTGAGATGATACCGGTATTGTAACAGGCGGTGATTTTGATACTCTTATTGTTGCAATAACCCAGGATGCCGCCCACGCTGCCGCCGCCGCTCCCGGAAACCGAAATGCCACCCTGGTTGGCGCAGTTCTGGATGGTGCCCGTGCGGATGTAGCCCACGATACCGGCCACGCTGCCCGCTGCCACCGTAATGTTGATGTCGCCCGTATAGACGCAGCTTTCCACCGTAGGGCTGCTGTTCTCCGGCATGGAGCCTACCACGCCGCCGATGTGGTCGTTGCCGGCGCTGACGGTGATATCCACATCGCTGGTCACACCGCTGACGGTGCCGCCCGCCGTAGCAATGCCCAGGGAACCGACTGCGCCGCCTACTTTGGAGACGGCCTCGCTGCCGGTGATGGTAATGGTGCCGGTGACGGTGAAGTCCCGAACGGTGCCGGTGACGTTGCCGAACAGGCCGGAATAGCTTTCGGCGTTTTCGATGGTCATGCCGCTGATGGTATGGTTCTGTCCGTCAAAAGTGCCGGTGTAGGGATTACTCTTGCTGCCGATGGGTGTCCACGCTTCGCCGGTCAGGACGATGTCCGTGGTCAGCACCGCACTGGCGGCGGCGTTCTGTGCCGTGCCGTCGGTCAGCGTGCCGTTGACCAGGGCGGCGAACCAGAAGAGGTTGTTGGCAGTTTTAATTTGATAGACGCCGTTAATCTGCTCAGGAGTCGCAGATACGGTCAGGGTGACCGCTTCAAACGCACTGGCGTAGTCAGTTTGATAGTCGCCGTTGTACTGCTCACTGAACACATTAAGGGTATAGGTTCCCGCTGCAAGCGCATCGGGGATTGTAAGGCTGACTTCTCCCTCTGCGCTGTTCAGCTCCGCTACCCGGCCATAGTACAAGGCGTTGCCCTGCTCGTCTGTCAGAAGCACCGAGATATATTCATTTGTTCCGGTGGTCGCCCTGGAGTAATGCAGCGTAACAGTTGTGCCTGGATCGCCGCTGACGGTCGTTTCCGTCACCGAAAAACTGCGGCTGTCATCTAACAGCGTCAGCTTCCACTCGTTGCCGTCATAATTGCCTACCGCCGTTAATCCGCTGTCCATGCCGTTTGCGGATTTGCCGCCTACGGCGGCAGATGTGAAGAGGACAGAGTTCAGATCTAAATGAAAAGCGGGACGAACCGCATTGGTCGTGTAATCTACACTGTAGCCATCGGAGTTAACTCTGCCGCCAGCATACACAAAAGCTGCATAGTCATCATCCTCGCCGGGGGAGCGGAGCCACCAGTGGTCGGTTTTGCTGGCACCATACATACCGCTGTAACTTGCGACATAGGCGGTGTTGGTCGATTTGCGGCTGTCGTTTCCATTTGCATTTGGAAAATAGTTTCTGTTATTGGCTTCCTCTATGGATAACAGAAAGATTTTGTCGGTGGTGTTGTTGCCGCCTGATGTATTGTAAGAGGGATTATTTTTGTTATAGACATAGGTATCGGCAATCGCAACCTTCTCAACGCTGGAAAAAGCGGCGTCTATGAAATTATTGCTGCTGTAATCCGTCCCGCTGTTATTTTCACTTGCCTCATAGCCGTTCAGCCATGAACGAATTGTACTTTTTTCCCATGTAATGCTTGTGCTACTGCTGTTGTATGGCTTCACGTCCAGATTTTGGTCGGAAAGCAAGAACAGCTTCCCGTCAGCATTTTCCAGCACCCGCCATTTGATGGGGTCTATATTATAGCCGCCGTTTCCGTCGCTGCTCTGCTGATAGGTGCCGAAATAAAGATTGGCCGCCTGCCCGCCGCCGATATTTGCGGCAGTTCCGCCGACCACTGCGCCACGGTGGGTGGAACTCGTGCCGGAGGTGGTGGGGGTACCTGCCCATGTCTGTCCGGCACCGAATAAGCCGAGCAACGCTGTCAGCAGACAAAGGAGGCGCAGCCGGCTCTTATCGTATAGTTTGTTTCTTGTCTTCATTTTGTTATTACGTTTATATTGGTTCAATGCGTTACGTTTCAAGCAGGTCAGTCTGCCCAGATTTCTCCTGTAGCGGTGATGGCGGAAGATTCGCCGCCGTAGCTGATGGGGATGTTGATGTCCGCAGTCGGCACCGCGCAGGTGGCGGTGTTCTTTGCCGTACCGTCAGTCAGCGTCCCATTGATCAGTCCGGCAAACCAGAACAGCTCATCCTCAGTGGAGATCTCGTAGGGATTCTCCTGGGTGCCCTCGCCCGCGGGTTGGGTGGGTGTGGCCGCCAGAACATGTCCTGTGCCCAACAGGCACCCAAGCATGAGCAAAAACACCCATAACGTTTTTGTCATCTTTTTCATTGTCTTTCTCTTTTTTTTAAATTTTAGATATGAATAAAAATTATAGGATTATCGGGAAATCCCGCTTCTCTTTTTTTATATATAGGATATGATGAACTTCGAAAAAGAAAACAAAAAGCGTGTAGAATCAGAAATGAATACCGTTTGAACAAATTTGGTATTCTCATAAAAAACAATGCTTTTGCTCAAAAACAGCGCAAAATTAGACAAAAGGCAGAAAAGAAAAAAG
>CALCJW010000266.1:0-4104 GCA_937967235.1 uncultured Clostridia bacterium
ACAGGGAGTTTTCCAGGTTACGGAATTCAATAAGGAATGCCTCCCGTAATGCCTAGGCATCTTCAAAAACGGCTTCCGTATGGCAGTCGTCTCCGTCATTATCATGTGTGTCGTCCTGTTCTTCCGGAAAGGCATCATGGGCGACCGCGAGCTGTCCGATCTATTAAAACGCAAAAAGCACACATCGAAGGGAGGCGCGCGCAATGGCTGAATCGGTTCTGCACGTTGAAAACGTCACCATGCAGTTCGGCGGCGTTGTAGCCGTCAACAACCTCTCGATGGATATCTACGAGGGCGAGATCGTCGCGCTCATCGGCCCGAACGGCGCGGGCAAAACGACCGCGTTCAACTGCATCACGGGCGTCTATGAGCCCACGAACGGCAAGGTCGAGTTCTGCGGCAAGACGATCGTCGAAAATCACCCGCAGGGCAAGATGAAAAAGCTCTACGCGGGCGACAGCAAGGAGCTCTATCCGCACGTCGTCTCGCACACCCCGGACTACATCACGAAGATGGGCATTGCAAGAACGTTCCAGAACATCCGCCTGTTTAAGTCCATGACGGTGTTCGATAACGTTCTCACGGCGATGCACCTGCGCAAAACCTCGAACGTCTTCTCGGCGACGTTCCGCCTGAACCATAAAGAAGAGATGGCGCAGCGCGAAAAGACGCTCGAGCTTCTCAAAATCGTCGGACTCGACGAGCTAAAAGATGAACTCGCCACCTCCCTTCCCTACGGCAAGCAGCGCCGTCTTGAGATTGCGCGCGCGCTTGCGACCGACCCGAAGCTTCTGCTTCTCGACGAGCCGGCCGCCGGCATGAACCCGCAGGAAACCGAGGAGCTGACTGCGTTCATCCGAGAAATTCGCGAGCAATTTAAGCTCACCATCTTCCTCATCGAGCACCACATGAATCTGGTCATGGACATTTCCGACCGGATCTACGTCATCGACTTTGGCCGTCAGATCGCCGCAGGCGTTCCGGCGGAAATTCAGAACGATCAGCGCGTCATCGACGCATATTTGGGGGTGGACGAGGATGGCTAATATTCTGGAAATCAAGAACCTTGTCGTCTCCTACGGCGGCATTGAGGCCGTCAAGGGCATCGACCTAACGGTTGAAGAGGGTAAGATTGTGACCCTCGTCGGCTCGAACGGCGCGGGCAAATCCACGACGCTCAAATCCATCGCGGGCCTGGTGAAGCCCAAGTCCGGCGACATTCTCTTTAACGGCCAGAGCCTTCTTGGCAAGTCGACCGACCAGATCGTCTCGACCGGCGTGACCCTCGTCCCCGAGGGCCGGCGCGTGTTTGCGAACCTGACAGTCGAAGAGAACCTGCGCATCGGCGCGTATCTTCGCAAGGACTCCATCAAAGAGGACATGGAGGAGGTCTACAAGCTCTTCCCCCGCCTCAAAGAGCGCGAGTGGCAGCTGGCAGGCACACTCTCCGGCGGCGAGCAGCAGATGCTGGCAGTCGAAAGAGCCCTCATGGCAAAGCCGAAGCTCGTCATGATGGATGAGCCGTCGCTGGGCTTAGCGCCTCTGGTCGTCAAGGGTATCTTTGAAATCATCAAGGAGATCAACCGCCAGGGCATTACCGTTCTTCTCATCGAGCAGAACGCGAACATGGCGCTCAAGACCGCCGACTGGGCCTACGTCATGCAGACCGGCACGATCCTCATGCAGGGCGAGGGCAAGGCGCTTCTCGAAAACGAGGAGGTCAAGGCCGCGTACCTCGGCAAAGCAAAGTAACTTTCGGACAAAAACTCCGCCGCACGAGCTGTGCGGCGGAGTTTTTTCGCTCCTTGGCAGGAGAAAGCGCGGAAAGCAACGCCTTGGGGCTTGGATTTCGGAATATTATATGATATAATTAAAAAAATTGCGATTTTTCAGAAAAGAGACGAAACACATGGAACAGAATCTGACCTTTGCAGATCTTGGATTATCGAAGGAAATTTTGCAGGCGCTCGAGCAGAAGGGCTACGGCTACCCCACACGCATTCAGGCCGAGGCCATCCCGCCGTTCATGCAGTGGAAGGACGTGATTGCCAAAGCGCCGACCGGCACGGGCAAAACCTTCGCGTTCGGTATTCCAATGTTAGAGCATATTGACCCCGAAAGCGAGGATCTGCAGGGCCTCATTCTCGCGCCGACAAGAGAGCTCGCTATCCAGATCTGCGACGAACTGAAGGGCCTTGCCGCGTTCAACAAAAATATCCGCGTCGCGGTAGTTTACGGCGGGGCAAAAATCGAGCAGCAGATCAAGCAGCTGTCCAAACATCCGCAGATCGTCGTCGCCACGCCCGGGCGGCTCATGGATCACTACAACCGCAAGACGCTGCGGCTCGACAAAGTGCAGACAGTGGTGCTCGATGAAGCCGACCGCATGCTCGACATGGGCTTTTTTGACGATGTGACGAAGATCATCGAGCGCGTCAAGAACCGGAAAAATCTCGGCCTGTTCTCCGCGACCATCTCGCAGGAGGTCATGACCGTCTCCTGGATGTACCAGCGCGACGAGGTGGAGATCACCGTTCCCGCCGATACGGATAACCGCCCGGATATCACGCAGTACTCCATCACCTGCCCGCCGCTTGAAAAGGTCGACATGGCCATCCGCCTTATTCGCACGCTGGGACTCGAGCGGACCATCATTTTCTGCAACACGAAGGTCATGTGCCAGCGGCTGAGCGACGACTTAAGGCGCTTCGGTATCCAGGCCGACTGCATCCACGGCGATATCGCGCAGCAAAAGCGCGAAAAAACGATGCGCACATTCAAAGAAGGCAAGCTCCCCGTCCTCATTGCGACGGACGTTGCCTCGCGCGGCATTGACGTCGACGATGTCGACTGCGTCATCAACTACGACGTGCCCGAGGAGAACGAATATTATATCCACCGCATCGGCAGAACCGGCAGGGCTAAGAAAAAGGGTATCGCCGTCTCCATCCTCGGCACATTCCCCGAGCAGGCCAAGCTCTCGGAGATCGCAAAATATTCGCACTACCAGATCCAGCCCGTGAAATTTTTAGAAGACGGCACGCTCGTTGAAGAGCAGCCGAAGGAGAAAAAGCCGCAGCCGCGCCGGAGGTTCCGCCGGTGAGGCAGACGGAACGGGGCTTGCTCCTTCTCTGCTGCCCGCTGGGAGATGCGATGGCAGGTGCGCTCAGTCTCGCGCAGGCGCGGGAGCTATCGAGACGCGCGCGTGCGGCCGGGATCGGAGAAGAAGACCCCCTACGCGATGTGACTGTCAAAGACGTGCGCAGGCTTGGGTACTCGGAATACGAGGCAGGGCACATTGTCTTGCTCCTTGGCCGCGAGCGGCAGCTGGACGGATACTTGCTTGCGGCAGAAAAGGCGGGCGTGACGGTCATCACGCGGCTTGACACGCGCTTTCCGCGAAGGCTCCGTGATCAGCTGGGCGCAAGATGTCCGGCGGCGCTGTTTTGCCGGGGCGATCTGGAGCTTTTGCAAAGCGTGTGTGTCTCCGTGGTCGGTTCGCGGCATTTGGCTTCGCCCGGCGCGCAGTTCGCCGCGCAGGCAGGCCGTCTCGCTGCCAGAGAGGGCTTCACGCTCTGCTCGGGCGACGCGATGGGCGCCGACCGGACGGCGCAGGAGGCGTGCCTTTCCAATGGCGGCAGCGTCCTCATCTTCCCCGCGACGGAGCTTGTCTACTGCCCCATACGGAAAAACACCTTATACGCGGCAGAGGGCGGCTTTGAGCTCGGCTTTTCCGCACAGCGGGCGCTTGGCCGGAACCGCTTTATCCACGCGATGGGCGAAAAAACGCTCGTCGCGCAAACCGGCTTCGGCAAGGGCGGCACCTGGAGCGGGAGTTTGGATAATTTACAGCACGAATACAGCCCGCTCTTCGTTTTCGACGACGGCAGTGAAGGAGCGCGGGCCCTCTGTGCGCGCGGCGCGACCCCCGTGCAAGCTCTCACAAGCCTGCAAGCGCTCACCCCCGCGCAGTTAAGCTTTGATATGCAGTAACAAAACCTCGTAGAGTTTCGCCATCCGCAGATGGCGAAATAAAATTTAAATTCATTTTATCCGGCGGCTTTGCTGACCGGAAAAATACCGCTCGCCTCGCAAGTGTGGAAT
>CALCJW010000267.1:0-12355 GCA_937967235.1 uncultured Clostridia bacterium
ACTTTTTCCGCTTAATCGAAATTTTTTTGCTTAACTTAATGGCATTACTCACCGTCAGCGATGTTTGCTTCTGTGTTCTCCTGGCAAACGCGTTTCTCTTCTTGCCGCAAGACCGCATTCATTGCGATACCCGTTACCACCAGAAGTGCGCCAATGGCCAGAGAATAAATGATCTCGCCCATGATATCCCCCCTGCTTCCCATTTCTGTCAGACTGCAGCGCCGCCCTATGCCAGAAAGATGATCTCCTGCATCCGGCGAAGCGCCTCTCGGAGCATGCTCTTCGGCAATGCCAGATTTAACCGAATATGGTTCTCACCGTAGAACGGCCGACCGTCCTGCCAGATTACACCTGCCGCAATGCCGCGTTTTTGAAGGGTTTCAATGTCCACGCCATGCATCTGACACCATTGCGTGCAATCCAAAAACAGCATATACGTTCCTTCCGGCATATCCACCCGGACCCCGGGGAGATTCTTACGGATGAAGTCTACTGCCGTTTTCTGATTGTCCGCAATCACTTCACGCAGCGCATCCAGCCACTTTGCGCCCTGCTCACTGTATGCACCCATCAATGCATGCATGGACAAGACATTCATGTGATTGTAATGCGTCATCGTTGCTTCGCGGCGGATTCTGTCCCGCAGATAAGCATTATAAACAATATGATACGATCCTACAAGTCCTGCCAGGTTAAAAGCTTTGCTGGGAGAATACAGCGCAATGGTCCGATTCCGTGCGTCCTCAGAAACGGACTGTGTTGGGATGTGATGATAACCGGGAAGCGTCAAATCCGACCAGATCTCATCCGCTATGACATACACATCATGGCGGGCGAAAATCTCCATAGCTTTTTCGATTTCCCAGGCCTGCCAAACACGTCCCGACGGATTATGAGGAGAGCAAAAAATTGCCGCATGGACATGGTTTTCTATGATCTTCCGTTCCATGTCTTCATAATCCATTCTCCAAATGCCCTCTGCATCCCGCTTCAATGGATTCAGCACACTTTTCCAGCCATTGTCCTCAAGGCTGTGCGTAAAGCCGACATACGTTGGCGTTTGAACCAGAACCGGATCTCCGTTTGAGCACAGAATCCGCAGGGCGGATACCACACCGCCGAGAACGCCATTTTCATAACCGATGTGTTCCGGTTTCAGATCTGTCACACCGTTTCGTTCCTTCTGCCAGTTGATAATGGATTGAAAATACTGAGAAGGCGGCAGGAAGTAACCATAAAGGTGATGGTCTGCCCGGCTGCGGATCGCTTGCGCAACCGCCGGCGCAGTTTGAAAATTCATATCCGCAACCCACATTGGTATAATAGAGAATTCTTCTTGAACCTTTGTTTCCGGAAAGAAGCCTCCGCTCATCTGCACGGCCGGTGCATCAACAGCGACAGCATCCTTTCCCCTGCGATCTATAATCGTTTCAAAATCAAATGTCATGCATTGCGTTCCTCCTGTGTATTCCACTGTGTGATACGCTGCTTCTGGTTTGCGCTGGCTTGGCTGGTGTAAGTCTCTAAAGCGTTTTAGCGACTTAACTATATGTATTATAGATCAAATCAGCTGCAACGTCAATAGCTTATAAAAAATATTATTTGTGCATTTTAAATATTTTAATCATCTTTCTATTGACAATTTTGAAATAGATGTTACAATAACTTTGTATTTCGACACAGCTGCCTTGGCTTGGTGGCGTGTGGAGCATTCATTATTATGAATATTTATTAGCAACTATGTGTATTTTATTCAGGAGGTATCATTATGTCACAGCTCGCTCATGTATGCATCGACCACGCAACCATCTATTGCAAAAATGCCGCCGAAATGGACCGCCTATTCTCAACGCTTGGCTTTTATTCCCGCAATCGTATCCACTATATGCTGCCAAACAGCTATTTTGAGCTCTACCAGCCCCATAGCGAAAACGAAACCTACGCATTCTTCCGCTCCGATGCCGGTCTGCACTCCTTTATCTTCTGGAGCGATGACATTGACGATTGTTACCGGCGCGTGGTGAACGCCGGCTATGTTACGGCTATGCCAGTCTCTGATTTCAGCCGTCCAGCCAACCATGGCGATCCCCGGGGAATTGCCAGCTTCCGCGGCTTTTACCTGCAAACTCCCCTGCTTCCCGTTGGCGAAACTGCCGTTGTCCAGCAGATGAACCCGGAACTGATTTATCCCCAGAAGCCCTATCCGCATCCCAACACAGCCATTGCTATGGACAAGATGTTCCTCTGCGTTCCTGCCGGGAAAGAAAAAGAAGCCGCCGACACACTGGGTGCATTCTGCGCCGTTGTCAGTGAAGGTCGTCCCGAGCGCAACTGCATCAGAGAGCTGGAGGTTGCATCCCCTGACGAGCTTCTGGAAAAATACGCCGTCCGCATTGATCCCGAACGCAGCAGCTGCGCGGGTATTCGCTTCCGTGTACAGGATCTGGATATGCTGCGTGTCTTTGTTTCCGGCTCCGAACTCCCCTGGCGTGAAGAGGACGGCGTGATTACCGTGGATCTTTCCGAGCAGGTCAACCTCTTTATGCAGTTTGCTGCCATTTAACAGAAAGAAGGCATACTATGGGAATTTCTGCTGAAGTTCTTGCGTTGCGGGAAGATATCGTCTCCTGGCGGCGCAGCATCCACATGCACCCGGAACTCGGTTTTACGGAACAGCGCACCTCCAAACTGGTTTGTGATGCTCTGCGCTCTTTTGGGTTTGACGAGGTCCTGACAGACTTTTGTAAGGCACATACTGCCGTTGTTGGTATTCTTCGTACAGGCCGCCCCGGTCATGTGGTTGGCCTGCGAGCCGATATGGACGCACTCCCCATGCAAGACGAAAAGGATGTCCCCTATCGCTCACAGGTGCCCGGCGTTTGCCACGCCTGCGGCCATGACGGTCACACCGCTGCGCTGCTGGGTGCTGCCAAATACTGCGCTGCACACCGCGATCAGCTTTGCGGTACCATTAAGTTCGTCTTTCAGCCCGCAGAGGAAGGCCCTGCGCCCGGCGGTGCAAAATACATTGTAGAATCCGGTGTGCTGGATGATGTGGAATTCATGATCGGCGGGCATCAGAGTACCTATGCTTCAGTGGGACAGGTATTGGTCAAAAGCGGTATCGCCTGCGCCGGCGGTCACGCATTCAAGCTCACACTGACAGGCGTTGGCACCCACGCAATCAGTCCGCAGGATGGTTCTGATGTCATCAGTACGGCGATGCAGATCATTGACTCCTGGCAGAGTATGCTGTCCCGTCAAATCGACCCGCAGCAGCCCGTTGTCCTTTCCGTCTGTTCCATTCATGCCGGCGAAATGGGTGCGACCAATGTGCTTCCATCCACTGCTGTTTTTTCCGGTACCATTCGCACCTTCAACGATCCCCTGCGGGAAAGTATCCTGAAAAAGATGCGCCAGCGTGCGGAATCCATTTCCAAATTCAACGGCTGTACATGCATGATGGAAGAAGAATACCAGTTCCCGGTTCTGGTCAATCATGACGCTGTTACACAGATCGTAAAGCAGGCTGCCGTTGAGGTTGTCGGTCCCAACGCTGTGTTTACTGTTCCGGAGCCATCCATCGGGTCAGAGGATTTCGCACAATACGCCCAGAAGATCCCCGCCTCGTACTTCATGTTCGGTGTCCGGAACAACGAAAAGGGCTTTGTCTACGGCGGTCATCACCCAAAATTCGACATGGATGAAGACGGTCTGCTTTATGACGTTGAAATCTTCCTTCACGCACTGCGCTATCTGCTGCCGCTGAGTGACAGTTAAACTCATTTGGTACACAAATAAGTCTAAAATAATAAAAATTCAGCAAAAAGCCGGACTTTTCCTAGGGTGTATCTGAAAACATAGTATTCTTGTACTATTTCAGCAAAATCCAAATGGAAACAAGATGGACAAAAGCAAGAAAGGACGCAGCAAGCTTACTGCAATGCTTGGACTTATCGGGTAGAAGATGCAGGTTGCGGGATTCGCAAGACCATTGGAAAACAGACCAGTTGCTGCTTTTCCGACTCCTTCAACCAGGACTGGATTATCACTGGTCACGAACGGCGTGGTGTTGTAGAGTGTGTTGTCATATACCACCCAGACTCAGGCCTGCAGCACATCACAGTAGCGGTCAAAGTTTGCCGGCTCAAAAGTATGATTAAACATCAATTCTTTTTGCCCTTGTTCGGAAAACTCCGTATTCATGATCTGCTCTCTGTGCTTTTCAACGAAATCAGGAGGAAACGCAGAAATCAGATCTTCCTTGACCTGCGCAGAGACTCTTGGATAAAGAACATTTTTCACATAATCAATGCTTTCGGGAATACGCATCAACTGTGCGACAATTACTTTTGAGAGCACCTGCTTATCCTGGTCGGAAAGAATAGTAGCATTCTTTTGGAACAGCGTTGCTTTTGCAATGATATTCTCCATGTCCTGTCCGCACAGGGTGTCAATCTCTCTTGCGAAATAATGCTCCCAATACTTCGGATCATTTTTGTCTGTTACATCATAGTAAAGAGCACCAAAAGGAGCGCTGCGACCATTCTCGGTCGCAGCGCTCCTTCATTTCTTTTTATGGTGCGCTTCGGATTATTCTGTTGTCGGCAGGATTATCTGCCACAGCTCACATGATAACGTCAGAACAAACGTTTGTCAATAACCCTTTGCAGAAAATTTTCACTTGCTGATACCGCTTCTGAATCGAATCGATTCTATCCCTGCTTCCGAGAAATCAGGGGCATTATGATCTGCGGATATTGAGATTTTAGAGAATAGATAATATGAAGTGACCTCGCCATTGTAGGGACGCGGATTTGCCTGTATACTGACAATGGAAGGCAGAGCAACAGGGGTTACCGCATACAATGGGAGGCCACGATGAACAGTATACTTTATGTAGGAATGGATGTCTATAAAGAAAACTACACACTTTGCTGCTACAGCTTTGACAGAGATAAGGTCGAATATGAGCGCAGCGAGGCTCGTCAGGGCTACCGCAGCGGTCACTACGACCGCAACCTCACCACGACCTCCGGCGACGTCACGCTTCCATATGCCGCGGCTCAAGGGCGTGCCCTTTGAGACCGCCATCATCGAGCGGTATCGCCGCCGGGAAAGCAGCGTGGAGGAGGCCCTCATCGAGATGTACCTGGCAGGCGTTTCCGTGCGCCGTGTGGAGGACATCACGTAGGCACCGTGGGGCAGCAAGGTCTCTCCTGCCACCATCAGCGAACTGAACAAGAAAGCCTACGTTCACATTGAGGATTGGCGCAACCGCCCCTTGCAGGGCGGACGCTATCCGTATGTCTACGTGGACGGTATCTACCAGCACCGCAACCGGGGCGGAAAGTACGAAAATGTGGCGATTCTGGTGGCGATTGCCGTGAATAAAGACGGTTTTCATGAGGTTTTAGACGCTACCGAGGGGATGAAAGGATAATCTTCAATATACGAACCCGCGCTGTTCTCACTCGGGGCCGCGCGGGCATAAAATGCCCCGGCTGGTGTTGCAAACGCCAGCCGGGTTTTTGCGATCTTCAGATGGGATCAGACGCTTTCCACCACGGCCACATAGCGCGCCGCGCGCTGCGCGATCGCGTCGTAATCCTCGTTGGCGACATCCGCTTTGGTGACCAGGATGCTGCCGATGCCGGCGCCGGCCATTCCGGCGTTCAGGTAATCGCCGAGGTTCTCCGGCGTAACACCGCTGACCGCCAGAAGTGGGATGTGGTTGATGGGGGCACAGACGGCCTTGATATACTTCAGGTCGACGCAGTCCGCCGGGAAGAGCTTGACGAAGTCCGCTCCGGCCTGATAAGCGCCTGCGATCTCAGACGGCGTAAATGCGCCGGGAATCGAGATCAGGCCCACGGCCTTCGTCGCGCGGATGATCGCGGTGTCCACATTCGGCGAGATGATATATTCTGCCCCGGCCTCCGTTGCGAGCTTCAGCTGTGCCTCGGTCATAACCGTGCCCGCGCCGACATGCAGCCGACCGTCGAACGCTTCGCGCACGATGCGGATCTGCTCCGCTGTCACCGCATGCGGAGTCTTTCCGGACTGGTCAAACGTGATCTCCATGAAGCGGAAGCCGCCGCGGTAGATCGCGTCCGCGATCTTTGTGATCTTTTCCGTCGGTGCGCCGCGGACGATCGAAATGAGCTTTTTCTCGCGCAGCCGCGCGCAGAGATCCTGTGCCATAGAACATTTTCCTTTCAAAGCAATAAGTTCAAATGCAGCACAGCGCTGCACAGGAACGCTCAACGCAGTCAATCATTCAGGTACAGCGCTGTGAGCCTGCCGTCTGCAGGAGCGGAAAAAGGGGCAAAATGGAAAAGAAAATATCAGAGTGATTTGCAGAAGGCATCGATGCGGCGGATCGCCTCATGCAGGTTCTCATCCGAGCAGGTATATGCGATACGGATGAAGCCTTCGCCGCATTCGCCAAAGGCGCTGCCCGGAATGCAGACGACCTTCTGCTCATCAAGCAGGCGGTTGCAGAACTCGACGCTGCTCAGGCCGAAGCTGCTGATGTCGGCAAAGACATAGAACGCGCCGTTCGGGCGGTTGCAGCGGATGCCGTCGATTTTGGCAAGGCCGTCAAGCAGGATACTGCGGCGGCGCTCAAAGGTCTGGCGCAGCTCTTCGCAGAGTTCCGGGTGGTCGAGCGCGACGGTCGCCGCGTACTGGCCGGGCGCATTTGCGCAGGCATTGAAGTTCTCCTGGCACTTGGTCATACGGTCGACGATCTCCGCCGGGGCCGCGACAAAGCCGATGCGCCAGCCGGTCATGGCATAGGACTTCGAGAAGCTGTTGACAATGACCGTGCGCTCCTTCATGCCCGGGAAGGACGCAATGCAGGGGGCTTCTTCCCCAGCGTAGAGCAGTGTGTTGTAGACGTCGTCGGAGATAACCAGCAGGTCGTGCTTGACGGCCAGCTCCGCGATCTTTGCCATCGTCTCGCGCGTCATGACCGAGCCGGTGGGGTTGTTCGGGGTGTTGATCATCAGCGCCTTGGTGTGCGGCGTAATGAGCTTTTCGATGGTCTCCGGCTGCATTTCAAAGTTATGCTCCAGATCCGTGGGAACGCGGACTGCCGTGCCGTCGCAGTACGCAACCTGCGCAACGTAGTTCAGCCACTGCGGGTCCTGGATCAGGATCTCGTCGCCCTTGTTCAGCAGGACAAGGAACAGCAGGCTCAGTGCGCCCATGCCGCCGTTGGTGATGATGATCTCCGTGTTCGGGTCGTAGTGCAGATCCTTCAGATAGGACTTTTCGGCGATGGCCTGACGGAACGAGAGCGTACCGGCGTTCGGCGTATAATGCGTGATGCCCTTGTCGAGCGCTTCCTTGCAGGCCTCACAGACCAGCTTCGGCGTCGGCATATCCGGCTCACCAATGCCGAGACTGATGACGCCGGTCATGGTGTTCGCGCGGTCGAACATGGCGCGGATGGCGCCCTGCTTCAGAGTTTTGGCTTTTTCATTGATCCATTCCATGATGCTGATGCTCTCCTTTTTATCTCTGCACTCTGCCGGTGCCGTCGCCGCCCATGAGCTTTTCCACGTCAGAAACGCCGACGCGGTTAAAGTCGCCGATGACGCTGTGCTTCAGGCAGCTGGCCGCAACTGCAAACTCGAGTGCAGACTGCTTGTCCTCATAGTTGTTCAAGCCATAGATCAAGCCGCCGGCAAAGCTGTCACCGCCGCCGACCCGGTCGATGATGTCCCGAATTTCGTACTTCTTGGACACATAGAAGTCCTTGCCGTCATTGAGGCACGCCGCCCAGCCGTTCCAGTCGGCACTGTGGCTCTCGCGCAGCGTGATCGCGATACACTTCATGTTCGGATACGCCTCGAGGACCTTATTGCCGAGCGCACGATACTTTTTGCGGTCCAGCTCGCCGGATTCAACATTGACATCGACCGTAATTTCCAGCGACTTCTGCACGTCTTCTTCGTTGGCGATCGCCACATCGACATATTTTGCAAGCTCTCGCATGACCTCGCTGGCTTTCTTGCCGTATTTCCAGAGGTTCTTGCGGTAGTTGAGGTCACAGGAAACCGTGATGTTCCGCTTCTTCGCTTCCTTGACGGACTCAAGAGACAGCTCCATTGCGGATTCGGAAATCGCAGGCGTAATGCCTGTGATGTGGAACCACTCCACACCCTCGAAGGCTTTGTCCCAGTCTATATTGCCGGGCTTTGCAAGCGCAATCGAGGAATACGCGCGGTCATAGACAACCTTGCTCGGCAGCTGGTTTGCGCCGCCCTCGAGATAATAGATGCCCATACGACCCTCGCCGCGGACGATCTTTTTTGTATCGACGCCAAAGTAGCGCAACTCGCGGATGCAGCATTCTGCAATATCGTTCTGCGGCAGAACGGTCAGGAATTCCGCGTCCATGCCGTAGTTTGCAAGGGAGACTGCCACGTTCGCTTCGCCGCCGCCAAAGGTAGCCTCGAGCATCGGACTTTGGAAAAAGCGCTCATGTCCTGGCGCTTTCAGGCGGAGCATAATTTCACCAAATGTCAGAACTTTCATCTTCGCCCCTCCTTACTTCTGCAGCAGATGCACGGCGAAACCGCCGAATTCGTCCTTCAGGTACACGGCGATCATCCGCTCACCCTTGTACTTGGCTGTCTCCATGTCGCACACGAAGCCCTTCTTCTCCAGCTCCGCAACGGCAAGCGGAACGGAATTCGTGCGGATGGCGATGTGACCGTTCTTGCCGAGGTACATGGATTTCATGACCTCAATACCGTTGGAGGCGAAGTTGGAGGAATTGCCCTCCTTCACGCCGAGCGAAAACGCCTCGTCCAGCTTCTTGCAGACAGCCAGCGAGTCCTCACCGTTTTCGCAGTTGACGCCGATGTGCGCCACCTCAAAGCCGAGCGCGGCAGATCTTGCCTGCTTGCAAAGCTCCGTGATCTTCTCAAAATTACCGGCCGCGATGTCCGCCTTCGGGCAGACCCAGCTGCCGCCGACCGCGTGGATGAACGGCGCGGCAATGAACTCGCCGATGTTCTGCCCGTTGACGCCGCCGGTCGGGATGAACTTGACACCGCCGAACGGACCGGACAGCGCCTTCATCGCGGACAGACCACCGTAAACGCCGGCCGGGAAGAACTTCACAACGTTCAAGCCAAGCTTCATCGCCGCCATGATTTCCGTCGGCGTTACGCAGCCGGGCGTCACGGCAACGCCGTTTTCCACGCACCAGCGGACGACTTCCTCGTCAAAGCCCGGCGAGACGATAAATTTGGCGCCGCACTCGACAGCCTTTTTGCACTGCTCGAGCGTGATGACCGTTCCCGCACCGACGAGCATGTCGGGGCAGCTTTCCGCGACCGCCTTGATCGAGTCCGCCGCAGCCGCCGTACGGAACGTGATCTCCATCACGTCCACGCCGCCGGCCAGCAGAGCCTTTGCCGTCGCGACCGCATCTTTTGCGTCGTCCAATACGACAACCGGCACGATTGCCGCTTCTCTTATCTGACACAATACATTTCTGTCATTTATATACACCATACTTGTAGCTTCCTCATAAAATGTCGTTATCATTTTCAAAGTTTTATCAAGGTCTGTTCCACTCGGCTATACACGCCCTTAAACATTGATCCGCGAAAATATCTCCTGTCTATAAGTTTCCGCATCATGTAAAATTTTCTCTTCATCCAACGTAAGAACTTCTCGATTTCTCATAACAACCTTTCCGTTGATGATTGAGTCTGTAACATCGCTGGCGCGAACACCTTCAACAAGCACATTGATCAAACTGCTGGTTGGCCAGATATGCGGCTGCATCACATTTATTAAAATAATATCAGCAAGATAGCCTTCCTGAATGCGTCCAATCCGGTCTTCCATGCGAGCAGCCCGTGCACCACCCCAAATCAGCATGTTTAAGAGTTCCTTTATCGTCAAAACAACCGGATCAAATATTGCAAGTCCCTGTGATGCCTGCACTGTAAAACGCAGCAGGCGTAGTTCTTCAAACAAATCCAGATTACAGCCAGATGCTCCGTCGCTGCCAATTCCAATGGAAATTCCTCGGTTCAGCAGCGCTGGCGTTTTTGGAATCCCATGATTGCCAAGATTGGCTCGCGGGCAGTGGCATAGCCGTGCGCCGCACTGTGCTAAAAGATCCATGTCTCGTTCAGAGAGCAGAACATTGTGTGCACAGACAAGTCGTTCGTTTGCAAGCCCAAACTGCTCCAGCACCTCAATGGGACGTTTTTTGAAATTCTGCAAGCAATAACTGATCTCATCTTTGTGTTCAGCCAAATGAGCATGCACACCCACACCGAGTTCAGCTGACCTTGCAGCAATTGCTTCCAACAGTGCCGGACTGCAACTCATAATCTGCCGCATCGCATACCATACCTGCAGTCTCCCATCTCCCGCACCATTATAGTCGCGGTACAAAGCCTCTGTTCGCGAAATGCATTCATTCGTGGTCTGTTGCCAGGATGCCGGGATAAACGCGCCCTGATCCATTGTTGATCTTGTCAGCACAGCACGAATGCCAGATTCAATGGCAGCCTCGGCCACAGAATGCATATGGTTTCCGCCTGCCTCAATCCCTGTTGTAATTCCGGATTTAATCTGTTGAAGATACGTTAATTTACCGGAAATGTAGCATTCTCGCTCTGTCAGCGAGCTTTCAAACGGAACCAGTATCCTGGTCCATACCATCGGATACTCATCCGCCAATCTGCCTCGCAACAGATACTGGCAGGCATGAACATGACTATCCACTAGCCCCGGCATTGCAAGTTTCCCGTTGCCTCTTATAACAGTATCAGAAGCAAACAGACACTGCGAATCATTCCCCACAGCTACAATCTTATTGTCACAGATCGCAATATACTGATCATCAGCAATATCGTACTGCGGAGTCAAAACACGAACGTTCCTTACCAGAATGTCACATTTTTGCATTTTGCTTTCTCCCTCTATGATCTCTGTACCAAACTCAAAGCCAATCGCATTCCAGAATTTGTGGCAGTATTTGAGCAATTGGTCTAACAAAGAACAAGTCTTCCATTAAACCCTTTCCGATTGACGACGAAGCAGCGTTACAATAATTACAGAACTGATCATCATAAGGCCCTCTACGGTATATTTCAGCCATGTGCTCGCCTCCATCATGATCATTCCATTTGTTACCAAAGTCACCAGAACTGCTGCTAAAAGTGTTCCGGGAACATTGAATATTCCCTTTTTCAGGAATGTCCCACCCATTACAGTAACCATAACCGCCAAAAGCTGGTAGCTCTCTGCCATATTGGGGCCTGCTCCATTTGACATTGAGGCCTGAATAATACCGCTGATTCCACACATGGTTGCAGACATAATAAAGGCAATCAGTTTATACTTTTTTGTCTGAATACCCATATAATCACATGCCGTTTGGTTTGATCCAATTGCGAACAAAATCTTCCCAAGTTTTGTAAATTCAAGCAAGAACAGGATGATCGCACCAACACACACCAAAACAACAAACGGCATGGGAAAAATGCCAAACAAATAATGCTGTCCAAGATATGTATAGACATCGCTATCCCAGACGCGATAAAGCGTTGTACCATCAGTGATCCAGTACGCGATTCCTTTTACAACCAACGACGAACTTAGCGTCGCAAGAAAAGCCGGAATGCCTACAGTTAAATGCAAAAAGGCATTAAAAGCTCCCATTAAAGTAGCGGCAAGAATCCCCACAAACATGGCGCCAACATAATTGTTAAGAATTCTGGAGTCAAGAAGTACCGACATAGTACATGCGGCAATCGTCATTGCAGATCCAGCGGAAAAATCCACTTCCCCTGTTGCCATGACACACGTCAGACCGCAGCCTGCAATTGCAGCAAGGCAGGCATTGCTTAAGATGCCCAGAAGATTATTTGCACGTAAAAAATTTGGCTGCATCAGACCAAAAAACAGAGTCATTGATGCGGTTAAGATCAGCAACCACCAGCGACCGAATACATTTACGGATGTACGAGCCAGCGGCCTGTTTTGTGCAGTTGAATGAGCTTCGTTCACAATACACAACCTCCTTAAATGTCAAATTTGACTTTTGGCAGACCTTCCTGCCGAATCGTCGCAATGATTCCGATTGCAGTCATGAAAACAAGACCTTCAACAAGGCTCTTGATATAAATGGAACTGCCGATTGTACCATATACGCCATTTGTAATTATTGTTGTCAAAAGGATTCCGACGACGCAGCCCGGAACATTATATTTTCCAGGTGTTTTATACGTTGCGCCAAGTAAACAGCAAATCTGTGCTGGAAGCTGCAAATCTATTCCCATCTGAACGGATGTCTGAAAGTTTCTGGATGAGT
>CALCJW010000268.1:0-7213 GCA_937967235.1 uncultured Clostridia bacterium
GGGCATACCGTCAATTTCAAAACCTTTAAGACCTGCTACCGGGACAAGCACCGCAAGCAGGCTCCCAAAGAGGACTGGAAAATCTTTGAGAATACCCATGAAGCAATCATTGACAAGACCACATGGGAAACCGCGCAAAAGCTCCGCAGGACGATCCGGCGCGGTGACCGCAATAAAGAGCCGAACCCGCTGACTGGGCTGCTCTACTGCGGCGAGTGCGGCGCGAAAATGTATAACGAGCGCAGCGATGGGGACGCATACCACAAGACCCCGAAGGACAACTACGTTTGTGCTTCCTACCGCAAGAAAACGACCTCCTGCACCATTCACTTTATCCGCTCGGAGATCGTCCATGACCTGATTCTGGACGCGCTGCGGAATGTAGCAACCTATGCCAGAGCCAACAAGGAGGATTTTGAGCAGCTTGTGATGCAGACCACCTCCGACGCGAGAAAGCGCAGTCTGCAAAGCGGCAGGACGGAGCTTGACCGTATCATGCGCCGCACAAACGAGCTGGACACGCTGCTGCAAAAGCTCTATGAGGACTATGCCCTCGGACGCTTGCCGGAGAAGCGGCACGCAAAGCTCTCCGCGCAGTATGAAGCGGAACAGGCACAGCTTGAGCAGCGCAGCGCCGAGCTGATGGAGCAGATGAACGCAGAACAGGAAGAAAGCGTCAATGTTGACCGCTTCATGGAGCTGGTAGACCGCTATACGGACTTCACCGAGCTGACCACGCCCATGCTCAATGAGTTTATCGACAAAGTGATCGTCTACGAGCGCAGGAAGATCAACCGCTATCAGTACGACCAGAGAATCGAGATTTACTTCAATTTCATCGGCAAGGTGACGCTGCCGGAGGAAGAAACGGAAGCCGCGCCGGAAGCCCCCAAAACGCTTCACGTTGCCAGCAATTCCAGCTTTGCGCCCATCGGGGACTACCTCTCCGCGCAGACAGCCACAGCGATTGCGCTGCCGTTCTCCAAGGTGGAGGAACTGACCGGCAAGCCGCTTTGCAAGTCGGCGTACAAGTACGCTTCCTATTGGTATCCGGCGCAGGACAGACCGCTTTCCAATACCATCTACAACGCAGGATATGACGTTGACCGCGTAGATTTAGCTGCCGGGATCGTGTATCTGACGAAAGCCGCATAATTGAACGAACACCCCGCACCGTGCGTTTACAGAACGCATGGTGCGGGGTGTTTTTGCGTTTTCAGCGGTTTTAGGCGGGATATTCGATGCCCTGTACGCAGGACGCACCTTTGCGCTTCACGGAATCGGACGATAACCAGCTAAACCGCAAAAGGTCACGCGAAACTACGCACCGGCTGTACTGTGCCGTGAATCGCGGAACGGTGCAATCCATACGCGCAGACAGCAGATACTTCACGAATCAGGCAAGCATTGATTTTCACTGCCTGATTTCAAGTCTGTTTTGCCTGAAAATCCTTGCAAATTCGGCTTGTTTGCAAAGTGTTTACAGTTTCATTTGAAAAACCGTCTTGACAATATTCATCGGACATGGACACATGGATGTTCTTCAAGTGGTTTTTCAAAGCGGCTGTGGCGATCTACCTCGTGACGCATACGTTTGACATCGTGATGGCAGTATTCGACATCGGGCAGAACGTGGTTTCCGGTGCAGCCGGAGTCATCCACGGCAACACCAGCATTGATATTGATTCGACGATTGCGCAGATGCGTACCGGCATGGAGAACATGGGCGTCGGAGAACTGCTCGGACTGTCGATAGAAACGCTTCTGATCAGCCTGTGCCTCAAAATCATGGCAATCCTCATTACGGTCATTCTCTACGGGCGCATGATTGAGATTTACTGCACCGTGAGCATTGCGCCTATTCCCATCGCAACCATGAGCAACCGCGAATGGGGCAGCATCGGCACGAACTATCTGAAAGGCTTGTTCGCTCTGGCATTTCAGGGCTTTCTCATCATGGTCTGCGTCGGCATCTATGCGGTGCTGATCAACGGCATGATTATTGCAGACAACATTCACTCGGCTCTGTTCTCTGTGGCGGCGTACACGGTCATTCTGTGCTTCTCGCTGTTCAAGACCGGAAGCCTTGCAAAATCCATCTTCCATGCGCACTAAGGAGGTCGGCAGCATGAAGAAGTACAGCATCATCTACGCCGATCCCCCTTGGGCGTATCGGACTTACTCCAAGAAGGGACAGGGACGGTCAGCAGAAAGCCACTACCCGACGATGTGCATTGAGGACATCAAGGCACTTCCGGTCGGTGAGCTTGCCGCCAAGGACTGCGCTCTATTTCTCTGGATCACGTTCCCGTGCCTCTGTGAAGCACTCGAAGTGCTGACGGCATGGGGATTTTCTTATAAGACTGTGGCTTTTGTATGGGTGAAGCAAAACCGCAGGAACGATGACCTCTTCACTGGCATGGGGTATTGGACAAGGGCAAACGCTGAAATCTGCATCCTTGCCACAAAGGGACACCCGAAGCGAGTTGACGCCGGTGTGCGTCAGGTCATCCTCAGCCACATCGAAGAGCATTCCAAAAAGCCGGATGAGGCGCGGGAACGCATTGTTCGGCTCATGGGAGACCTTCCCCGCGTAGAGCTTTTTGCCCGTCAGTCTCCCGAAGGCTGGGACGTTTGGGGCAATGAGGTCGAATGCACGGCGCATCTTCCGACGGAGGAAACACCATGCTGCGGCTAAGACCCATCTCTCTTCGAGACGCCAACGAGTATGTCCGGCAGCATCACCGACATCACAAGCCGGTTGCCGGTCACAAGTTCTCCATCGGCTGTGAAGCAGACGGTGAGCTGGTCGGTGTAATCATCGCCGGGCGTCCCGTCAGCCGGTATCTGGATGACGGCTTCACATTGGAGGTTACAAGGCTATGCACCAACGGAGAGAAGAACGCTTGCAGCTTTCTCTACAGTGCGGCGGCAAGAGCTGCTGCGGCTATGGGCTATAAGCGTATCATCACCTACACGCTGGAAAGTGAAAACGGTGCAAGCCTTCGGGCTTCCGGCTGGATCTGTCAAGGCAAAGCGGGTGGGCTTCGCTGGACGGGCAAGCGTCAGCCGAAGGAGGATCAATACCCCGCACAAATGAAGCTGCGCTATGAAAAGCAGCTTAGAAAGGAGGAAACAGTCAATGGCATTTGTTCCGGTCCCGAAGGATCTTAACCGCGTCAAAACGAAGGTCATGTTCAACCTGACCAAGCGGCAGCTTATTTGTTTTTCCATCGCTGCGGCAGTCGGCGTCCCGATCTTCTTTCTGGCGAAGGCGCATCTCGACTTGTCTACGGCGGCAATGCTGATGGTGGTGATCATGCTCCCGTTCATCTTCTTCGCGCTTTACGAGAAGGACGGACAGCCCGCCGAAAAGTATCTGTACCACATCGTACAGTCCATGTTTATCCGGGACAAGGTGCGTCCATATCGCACAAACAATCTCTACGCTGAGATTCAGAAGAAAATCAAAGAACAGGAGGAATTGCAGCTTGAACAACAGCACAGCAAAGGCAAAGCCTAAGATGACCGTCAAAAACGGCGTCGTTTACGGCGACGCCCTTTCCGCTCAGGAAAAGAAGCGGATCGTCGTGCAGAAGAAAAAGGACAGGAAGGTAAAGAAAGTCCGCAAGTCCGCCCAGCAGACCATCCCCTATGTGGAGATGTGCCGTGACGGTATCTGCAAGGTGAACAGCCGCCTCTACACGAAGTCCATCGCCTTTGAGGACATCAACTACCAGCTTGCGCAGAACGAGGACAAAACTGCCATCTTTGAGAACTGGTGCGACTTTCTGAACTACTTCGACAGCTCGATCTTCGTCCAGCTCTCCTTCATCAATCAGAAGGCAAGCCTCAATGAGTTCCGCAAGCGCATCAACATTCCGGCACAGGAGGACGCCTTCAACGACATCCGCTCCGAGTATTCCGGTATGCTGCAAAGCCAGCTCACCAAGGGCAACAACGGATTGGTCAAGAGGAAGTACATCACCTTCGGCATTGAGGCGGACTCCCTCCGCACGGCAAAGCCGAAGCTCGAACGCATTGAAACCGATATTCTCAACAACTTCAAAACCCTCGGTGTGAGAACCGAGCCGCTGTCCGGCTACGAGCGGCTGAAAGTGCTTCATGATGTGTTCAACATGGACACCAATGAGCCGTTCCGCTTTTCCTTTGACATGGTAGCCCGGACGGGACTCAGCACGAAGGACTTCATCGCGCCCACTTCCTTTGACTTCCGTGAAGGCAAGTGCTTCAAGATGGGCAGAACCATCGGCGCGGTGAGCTTCCTGCAAATCCTCGCGCCGGAACTCAATGACCGTATGCTTGCCGACTTCCTTGAGATGGACAGCAACATCACGGTCAATTTTCATATCCGGACGATTGACCAGGCAAAGGCAATCAAGAGCATCAAGATGAAGATCACCGACCTCGACAAGATGAAGATCGAAGAGCAGAAAAAGGCGGTCCGCTCCGGCTACGATATGGACATCATCCCGTCCGATCTTGCCACCTTCGGCGGTGAGGCAAAGCGTCTGTTGCAGGATCTCCAGACCCGCAATGAGAGACTGTTCCTTGTGACCATCCTCATCATGAACACGGCAACCAACCGCCAGAAGCTCGAAAACGCGGTGTTCCAGACCGCCGCCATTGCCCAAAAGTATAACTGTGCGCTCAAGCGTCTTGACTTCCAGCAGGAGGAAGGGCTGATGTCCTCTTTGCCTATCGGCGTCAATCAGGTGGAAATCGAACGAGGACTGACCACTTCCAGTACAGCGGTTTTCGTGCCGTTCACCACGCAGGAGCTTTTTCAGGACGGTGAGGCTCTCTACTACGGGCTGAACGCACTGTCCAACAACATGATCATGGTGGACCGCAAGCAGCTCAAGAACCCCAACGGGCTGATCTTGGGTACACCCGGTTCCGGTAAGTCCTTCTCCGCCAAGCGCGAAATGACGAACGCCTTCCTCATCACGGAGGATGACATCATCGTCTGCGACCCCGAAGCCGAGTATTTCCCCCTTGTGCAGAAGCTCGGTGGTCAGGTCATCCGCATTTCGCCGGTCAGCACGGACTACATCAATCCGCTGGACATCAACACGAACTACTCCGAAGAGGAAAACCCGCTGACGCTGAAATCCGACTTCATCCTCTCCATGTGTGAGCTGATTGTCGGCGGCAAGGACGGCTTGCAGCCGGTTGAGAAGACCATCATTGACCGCAGTGTCCGCATGGTCTATCAGGAGTTTCTTGCAGACCCCAAACCGGAGAAAATGCCGATCCTTGAAGACCTCTACAACATTCTGAGAAATCAGAAGGAGCCGGAGGCACAGCGCATCGCAACTGCCCTTGAAATCTATGTTCACGGCTCTCTGAACGTCTTCAATCACAGAACGAATGTGGATGTCAACAACCGCTTCGTCTGCTATGACATCCGCGAACTCGGCATGCAGCTCAAGAAGCTCGGAATGCTCATCGTGCAGGATCAGGTGTGGAACAGAGTGACCATCAACCGCGCCCAGCATAAGTCAACGCGCTACTACATGGACGAGTTCCATCTGCTCTTGAAAGAGGAACAGACCGCCGCATACAGCGTAGAAATCTGGAAGCGTTTCAGAAAGTGGGGCGGCATCCCAACCGGCATTACCCAGAACGTCAAGGATCTGCTTGCGTCCCGCGAGGTGGAAAACATCTTTGAAAACTCGGATTTTGTCTACCTTCTGAATCAGGCATCCGGCGACCGGCAGATTCTCTCGAAGGCGCTGAACATCTCGCCCAGCCAGCAGAACTACATCACCAATTCCAATGCCGGTGAGGGGCTGCTCTTCTATGGCTCGACCATCGTTCCCTTCAAGGACGATTTCCCGAAGGACACCCAGCTCTACCGCATCATGACCACCAAACCCGAAGAAACCGTACAGAACTGATAGGAGGATTTTTGAATATGAACAACAAGATGATTACCATTCCCTACGCGGACGCTATCGAATACGGAGAGAACACCTCCGCACTGTTTAAGGCTCTGTGGGAGCTGACCGATCTGATCCGACTGGAAAGCGACCTCAAGAAGCATCACCGCGCCTACCTCCATGTGAGGGAGGACATCGACGAAAAGGTCAAGGAGGCGCGTCAGATTATGACCAAGGTATCTGTGGATATGATCGGTTTCTATTTCAAGGTTGATGTTCCCGAAAGCAGCAACAGCGACGAGAATACCCCGTTCGCTGACGCGGCGGATGATGAAGCCGTATCTATCCCCAAGGACAAGTATGAGCTGATGATCGACGATCTGCTCACGATGTCCGAAATCATCCAGTGCGTCGCAGATATGCGCACGCAGGATGTGAAGGCAATCCGCGAGTTCGGCAAGTTCGTCCCCGCCTTAGCTGCCTTTGAGAAGAACCGCCTGCGCCTCTATCGTGAGGCAGCGATGGAAGCCGAGGAAATCTTCGACCGTTGGGCGGACGAGATTGACGATCTCGACGAGGACTTCACGGAAGATGAGGATTACGAGCCGGACGAGTATTACTCCGACTGATGCCCATTGAAATGTTGTCGGGTTTTACAGCCAACATTTCAATGGAAACACAAATCCAACAGAACAGGAGGTACACCACCATACAACTTGACATCATTCATACTGGCGATTGCCTCAACATCCTGAAAACGCTGCCTGATGACAGCGTTCATTGCTGTGTGACATCCCCTCCGTATTACGCGCTCCGCGATTACGGCGTGGAGGCTCAGATCGGCAGAGAGACAACGCCGAAAGAATACATCTCGCGCCTGACGGAAGTGTTTACCGAAGTCAGGCGCGTTTTGCGTCCGGATGGAACGCTCTGGCTGAACATCTCGGACACCTACGCCGGGAAAGGCAATCAGGGCGAATTTATTGACCCGAAGAACCCCAACGGCAGAAACGGTCAGGCTGTGGCTCTCAACAACAAGGTTGAGGGCTGCAAGCCGAAGGACATGATCGGCATTCCGTGGATGCTGGCTTTTGCTCTACGCGATACCGGATGGTATCTGCGCAACGACATCATCTGGATGAAGGACAACCCCATGCCGGAAAGCGTCAAAGACCGATGCACCCGCTGCTATGAGCATATTTTCCTGTTCTCAAAGTCCAAGAAGTATTTCTTCGACTACAAGGCAATTTCCGAGCCGATTGCCCCTGCAACGGCAGAACGCCTCAAGCGCGGCATGAAGGGCGGCA
>CALCJW010000269.1:0-9000 GCA_937967235.1 uncultured Clostridia bacterium
CCCGGATTCATGCACATAGATCGCTGTCAGCTCCAGCTTTTCCCGTAAATGCTTTTCCTTTCTCCTTTGAGGACGGTAGATTGTAACCTTTTTGCAATGGTAATCCATTTTTATATTTCTTGATGGGATATGCTCTCTGAGATTCCGGCTCATCCGGACAACCATGCTTCCTGCCACTGGGGAACTACGTAATTCATGAAAGATCTTTTTCCCATCATCTACCATACGATTTTGTACGATCCGGATCAGAAAATTTGCTTTCAGATCCGCTGCTTCTGGGAAAAATTCATAGAAATCACCTTCCCGGTCACATACTGTTAATATTGGGATATCCGCTGGCATTCTTAGCAGTGTCTCACGCATGCTGTCCAGCCATCGGAAATTTTCTTTTTCCTCTATTGGTCTGGAACGTTTTTGCTCTTTTGTCTGGGAATCGTCCTTCGGCTTTTCTCGTGTATTTGTCTCCTGGTAGATAATACCCAAAGGGATCCCCTGGTCTGTCACGGCGATGCAAGAATGGACCAGCATTCCCCTTTGCTCCGTACTGCAATAGTATCCCATTCCCTGGATCGCTTTCCGGTCTCCAAATCCAACAGCGGTAGTATCCTGAACAGCTAAGATCCACTCTGCATCTGCACATTTTATTTTTTCTACAGTTGCTCTGGATATGCTGTCAAGTAATTCATCTTTGGATATCTCGCTATTACTAAAGAAACGGTATGCCGCTTTGGCAGAACTTCTGGAGCCGGTAGCTGCCCAAGTAGATTTTCCGGGCGATGCTGCAAAAGCGTCTATGATCTTGAAGAAACGTGACTTCAAACGCTGGTCAGTAAAATTTATGTCCCGGTATGGTGCTGGCGGACGATAACTTCGCCACCATTGTGAAGGCGGTAAAGAACGGACGGAACGCGTATGCCAACATCAAGCGGGCCGTTCAATTTCTGCTCTCCGGCAATACCGCCGGGATCCTGACGGTGCTGTACGCCTCTCTCATGGGGCTTCCAGTGCCTTTTTCGGCAGTCCATCTGCTGTTCATCAATCTGCTGACGGATTCCCTGCCTGCTATTGCGCTGGGGCTGGAGCCGCATACCGATGAAGTTATGCGGGAGAAGCCGCGTCCCCGGAACGAAGATATCCTGACGAAGCCCTTCCTCCTCAGCGTCGGCATGGAAGGACTGGTGATCGCCGCCGCCACCATTACGGCGTTCTATCTGGGGCTGAGCTATGGCGGAGCCGCTGCCGGTCAGACGATGGCGTTTTCCACCCTGTGTTTGAGCCGCCTGTTCCACGGCTTCAGCTGTAAGTCACAGCATCCGGTGCTGCTGACCCGGAAGTTCTGGAACAACCGGGCGCTTTTAGAAGCCTTTGCCGCAGGCAGCCTGCTGCTGGGACTGGTGCTGTTAGTTCCTGCATTGGAGCCGCTGTTTTCAGTTGCGCCGCTGTCTGTTGGCATGATCAGTGCTGTAGTGGGACTGGCATTCTGTTCTATGCTGACAATTCAGTTGCTGAAGCGGTTCCGCCGCTAAGCCCCCTCGCTCTGTGATAAAACCCGCAAAAAAAGAAACCGGCATTTTTCCAAAATCACGCATTTTAACCGCAGTTGCGCAGATGAGCAGCAGAAAAATATCTGCCGTCCGGTTCCGCAGCGGCGGCTGAAACGCAGTTGAAGGTTGCCGTACAAAAAACATGGAGGCTTCCGAAATCCGGAAACCTCCATAAATTTATCAGATTCGACAAAAGAAGAATTGACCACCTAGGCGGCGTAGAACGGCTCCAGATCGGTATGATTCTTCCATTCATCCGTGACACCGGCATCGCGCAGCAGCTCTGTCACGGTTTTATCCAAGGCATCGACTCTGTCGCTGCTGACTGCCTTCAGGTCAAAGCCGGCGTCGCCGGCATCGTCCAGAATCGCGGGATCCTCGCTGCCGTCCAGCAGGGCGTTTGCCTGACGAAGCGCCTGCTGCCACTGGAAGGAGAAGAAGTCTTTCTGCGTTGCGTTCATTCCGTTCAGATAGGTTTTTACCGCATCCTCGGCCTTTCCACTCTCAATCATCGCGAGCTTCATCAGAGAAACCGCAGCGCTTGCCTGCTGCAGGCTGCCGCCTGCGCTGCCGTGCGCGACAGTATCAATGCTCACGAGCAGATTGACCAGCGTATCCTTGCTCTCGGATGCATACATCCAGCCGGTCACGTCGCCGCTGTAATTGACCATGTCAGTGGTCTGGGACTTCAGCCGGTACAGCAGCGTCACAAGCTGGGCGCGGGTACAGGCGGCATCCGGCAGCAGGCGGTTATTGGAGCCCTTGAGGATTTCGGTGTTGACCGCCCACGCCATCGCCTCGCGGGCATACTCGGAAAGGCTGTCATAGTCGTTGTACTCGCGGATCGCCATGCCGCCCTGCGTGGTGTCGAAGCCCTGCTGCTTTGCAAAGCGCCAGAGCATCGTGACCGCCTGCTCCCGGGTCACGGCGTTTGCTGCGCCGAAGGTGTTCTTGCTGAGACCGGTGACAATGCCGAGACTTGCTGCCCAGCGGACAGCTTCTGCGTAATAGAAACTCTCTTTCACATCAGAAAAGCTCATCGCGTAATTCACGACCGGCTTCCCGGCGGCGCGCCAGAGGAAGGTCACAAAGTCGGCGCGCGTGCAGTCCCGATTCGGTGCAAATACGTCCTTGCTGACACCGGATGTGATTTCCTTTTCGACCGCCCAGTTGACAGCGTCATAAAAATAATTCTGTTTCGATACGTCTGTAAACGCCTGTGCCGGTTCTGCGGCAAGCGCCTGTGCGCTCAGCAGCATCACGGCTGCCAGCAGCAAACTGAAAACCCGAATGGTGCGTTTCATACAAATGCCTCCATATTTATTGGATCTTGTATCCATCTTTGCATTTTTCCAGCGCAAAGTGCATCTGCGCCTCGTGGGTCGCAAACGGAAGCTGTTCAAATCCGTCCGCCGGATGAAAAGAAATAACCTGATTCAGATGATCGATCCACACGGCGCAAAGCTCTTTGAAATGTTCCCGCTGCTCCTCGTTCATTATACATGCTCCTTTTCTGCTTTGCAATATAATTTTAGTCGGTTTATCTTGTAAAAACAAGAAACTGGCAGTACAATAAAGAAAAAGAGACTTGTGCAAAGCGCACAAGCGAAAGGATATCGCCATATGGCTGCAACACAGTGGGAAACGTGCAGCGCCGATGCGCTGCTGCGGGAATTTTTTGCGCAGGACGATCTAAGCCGCCTCGTAGAAGGTGCGGGCGCGCTGCTGGGCTGTCCGCTTCTGGTGCTGGACGATACGTTTCATGTTGCCGCGCACCATCTACCGCTGGGGTTTTCCGATGCGGTGTTTCAGGCGTCGGTGCGCAGCGGCGAGATCACCTATGAGGCAGGCGCGATCATCAGCCGAAGTCCTGCTCTGTCCGCAGGAGCGGCGGACTGCATCAAGCTTGCAGACAGTCCGTATCGCCGCCGCTTTGCCCCGCTCGTCAGTGCGGGCGTGCGGCTGGGGTATCTGATCTGCGTCGACACGGACGGCCATCTGGAGAAAATTCCGGCGCAGACATGGAATACCGTGGAGCAGATTCTGGCAAAGCAGCTTTTTGTCGAGGCAAGCCGCCAGGATAAGCCGTTTGAAACAGCGGAGGATATTCTCCGGCATTTGCTGGACGGCGGCTTTCCGTCCGCACCGTATTTCAGGCTGCAAATTGCGGGCACTTATCTGGCAGACTTCCATCCGCTTGCCTTCGCGCTCATCGATCTGACTGCCTATCACAGCGGATATCTCGGGCAGCGCCATTTGAAGGAGGAAGTAACGGCGATTTTCCTGGACTCCCATTCTTTTTTATACAAAGGAAATGTTATGCTTTTTCTGCACCGGCGGGAGGATATGGAGCGATTTCCCGCACTGGCGGAGGAATTTCAGCTCAAGGTCATTGTGTCGGATCAAATGGACGACCTGTTTGCACTGCCTGCGCTCTATCGCACGGCAAGCGAGGCACTGGCGCTGATGACGGATGAACGGTTCCACGGCGGTCGCGTCTACACTGTTGCGCAGCTGCGCACGCCGCTGCTGCTGAAAAATCTGGAAGGGCGGGAAGATCTCATCGCGCAGGAGGTGCACGCGCTTGCCGTGCACGATCGGGAAAAGGGCACACAGTACTGCGAAACGCTCTATTATTACCTGATCTGCTGCCGGTCGCTGCAAAAGACCTGCGAAGCGCTTTTTACCCATCGAAACACCGTGCTCTACCGCATCCGAAGAATGCAGGAGGAATTCGGCATCCCGCTGGATGAACCGGACAAGCACGCCGATCTGCTGCTGAGCGTGTCGCTTCTGCTGTTTGAAGCGAAGGGCCCGGATTTCTTCCTGCCAAAGCTGTCGCGTGAAAATTCATAACTCAGTCATAGTTTCAGCAAGATTTTGTCACAACTTTCTGTCAGGATAGGGATACCGTTCAAAAAGAACGGAACACCCCTTGTCGAAAGGAAGTTTGACCTATGAAAAAAGCATTAGCAATTCTGCTGGCCCTTTCGGTGCTGGCCTTGAGCGCCTGCGCAGCCAGACAGGCTAATTCGGATACACAGAAGGACTCCAACACAGCGGAAACGGAGCAGCAGCCGGATTCTGCGCAGACCGCAGAAACACAGCAGCCCGCGCAGGAAGCAAAGCGCATCGAGCCGCTGCCGGAAAGTCTGGACCTGAACGCGCTGACCGACGCGACCGTCGCAGCAAGCTTCGGCGCGGAGGATATTTCCGAAAAAGACGGCAAGACGCAGATCACCCTGACGGTCTATGATTACGATGTCTACGATATGGTGGACGTCGCACAGCTCGCCGTCGGCGACACCATCGTCGCGGACGGCAAGGACATGGTCGTTACATCCCGCGAGGACAAGGACGGCTTTGTTACCATCAATGGAGGACTCGAGCAGGGCGGCGTCGATCTGACGAGCGATGACAGCGGCGTTTATTATGCCGTCGGTCTGGACGATACGAAATCGTATCATGAGCTTGGTAAGATCACCGTGCCGGTCGCCGAGGGCTTTGTCCTGACAGACAATTCCGACCCCGAGCATCCGGATGAGACCTATGCCGCGTCTGACCTTGCAAAGCTGGCTGCGTCTGAACCCGGCTTCACCGCCAACAACACGCTGGCGACCATCGAGCATGGCGAACTGACCGTCCTGGCCAGAAGCTATACGCCGTAACGCTGACAGTCAGAAAATGCCCGGAAGCACAACGCTTCCGGGCATTTTCTTTGCTGCGGCAGATTTTTACGGAGATTTCACACAAAAGCGATCGCTGAATTTACACAGGCTTGCTAGAGGAGCAAATTTCGATCAAGCGGACGAAGCTTTAGCATCACAACGAGGCTGTGCTCCGGAAGAGGTCGCACAATGGCGGAAAGAGAACCATTATACATGGCACGAATGCAACGATTGTAAAACCATACAGAAGGTTCCCTCTGAGGTCCATGGGAATATTCCGCATTCAGGTGGTATTTCGGTTTATAAGGCAGCTAAACTGCAAGACGGAGGACCGCTATGAATAACTATATCGATGATCCTGTATTCGGGCATATGGAATATCGTCACAGATGGTTTAAGACTGACGAATACGAAATATTCGGGAAAAAATGGACGCTAACCGTTGCAGCAAAAGCGTACTCGGGAAAACCGATAACCGATGCGGAACGAGCCAGTTATCAAAAATTCCAGGAGAATCAGCAAGAAACGCTGGCGCTTCTTTCGCAAAAAGTAACTGATTATATAAATAATAATTTGGAGGAGCTTCGTTTTAATTGGCCGGCAGCAAAAAAGGTTCAAGACGTATCAGCGCTAAGTGCCATTATAATGCCCACGTCACTTTTATTCAAACAAGATGGGACGACGCTCATGCTGTTTGAATGTGTCTGGGATTCAGATGCCGGTTTTGCTGTTCAAATATATCCAGATTGGGAAATGGGAAGACAAGATTTGTTTCTCTAAAACAGATGATCTGTGGCTCTGAGTTTAGCCTTATTTTTAGCCTTACGGCAAAAGTGCGGCTATAACTTACAAGGTCTTAGACGGTACAAAGCGCTGCGATTCCGGCACAAAAAAGAACCTTGAAACACGCGAAAAAATAGAGGGAGAAAGAGCCATCAAGCTCTTTCTCCCTCCTTCGTCTGTAGTGCAACCAGCGCCTGGTTTCGATCCACACAGCAAAGAAAACAGAACGGCATGGATAACGGAAATGAACACGCTGCGCTCTGCATTTTGGCGAAACTTACAAAAATGGATGACAGATTATCATACAATATCCTTGACGCTGACGCTGTTGACCCGGAACGGGTCGACAAACGCATGGTTGAGCTTGATTCCAAGCCCGGGAAGTACCGGCACGTCGATCACGCCGTCGTGGATTTTATGCTCATAGGCCTCTTCCACGATTTCGTACTGCGCCGGCGTGTGGAACGGGAAAATTTCCTGAATGGCAAAATTGCTCAGGCAGGAGGCGAGCTGCAGCGCCGCAGCCGTCAGAACGGGACCGCCGCAGTTGTGTGGCGCGATTCTAGCGCTGTAGGTTTCCGCCGCTGCGCCGATGTGGAACGCCTCCATAATGCCGCCGCAGGTGCCAGGGTCCGGCTGCACCACGTCGACCGCCCGCGACTCGAGGAGCCGCCGGAAGCCATAGCGCGTATAAAGCCGCTCTCCGGTGGCCAGCGGAATATTGACTTTATCCCGGATGGTCCTGTACGCGTCCACGTCGAACGCGTCCATGGCTTCCTCGTACCAGAAGATGTTGTAGGGCTCGATGGCCTGGCCGAACCGCCACATCATATCCGTCGTACCCTCCGCCGTCACGTCCACAAGCAGTTCACGCTCGGCTCCGATGGTCTGGCGAACGAGCTCCACGGCCCTGACCGCGCAGTCGAAAACCTTCTTCGTCACTTCCCGGTTTTTGATATGCTTGTTCAGATGGCGGATGGGGTCAATCTGGCTCATCGGATACATTTTCATGGCAGAAAAGCCCTGCTCGGCCACTGCCGCCGCGCGCTCGGCAAAGTCCTCCGGGCAAATGCACTTGCCCTCCGACCATCCGTTTGCGTAAATCGGAATAACCTCGCGCTGCTTGCCGCCCAGCAGCTCATAGACCGGAACGCCGAGCGCCTGACCCTTGATGTCCCAGAGCGCCTGCTCCAGCGCGCTGACCGCTGCATAGAAAATAGCGCCTGCGCCTTTTCCCCAGAACGTGTCATAATAAAAGTCGTTCCAGATGGACAGAATGCCGCCGACGTCCTTTCCGACGACAAATCGCTCCGCAAGCTCCTTGATCATGGCGGCCGCAGCGTTGCAGCCGATGCCGAAGCCGACCGCGCCTTCGCCGACGCCGGAAATGCCCTCGTCTGTCAGAATCTCAACGACGACGGGGCGGAAGCTGCCAACGTCTACAACATACGTGTTTACCGCAATCGCTTTCATATCGTTCTCCTTTTTCTCAAAGCTGGTTAATTTCTTTTACGCGGTGACAGGAAACAAAATGCCGCGGCAGTACCTCCTCCAGCGCAGGCTCCTCCTGGAAGCAGCGTTCCGTCGCATACGGGCAGCGCGGCGCGAAACGGCACATCTTGGGCGGCTCGATCGGAGAGGTCAGCTCGCCCTTGAGCGCAATGCGCTTGCGGTCCAGATTGGGCTTTGCAATCGGGATGGCCGAAAGAAGCGCCTTGGTATATGGGTGCAGCTGACACGAGAACAGTTCCTCCGAGCTTGTCTTTTCCACCATCACGCCAAGGTACATGACCATGATGTCGTCGGAAATATGCTTCACAACGGACAGATCATGTGTTACAAAAATATACGTCAGCCGGTACTTTTCCTGCAAATCCATCATCAGGTTCAGAATCTGGGCCTGAATGGAAACGTCCAGCGCGGAAACCGGCTCGTCGCAGACGATAAATTTCGGATTCAGCGCCAGCGCGCGGCCGATGCCGATTCTCTGCCGGCGGCCACCGTCCAGCTCATGCGGGTAGCTGTGCTGATAGCGCTCGGGAAGCCCGACGGTATCCATAATCTCGCGGACGCGTTCGTCCAGTTCCTGCTTGCTTTTGCAGACATGATACACCTTCAGCGGCTCGCCGATAATTTCCGCGACAGACTGTCTCGGATTCAGGGACGAATACGGGTCCTGAAACACCATCTGCATATTGCGCCGCAGCTCGTGCAGCTTCGCCTTTTTCGGGTTTGAAATGTCCTCGCCGCAGAACAGAATCTGCCCCTCCGTCGCCGGGAGCAAATGCAGTACAACGCGCCCGAGCGTGGATTTGCCGCAGCCCGACTCGCCGACAACGCCGAGCGTTCTGCCCTCTTCAATGGAGAACGACACGTTATCAACTGCGTGCAGTAGGCCGTTTTTCGTATTGAAATACTTTTTGAGATTTCTGACTTCCAAAATCGTCGACATCGTTTCAAGCCTCCTGTTCTGCGTTTCTCCAGCAGAGCACTGCGTGGGACTTTGAGAGCTGCGCAACCGGCGGCTTTTCCTGCTTGCAGCGCTCCGTGGCATACTGGCAGCGCGTGCAGAAATTGCAGCCCTTCGGCAGATTGGACGGATCCGGCATGATGCCGGGGATGATTTCCAGCCGCCGCTGTTTAGAGGTCAGATCCGGAATCGAGCGGAACAGGCCGATGGTATAGGGGTGCTGCGGATCGGAATAAATATCGTCCAGCGTGCCGGACTCCACGATCTGCCCGGCGTACATGATCGCGACGTTGTTGCACACCTCTGCCACAACGCCGAGGTCGTGTGTGATCAGAATCATCGCCGTTCCGTATTTTTCCTTCAGATCGCGCATCATTTCCAGAACCTGCGCCTGAATGGTCACATCCAGCGCCGTTGTCGGCTCGTCCGCGATCAGAAGCTTCGGGTTGCAGGCCAGTGCAATTGCGATGATGACGCGCTGCTTCATGCCGCCGGAAAACTGATGGGGATATTCGTCGTAGCGCTCCGCTGGAAT
>CALCJW010000270.1:0-24657 GCA_937967235.1 uncultured Clostridia bacterium
GAAGCTTCCGGCAATGGCGCCGAAGAGCGTCGACTTGCCTGCGCCGTTTGCGCCGATAATGGAGATGAAGTCGCCCGGGCGGACATGGAGAGAGACATTGTCGAGCGCGAGCTTTGCATCCTCGGTGCCGGGATTGAAGGTTTTAGAGATGTTTGTGAGCTTTAGCATGCTTACGCCCTCCTTCCGCGATTGTGCGCCGCGCGGCGGCGGAGCATCGGCAGCTGGTCTTTGAGATACGGAATCGAGATGGCTGCGATGACCACGACGGCCGAGACGAATTTCAGCATGAACGCCGGCATATCAAAGCGCAGCGCGATCGTATAGACGAGGCGGAACAAAAACGCACCAAGCACCATGCCGAAAATCCGGAGCGGAAGCTTTTTCCGGCCAAGGAAAACGTGGCCGATGAGAAGAGAAGCAAGGGCGATGGTCACCATGCCTGAGCCGATGTCGATGTTGACGGATTTCTGCGATTGGGCAAGCAGGCACCCCGAGAGCGCCGTAAACGCGTTTGCCACGCACAAGCCGATGATCGTTGTAAAAGAGGGGTTGATCGACGACGAGCGGACCATGTCGGGGTTGTTGCCCGTGGCGCGGATGGCAAGACCGAGGCGCGTCTTGAGGAAGAAGCCGAGGAAAACGCACACGAGCAGGACCGCGATGGCGGAGACGACGAGCTTATATTCTCCGGAGAGGGCAGAGCCCGCGAGCAGGTCCTTCATGTCGGAAAAAACGCTCTGCGTTTTATTCATGTTGAGCACCGACGAGCCGCCCATAACAGCGATGTTTACGGAATAGAGCGCGGTATTGACGATGATGCCGGAAAGTAGGCTGTTCACACCCATTTTCGTCTGCAAAACAGCCGTCACAAAGCCGGAGAGCATGCCGCAGAGCATGGCCGCCGGAATCGAAAGGTAGGGGTGTCCGGCAATCGCGACCGCCGCGCCGACCGTTGCGCCAAGGGTGAAGCAGCCGTCGGTCGACAAATCGCACACGCCGAGCATCGAATAGCTCAGAAACAGCGCCAGCACCGTCAGCGAGCTGATGAGCCCGAGCTCCAGTGCGGTCTGTACAAGACCTAAAACAGAATCCAGCGACATAGTATCCTCCAATGGTTGTGATTTTTGAAAGCCGCAAGCTGTGATGGAGCGCACCACAGCTTGCAGGAACGGATTTTCTTACTGAACATCGTCAAACGATTCGGCGGTGACGATGGGCTGCACCTTCGTGCAATAGGGGGCGAACGTTTCGGACAGCTCGTCAAAGTCGATGCCAAGCTGCTCGCAGATTTCGGTGTTGATAGTGGCTGTGCCGTTGTCAAAGGTCTTGACGGCGGTCGCTGCGGGGTCCGCGCCATCGAGGAGAATCGAGGCGATCATGTTTGCGGTTTCCACGCCGAGGTTTGCATAATCTACGCCGTAGCCGAGGAACGCGCCGTTCAGGGCGAAGGAGTCAGCGCCGGTGTAGTGGGGGATACCGGCCTCGGCGAAGGTTTCATAGATCGTGAGCTCGGACTTCATGACGGTGTTGTCGGTCGGGGTGAAGACAGCCTCCACGCCGTCGGAAACAAGCGCCTGCGCGGCCAGTGCGATTTCGTCAACGCTCGTGCCGGTGCGTTCGATGACCTCCACGCCCTTGTCCTCCAAGTAAGCCTTTGCGCTTTCGATGGCGCTCGCGGCGGAGTCCTGACCGAGGTCATGCAGAAGGCCGACCTTCTGGAGTTCGGGGTTCTGGACAAACATGAGGTTCATGACGGCTGCGGTGTCGAGGTAGTCGGAGGTGCCGGTAAGGTTGCTGCCCGGGGCTTCGAGGGAGTCAACCAAACCAACGGAAACGGGGTCGGAAACAGCGGCGAAGACGACGGGGGTGCCGGTCTCTTCGGTGGCCGCCTGCATGGCCATGGCGACGGGCGTTGCGACGGCGACGAGAAGGTCTGCGCTGTCGGCCTGGAAGTTCGAGATGATCTGGGACATGAGGTTCGAGTCTGCGTTGCAGTTGTCGTATTCGATGTTGAATGTCACGCCTTTTTCTTCGCCGATGGCGGCGAGCTGCGACTGGATGTTTTCAACGATCTGGTTGAGGGACGCATCGTCCACATAATTGCAGATGCCGATGGTGTAGGACGTAGCGTCGGAAGAAGCTTCGGTGGAAGCGGCATCGCTGGTTTCAGTGGATGTGGTTTCGGAAGCAGTGGTCTGGGATTCGGCGGGCGCGGCAGTCTCAGATTTTGCGCCGCAGGCGGTGAAGAGGGAAACGGCCATCAGAGCGGCCAGAACGATCGAGAGAAGCTTTTTCATGGATTATACCAACCTTTCAATTATCAAAGTAAAAATCAATTTGGATTGTGAGAAAAGAACTTGATTTCGCGGCGCGAACGCCATCGTCTGGTATAAAGCTTCATGCGAAAACCTCCTTGGGAAAAACAAAAACTCCTGTCCCGGCAAATCACTTTGCTGGGACAGGAGATAAATCCTGCGGTGCCACCCGGCTTGACGCATATGCTTGCGTCCACTCATGCGTACTACCATACGCTGGCGTTTGATTACGAAGCGCCTGCTCCGTCGCACATACTAAGGATGTTCATCCGTTTCTGATTGCCCTCAGAAGCCCATTCCATCTTAGCGCTTTCGCCGCAATCCCACCATCTGCGGCTCTCTGAAGAAACCGGTCTAAAATGTACTCACTCTTCTTCAACGGTTTTCTGCATTATAGCGCTGAAGTTTTTGCTTGTCAAGAGGGAAGTGCAAAAAATTCAGCGGATTTGTCCGTTCCCGCGGATGACATATTTGTAGGTTGAAAGCGCGTCGAGCCCCATGGGGCCTCTGGCGTGGAGCTTCTGCGTGGAGATACCCATTTCGCAGCCAAGGCCGAACTCCCCGCCGTCGGTGAAGCGGGTGGAGGCGTTGACGTAGACGGCGGCAGAGTCAATATCATCGAGAAAGCGCTCGGCGGCGGCTTCGCTTTCGGTCACGATCGCGTCCGAGTGGTGCGTCGAGTGCGCCTGAATGTGCGAAATGGCTTCGTCCAGCGAGGAGACAACGCCGACGGCCAGAACGTAATCGAGAAATTCCGTGTCAAAATCGTGCGCGCCAGCCGGCTTTCCGGGGATGATGGAGAGCGCCTGCTCATCCAGCCGGAGCTCGACGGGGGGAAGACCTGCCTGCTCGCGCGCGTCGACAAGGGCGTTTTTGAGCATCGGCAGGAACGTCTTTGCAATGCCCGCATGCACGAGGCAGACCTCCTCCGCGTTGCAGACCGAAGGGCGGCTCGTCTTGGCGTTTACGATGATGGAGAGGGCTTTTTCCAAATCCGCGTCCTTGTCCACATACACGTGGCAGATGCCGGTTCCCGTTTCGATGCAGGGAACGGTTGCGTGCTCGACACAAGCGCGGATGAGGCCTGCGCCGCCTCTCGGGATGAGAAGGTCGACAAGGCCGGAAGCTTCCATGATCTCCGTCGCGCTATGGCGGGAGGTATCCTCGACGATGTTTACGATATCCGGGTCAAACCCTGCCGCGCGGACGCCGTCTTTGAGCGCATCTACGATCGCCTTGCTTGACCGGTACGCCTCTTTTCCGGGGCGGAGCATGCAGACGTTGCCGCTTTTGAGGCAGAGCGCGGCCGCGTCCGAGGTGACGTTCGGGCGGCTCTCGTAGATGATGGAGACGAGGCCCAGCGGCACCTGCTTTTTATAGATTTTGAGCCCGTTCGGGCGCGTGATTTCATCCAGAATTCTGCCTGTGTGGTCGGGAAGGGCGGCTGCGTCCCGGATCCCGGCGGCCATGGACTCGATGCGTCCGGCGCTGAGGCTGAGCCGGTCGAGCATGACATCCGAAATCGTGCCTCTTGCCTGCTCCACGTCCTGCGCGTTCGCGAAAAGAATTTCGTCTGCGTGGTGCATGAGGTGCTCGGCCATGGACAAAAGCAGCCGGTTCTTGTCTTCTGCGCCTGCGCTTCGGACCGAGGGCCATGCGGCTTTTGTTTTCTCTAAAATTTCGCGTGTGGTCATCTTGTTTCCTCCTGCGTCAGAAAGCGCGTCCCGACGGCTTTGCCGTCCATGATATCGTAAAGGACCTCAGGCCTGCTTCCGTTGGCGATCACCATCTCACAGCCCGCTTCCGTCGCAATTTTGGCCGCGCGCAGCTTTGTCACCATGCCGCCCGTTCCGAGGCTGGACCCTTCGCCGCCGGCTAAGGCGTAAATTTTTTCATCCAGCTGCTCGACGATATCGATTCGCTTTGCGTCCGGATTTTTGTGTGGGTCTGCGTCATAGAGGCCGTCAATATCGGAGAGCAGCACGAGAAGGTCTGCCCCAATGGTGGACGCGACGTTGGCAGATAGCGTGTCATTGTCGCCGATGACGATCTCGTCGGTGGACACGGTGTCGTTTTCGTTGATGACCGGAAGCGCCCCGAGCTCCAAAAGCCGCGCGAGCGTGTTGTGGAAATTGCTTTTCCGGCTCCCGGCCTCCTGCAGATCGGGCGCGGTGATGAGAATCTGCGCGACGATGTGGTTATACTCGGTGAAGAGCTTGTCGTAGATGTACATGAGCTCACACTGACCGACGGCGGCGGCCGCCTGCTTGGTCGGCATGTCGGACGGCTTCGCGGGCAGGCTTAATTTACCGACGCCCATGCCGATCGCGCCGGAGGAGACGAGAATGATCTCGTGTCCCGCGTTTTTGAGGTCGCTCAATACCTTGCACAGCCGCTCCATGCGCTGGATGTTGAGCCTTCCGGTTGGATGGGCCAGCGTCGATGTGCCCACCTTGACGACGATTCGCATAGTCATTGCTCCTTGATTGGGGATTTGCCCTGAATTTTTTTGATATTATACACCAGAGCCACTCGTTTTGCATCCGTTTTTTGTTTGCCGCGCGTTAAAAATTTTGCCTCCGGCCCCGCGCAGATCCGGAGCAGACGCAAAAACGCTCCCGCCAGACAGGTCTGACGGGAGCGTTCTGTATACGTAATTCTTTAGTTCTTCATACCGTGCATGGTCATTGCAACCATACCTGCAAAATAAGCGGCACCGCAGACAGCCAGAACACTCAGCATTTTCTCTTCCTCCATTTTGAATCCAGCACTGCATTTTTTGCAGCGATTATCGTTTCCTTACAGTCTTCATTATACGCATTTCCTTCGGAATTTCAACGATTTTGTACAGTTCACGTTTTCTGTATTTGTATATTCTGCACAATTTCGGTGCCTACCCATGAATTGCAAGAAGCGTTTCCTGCAATTCATCCTGCATTTTTCCGCCTGCATCGCGCCCGCACCATTCTTGCAGGAACACCCACATCTGCGTCAAAACCCCGGCGGATTTTGCAGGATTTCCGCCGCGTTCCTCCAACCGCATCCGTACAGCTGCATCTCGTCCTGCATTTTTTCGGTTTCTTCCGTCATTTTTGAAGCCTTCCCATGCAAAAACCGGCGAGGGCCCGTCGAAGGCTCCCGCCGGTCTGTTCAATTGCCGTCAAAAATTTGTGAAATACCGCTGCAAAAGCAAGGTTCACACGACCATCTCATACTCGCCCATGCCGCCGGACGAGAAGTACCGCTGCAAATCGAAGGGCGAGAACACGCCCCGGTCGGTGACGATGCCGGAAATGAGGTGCGGCGGCGTGAGATCGAACGCCGGATAGTAGCCCTTCACGCCTTCAGCCGCTGTCCGAACGCCCATGGCCTGAAGCGTAAACTCGGGGTCCCGCATCTCGATCGTCACGGTGTCCTTCGTCGGGTGGCCCGCGTCGGGCGCGCCGGTGACGAACGTCGGAATGCCGAAGTGGCTCGCGCAGATGGCGATCTGGAACGTGCCGACCTTGTTGACGACGTATCCGTCAAGGCAAATTGCGTCCGCCGCGCACGTGAACACGTCCACGCCCTCACGCTCCATGACAAAGGCCGGCATGTTGTCGGTGATGACTGTCACGTCAAAGCCCATGTCATGGCAGACCGTCGCGGTCAGGCGCGCGCCCTGAAAATACGGTCTCGTCTCCGGGCAGAACAGGCGCACTTCTTTTCCTGCGAGCTTGGCTTCCTTGAGCATCATGCCGACAATCGTTTCTCCGAAGCACTGCGTCATGACCGTCCCCTTCTGCGGGAACATCGCGACCAAATATTTTGCGATTTCGTTGACCTTGGAATACCGCGAATTGTTCGCCCGGACGACATGGGCACGGATGGCCTCATCCACGCGCGCGCCGCTTTCCAGCGCCTCCTTCGCCGCCGTCAGGCAGCCGGAACAGACCTGCTCCATGCGTTTTCTCGTCGTCGGGCGGGCATTTGCGATGCAGCTAGCCGCCTGCTCCAGAAAGACCAGCTGCGCTTGCTTCGTCTTCTCCCGGCATTCCCACGCAGCGAGCGCCATGCCCATTCCGGCCGCGGTATACGGCCCCGCGCTTTGGGTCACCATGTCGCGGATGGCCTGCATGACCTCCACATGCGTCCGGCACGTCACAAACTCGATTCTCCCCGGATACACGCGCCGGTCTAAAATCCGCACTGCACCCGCGTCGTACCACGCAACGTTTTCATATTGCAGCATAAAGGCAAGGCCCTTGTCTGCTCTCATCTCATTCATAAACGTTCATCTCCCGGATGACAGATTTCAAATACGCGCTGAACCGCTCCTCAATCATGCGGCCCGTCTCGCTGACCTCCTCGGTCGTAAGCGGCTGGTCCAGCATGCCCGCCGCCATATTCGTGATGACGGAAAAGCCGAGCAGCTCTATTCCGCAGTGCGCCGCTGTGAGCGCCTCGGTGACTGTCGACATGCCGACCGCGTCGCCGCCCAGAAGCCGGATCGCGCGAATTTCCGCCGGCGTTTCAAACTGCGGTCCCGGCATGAAGAAATACACGCCCTCATGGACGCGGAGCTTCGTATCTTTAGACAGCCGTAAAGCCAGCTCCCGCAGGCGCGGGGTATACATCCGGCTGACATCAAAGAAACGGTCTCCGAACGCGGGAAGGTTCTTCCCACGCATGGGGCTCGCACCATTGAGTTTTATGTGGTCGGAGATGACCATGATATCGCCCGGCTGGTAGCCCTCGTTCACGCCGCCCGCTGCGTTCGTCACGATCAGTTGTTTGACGCCCAGAAGCTTAAAAAGCCGCACGGGAATGGCCAGCTGCTCAAAATCGTACCCTTCATAGGAGTGGAACCGGCCCGACATACAGACGAGCTTCTTTCCCTCCAGCGTGCCGAAAATCAGCTTGCCCGCGTGGTCGGGCGCGGTGGAGACGAGAAAGTTCGGGATGTCCTTGTAATCGATCTCGACCGGGTTTTCGATCTGCTTTGCAAGCGGCCCCAAGCCGGTTCCAAGAATCAGCCCGAGCTCTGGCGCAAACGGCGCTCTGGATTTTACGTATTCGGCCGTCTTTTCATAAAATGCAAACGGTTCGTTCATGCTTCGTTCCTCCCTTTTATCATCATATTTCTAATCAACGCGTAGGGGGTCGATGCCCACATCGCCCCGGCGAATAAACCCGTTTTTACGGAAATCTCCGGCGAATTCGACGGTACCCTTGGGTCGATGTAGGCATCGACCCCTACGAACCTTACGGAAGATTTCAAAAGAACTGTAGGGGTGGACGCCTCTGTCCGCCCTTGGGAAGTATCGAATTCGCCTCAGGTTTTACGTAAAAAACGGATTTTTCTGCGGGCGGACAGGGTCGTCCGCTCCTACAAACCTCCCGGGAAAGTTCAGCGTACTTTGCAGGCTTTCAAAAACGCCTCGCGGTCGGGTGCAAACGTGATTCTCTCCGCTGCGTCCTGCACCTTCACCCAAGCCGCCTCGCTGATCTCGTCCAACTGCGGCTTGCGTTCTCCTTCAAGATACCGCGCCGGGAAAAACCAGACGCGCCGTCGGTCCTCCGGCCTTGCGGACGGCACGGCGATTGGCACATCCGTCAAAAGCTCCGCCGAAATTCCGGTCTCTTCCCGCGTCTCGCGGACAGCCGCCTGTTTGGCCGTCTCTCCGGGCTCCACATGCCCCTTCGGAAACGACCAGCGGCTGCCGACGCGGATCATCAGGACCGTATCGCCCCGAAAGACGATGGCTCCCGCGGAGTCCGTCGTCCGGTCAAGCTCTTTGGAAACGAGGCGCAAGACCTCTCCGGCCAATTCCTCGCGGTTTTCCTTTGTCACGGTGAGAACGCGCACATTGGGGTGCTGCCGGATCGCATTCGTGAGCTTTGTGTCGGCAATTTTCTGGACCACACCGAGAATCGGAGCGCTTCCGTCCAGCAGCGCGAGAATCCGCTCCGAAAACTGCGCCGCCGCGCTCTCCATCCGCCCGATCTCGTCCATGAGGATGAGCGGCATGTTTTCCGCATCCACTAGCGCCTGCACGCCCGCGCGTTCAAAGGCCTCCGGGATTTTCTCAATCCCGCGTCCGCAGCCTTTTCGGATACCCACGCGGTTCCAGTCGCCCATCATGGGATGCTCATCTCCAGCCGGAATCAGGTAGACCGACATCGCGCCGTCCGGCAGATCGGGAACCGACACGCTCCGGAAACCGCCGACGCCCTGCAATTGCAGCGCGGCAAGCGTCTTCTTTATGATCGTGCTCTTTCCAACCTGCACGTCTCCCGTCAGAAAAATGTGCATGCCTTATCCCTTTTTCGCCTTTTCCGTGCCCGCAAGCTCGGCTCTGTGGCGGATGAGCTCGGCGGCGATAGAGATGGCGATTTCCTCCGGTGTTTCGGCAAAAATCGTAATGCCGATCGGCGCGTGGATACGAGAAAGCTCCGCTTCCGGAATGCCGTTTTCCATCAGGTATTTGTAGGTCGCGGCCAACTTGTGCCGACTTCCGATGCACCCGACGTAGCACGCAGGGCTCCGCATCGCCTGCAAGAGTACCTCGCGGTCCGCCTGATGGCCAGGCGTCATGATAGCGACATAGTCGCGCTCCGTGATATGCACCTTTTCTTCAATATGATAGTAGTCACCAAAGATCACCTGCTCGGCTGCGGGGTAGTTTTCGGGCTTCGCAAAGTCTTCGCGGCTATCAAACACCGCCACGCGGAAGTCGACGTTTGCCAGCACCGGCACCAGCGCTTTTCCTACATGGCCGCCGCCGAAAACATAAACCCGGCCTGCACGGCTGATGGGCTCGACGTAATAAGACGGCTCTCCCTTGCGGTAGACCGCGCTGCTTGTGAGCCACGGGCGGAGCATCGTTTCGTCCAGCTCGGCAAAGCGCAGCCCGTGCGCCTCGTCGAATGTTCCCATCGCGGTGATTTTGCCCTGTTCCATCCGGCTGATGAGCCACGCGTCCTGTCCGCTTGCCAGAAGCTCCAGAATGGTCTTGATAAGTTCCAGATCGCGCGCGTTTTCGTGATCGAAAAATCGGAAGTAGACCGTGACGTTTCCGCCGCAGATCATGCCGATGTCGTTGACCTGATTGGGAGCTAAGCAAAACGCCTGACAATAGGAAGCGCCCGTCCGGAACAACTCCACTGCCTGCTGGGCCGCAATGCGCTCGACTGCGCCGCCGCCGATGGTCCCAAGCGCCTGACCGTTCTGAAACACCGCCATCTTCGCGCCCGCGCCTCTGGGGGCCGAGCCGGATGAGGCCAAGATGCTGCAAAGGACTACGTTTTCTCTGCGTTCCAAGGCGCTTTTCATAGTTTCAAATAGCTGTATCATAAAAATTCCTCCGGAATGGCTTTGGCATCAAGGATAAACCGCCCCAGCGCCTTTTCCTGCGGCAGGTAATAGGGGAACGCGCGGTCTCCCGTCTCGCGCAGCCGCGGCAGCACCGTCTCTCGGGTGATCGTTCCCGGCGCGTCCTTGCTGTAAATCTCAAAAAACCGCATTGCATCATCGAAACTCCGCAGCGGCTGCCCCATGTCGAACGTCTTTGTCTCCAGCTGAAACGGAACGCCCTGCACGCGCAGGAAGTCTGCCGCCTGATCGGTCACTTCGTCTCGCAGCGGCACGGAGGAGACCGAAAACCGATGGTGCGTGAACGCCTTTTTGACCACGACAATTTCCCCCGCGCAGCACCGCTTTGCCACGCGCAGAATTTCCCGCATCCGGCCAAAGAGGCAAAACACCATCGCGTCATACGGCGCTTCCGGCGCGAACGTCAGCATGTCCGTCTCTAAAATCTCCAGATTGGAGACGTTTTTTTCTGCCGCCATCCGGCGAAGATTGGAAAGCACCTGCCCGGAAATATCCGCCGCCGTCACGGTCTCGAACCGCTCGGCCAATCGCACGGACAAAAAGCCGAGCCCGCAGCCCGCGTCGCACACATGTCTTACCGCCGGGAGCGCGCCGCAGATCCAATCGGCGAGCTCCTGCTGATAGGAGCCGAAGTTTGCCGCGTCCTGCATGAAGGAGATCATATCGTCTGTCCAGCAAAACATCACGCGCCCTCCATTCCGCCCGGGACGGGCATGCAGATCGTTTTCCGCCCGAACACTGTTTCCATCTCGCAGCGCGCGACCGGAATGCCGTAGAGCCTTGATAAAACGTCCTCCGTCAGAACCGCCTCCGGCGCGCCCACGGCCATCACGCCGCCATCTTTGAGCGCCAGTACCTTCGTTGCATAGGAAAACGCCTGATTGGGGTCGTGCGTGGAAAAAATGATCGTGTAGCCGGCCTGCCCGAGCTTTTTCACGCGCTCCATGACACGGCAGCTGTTGCCGTAATCAAGATTCGCCGTCGGCTCGTCCATGATGAGCATCGAAGCGTCCTGCACCAATGCCCGCGCCAGAAGCATGAGCTGCCGCTCGCCGCCGCTGATTTTCATGCAGCCGCGGCTTGAGAGCTTTTCAATCCCGAGCGCACGGAGCATCTGCATGGCTTTTTCCCGCTGCGCCTGGCCGGGCTGCTCAAAAACGCGAAGCTGTGCGGTCATGCCCATGAGGACGCTGTCCAGGACCGTGTGGTCGAACGCAGGCGTGTGCGACTGCGGGATATACGCGAGCTTCTTCGCCAGCTCCCGCCGGGAATACGCCCCCAGCTCCTTGCCGTCTACCAGAATTTCTCCGCCGACAGGCTTTAAAAAGCCAAGAAGGCACCGAAAGAGCGTGCTCTTTCCAACGCCGTTCGGCCCAAGTACGGCCAGCAGTTCTCCTTTTTCCGCCGTGAAGGACACATCGCCGATGACGGGCCGCGCGCCGTAGCAGAAGCGCAGGTTTTTCACTTCAATGCTCACGCTGCGTCCCTCCCGACACGATCAGATACAAAAAGACCGGCGCGCCGACAAACGAGGTAAGAATGCCGAGCGGAATTTCACTCGTCGTGACCGTCCGCGCCAGATTGTCAACGACCATCAGAAACACCGCGCCAAGAAGGCTCGAGGCCGGAAGCAGCTTCCGGTAGTCCTGCCCGAAAATCATGCGCCCGAAATGCGGGATCACAAGGCCCACCCAGCCGATCATACCGCTGACGGCGACACTTCCCGCCGTCATGAGCGTTGCGCACAGAACCACAACGACACGCAGCCTTCCCGTATGCACGCCCATGCTTCTGGCCTCTGTCTCACTCACGGTAAGAAGATTCACGCGCCACCGGAGCAGCCACAGCGGAACCAGCCCCGCAAGAATCGGCCACGCGGCAAACTGCACGTCGCGCGCCTTTGTCGCGGTCAGAGAGCCCATCAGCCAGTAGGTGATGGCGGGCAGCTGATCGGTCGGATCGGCAACCAATTTAATAAAGGAGGTGCCGGAGGTAAAAAGAGAGCTGATCATCACGCCCGCGAGCACCATCGCAAGCGTCGTCTGGATTTTGCTCACGCGCGAAATGAGATACGCAAGCAGAACCGCGAGCAGGCCAAAGGTGAAAGACAGCCCCGTCACCGCGCCATAGCCAAGACCCAGCAAAAGCGCCAATGCCGCGCCGAATCCCGCGCCGGTCGACGCGCCAAGAAGGTCCGGCGAGACCATGGGGTTTCGGAACATGCCCTGATAGGCGCAGCCCGCCGTAGAAAGCGCAGCCCCGACCAGAGCTGCCGCCGCCACGCGCGGGAGCCGTACGTTCAGAACGACCGCCTGCGCTCTGACCTGCCACGTCTGCATGAGCGCGAGATTTCCCCGGCTGAGCGTGCGCAGCAGCCAGTCCGCCAAAATCCTGAGCGTCTGCAAGGGGGAAACATCGTACCGACCCACCCAGAACGAGCCGAAAAACACCAGTGCGAACAAAAGCGCCAGAATCAGAAATCTTATTCCTGTGCCATGCGTTTTTTTCATGCCCTACCATCCATTATCTTTTGATATAAATAACGTATATCAGCCGCTCCCGCTTGTCAAGCGGCAATGGCAAAAATCGGCGCATTGCGTTCGGCATTGCGGAATTCTTTCGTATCCCACGCATTTTGCCGCGCCAGTAACCTGCACTTGACCACAGACGGAAACCACGCTATAATATATCATATCAACGATCGGGAGGCTCGCCCATGAAAACAGGAATCGACACCATCTGGGAAGACCGCAAGCGCATTTTGGGTATGCCCATCAGCTTCACAAAGTACTACCTGTCCGAAGACCGCTTGTTCGTCCAGACCGGGCTTTTGAGCATGAAGATCGAAGAGACACTTCTGTACCGCGTGACGGATATCTCTGCGCGCGTAGGCCTGTTCCAGCGTATCTTCGGTGTCGGCACGATCGTCGTCCACTCGTCCGACAAGAGCACGCCCCACATTGCGCTCGTGAACGTCAAAGAGCCGCTTGTCGTCAAGGAGCTCATTCACAAGCACGTCGAGCAGATGAAGGTCTCGCGCAACATCCGCGTCAGCGAATTTCTCGACGACGGTCCCTCCGCACCCGACCCGTGCGCCCATATGGAGCATAAATAAATCGTCCGCCGCCCGCCGCAAATACTTTGCGGCGGGCGGATTTGCGGTTTATGGGAAATTATGTAGTTTGTTCCAGAAATTCCGTGATTTCCCGGCCGATGGGACACTCCGAGCGATAGGGGCAGTCAGCGTCATAATTGCAATCCGCTTCCCACGTGCCGTCATCGTCCTGCTCCAGAAAAACAAGCCGCGGCCCATCTGAAACCCGGCAATAGCCGGAAAAATTTTTTTCCATGTTTTTCTCCTTGATTCTTCTGTAAATTTCAGTTTTTTGTTTTATTTTGCTGCAGTTTTCTTGGTTTCGATCCTTTCAAGTTTTTATTCTCTTTTTATTATACCGCCTTTGGGAAAAGCTGACTAGACGTATCAAAAAAATTGTGGTATATTGAACGCTGTTATGTCAAAAATGGTATTCGCATCTTGAAACTAGTATATTGCATATTTGGTTTTCTTGTGCTAGTATAATCAAGAAGTGTTAATTTTTTGCAAATTTCTTGTGCGAAATGCGAAGAACGCATCGCGTTTGTTCTGTTAAACGTGAAAATTCTTTGCGCGCGGGAATGTGCAAAAATCGTGAGGAGACCGCAATGCGCCACGTCCAGTTCATGCAGAAGCTTTGCCGGGGAATCGCGCTGGTCGGCCAGCTCGGCTTCTCGCTCATCACGCCGCCGGTCGTGCTGCTCTGGCTGGCCCATTGGCTGCAAACAAAATACCGGCTCGGCGTATGGGTCACCATCCTCGCGCTGATTCTCGGCCTGCTCACGTCGGCGAGCACGGCTTTGCAATTTTACCGCAAGCTGACTGCAAAAAAGAAAGATAACTCGCCCAAGCCCCCGCGCGGCTACGGCGATCATATCTGAAAGCCCAAGGGGGAATGCGAATGAAAGTCCAGAAGGCCGTCTTGAAGGAGACGGAGCATATCGCCATCGGCGTTCTGATCGCGGACGTGATCATGTGTATCGTCTTTGCGCTGCTGAAAAAATTCGACTACACGGTCGTGCTCGGCGCGCTGCTCGGAACAGGTATCGCCGTGGCGAACTTCTTTTTCCTCGGCGTGACGCTGCAAAAGGCCGTCGGCATGCAGGAATTTGCCGCAAAATACGTCCGTCAGTCCTACAGCCTGCGCATGTTCTTCTGCTTCGCGGGCGTGATTGTCAGTGTTGTCGCTCCGTGCTTCCATCCCATCGCGGCGATTATCCCGCTTCTCATGCCGCAGTTCGTCATCTACGCGATGCGCGCGCTCGGGCTCTACAAGCCGGACAAGCCAAAGGAGAACCCCGCCGAAGCGGCCAATATAGATTCTGATTTGGAAGGAGACCGTTCGTAAATGAATGTCAATATTCAGGGCGCGCCAATTTATTTTGAGATCCCCATTCTGGGCGGCATCCCCATCACGGCAACGCTGGTTGTCAGCTGGGGCGTGATGCTGGTGCTGACGCTGGTCTGCATCTGGCTGACGCACGATCTGAAGGTCCGCAACATCTCCAAGCGGCAGGCCATTGCGGAAAAGATCGTTATCACCGCCGAAAACTTCGTTCGCAATAACATGGGCGAAGCGTGGATGCGCTACGTGCCGTTTGTGAGCACCATCTTCGCGATGTCCATCTTCTCAAGCTTATCGTCGCTCGTCGGCCTCTGGCCGCCTACGGCGGATGTCTCGACCACGCTCGCGTGGGGCATTGTTGTATTCGTCATTATTACATATACGAAGCTCAGGACCAACGGCCTTCTTGGCTATCTCAAGGGCTTCTGCGACCCCATCTTCGTGATGGCGCCGTTTAACGTTCTGGGCGAGGTCTTCACGCCGATCTCGATGGCCTTCCGTCACTTCGGCAACATCGTCTCCGGCACGGTCATCTCGACCCTTGTCTACGCGGCGCTCGTCGTTGCGAACCACGCGCTGTTCTCCATCATCCCCGGCGTTGTCGGGCAGTGGCTTGGAGCCATTCCGTTCCTTACCGTCGGCATCCCCGCCGTCATCTCTTTGTACTTCGACTGGTTCGGAAGCTTTATGCAGGCGTTCATCTTCTGCATGCTGACGATGATGTTCATCTCCACCGCGGCAGAGTAATCCTTGCATACCTTATTTATTATGCGGCTTCGTGCCGCCGATAAAAACGTAATTAATTTTTAGGAGGATATCAACATGTTAGAAAGAGCAATCGTACTCATGGGCTGCGCGATCGGCGCTGGTTTGGCTCTGATTGCCGGTATCGGCCCTGGTATCGGCGAAGGCTACACGGCAGGTAAGGCTGTGGAAGCCATCGCCCGCCAGCCGGAAATGAAGGGCGAGCTGACCTCGACGATGCTTCTGGGTATCGCCTGCGCCGAGACGACCGGTATTTACGGCTTCGTCACCGGCCTGCTTCTGATCTTTGTGGCGCCCAACCTGTTCCTGGGCATGCTGTGATCGGCAACCCACAATCTGAAAGGAGGCGGCAGCCTTGTCCTATCAATCCCTGGTAGCCTTTGAAGGCTGGACCTTCATCGCGCAGATCCTGAATCTGTTCATTCAGATGTATCTGTTCAAACGATTCCTTTTTAAGCCTATTCAGAAGATCCTCGCCCAGCGCCAGCAGGAGGTCGACACCATCTATGCCGACGCTGACTCCGCCAAGAAGGACGCCGAGTCCGCCAAGGCCGAGTATGAGGGTCATCTGCTCACTGCCCGCACGGAGGCTGAGGCCATTACCGAGCGTGCCGTCAAAAATGCGCAGACCCGTTCTGACGCAATGCTTGCCAGCGCCCAGAGCGAAGCCGCGGCCATGCGTGAAAAGGCCAGCCGCGATATTGAGCTCGAGCGCCGCAAAGCGATGAACGAGATGAAGCGCGAAATTTCCGGCCTCGCCGTGGAGATCGCCTCGAAGGTCGCTGAAAAGGAAATCGACGAAAAGCAGCACGAAGCGCTCATCGAGCGTTTTATCGACGAATTGGGTGAAGAATCATGATTAGCAAAACTGCCATGACCTACGGCGGCGCGCTGTATGATCTTGCCCGCGAGGAATCGCTGGAGGAACAAATCCTGGGCGAGCTTCATGCAGTCAGCGATCTGTTTCGGCAAAATCCTGAGTATACGAAGCTTTTGATGGAGCCATCCATCGAAAAGCAGGAGCGTGCGAAGCTCATCGACGAGGCGTGGGGCGGCAGCGTTCACCCTTACACGCAGAACTTCATGAAGCTTCTGTGCGACAACGGAACCATCTCGGCTCTGCCCGACTGCTTTGAGGCCTTCCGCGGCCGCTATAACCGCGACCATGACATCATCGACGTCTGCGCGGTGAGCGCTGTGCCTTTGACCGAGGCGCAGGCAGCCCGGCTTCGCGAAAAGCTCGAGGCCAAGTGCAAAAAGCACGTGGAGCTTACGGTGCGGACAGACGCGTCGCTGCTCGGCGGCATCCGTCTCGAGCTTCCCGACCGGCAGCTCGACGGCACGGTGCAGAGCCACCTGAACCAGATCCAACAGCTGCTCGAAAGCAGCGCCCTGTAACAAGGCTTTATTCTACTGAAAGCTGGTGAAGCAATGGAATTAAGACCGGAAGAGATTTCAAGAATCATCCGTTCTCAAATCAAACACTATGAAGCAAAGATCAACCAGTCCGAGACCGGCACCGTCATTCTGATCGGCGACGGCATCGCAAAGGCCGCAGGTCTGACGGGCTGTATGGTCAACGAGCTGCTGGAGTTCCCCGGCGGCGTGTACGGCATGGCGCAGAACCTGGAGGAAAACTCCGTTTCCATCGTTATGCTGGGTAACGAAGAGGGCATCCGCGAGGGCGACACCGTCCGCCGCACCGGCCGTGTCGTCTCCGTCCCCGTCGGCTACGAGCTCATCGGACGCGTCGTTGACGCGCTGGGTCAGCCGATTGACGGCAAGGGCCCCATTGAGGCGAAAAAATTTGCTCCCATCGAGTCCCCGGCCCCCGGCATCCTGAAGCGCAAGAGCGTCTCCGTTCCGCTTCAGACCGGTATCAAGGCCATCGACTCCATGATCCCGATCGGCCGCGGCCAGCGCGAGCTCATCATCGGCGACCGCCAGACCGGTAAGACGACGCTCGCGTCCGACACCATCATCAACCAGAAGGGCAAGGACGTCATCTGCATCTACGTTGCTATCGGCCAGAAGCGCTCGACGGTTGCGCAGCTGGTATCCACGCTCGACGCTGCCGGCGCGATGGACTACACCATCGTCGTCTCCGCAACCGCGTCTGAACTTGCGCCCCTGCAGTACATTGCGCCGTATTCCGGCTGCACGATGGGCGAATTCTTCATGCACGACGGCAAGGACGTGCTCGTCATCTACGACGACCTCAGTAAGCACGCCACCGCGTACCGTGCCCTTTCTCTTCTCATCCGCCGTCCGCCCGGACGTGAAGCGTACCCCGGCGACGTGTTCTATCTGCACTCCCGTCTTCTCGAGCGTGCGGCGCGTATGGCGCCGGAATTTGGCGGCGGCTCTCTTACCGCCCTTCCCATCATCGAGACGCAGGCGGGCGATGTTTCCGCATACATCCCGACAAACGTCATTTCCATCACCGACGGCCAGATCTTCCTGGAGACCGAGCTCTTCCACTCCGGCGTTATGCCGGCCGTCAACCCCGGTATCTCCGTCTCCCGTGTCGGCGGCAGCGCGCAGATCAAGGCGATGAAGAAGGTCGCGGGCAAGCTGAAGCTTCTGTACTCGCAGTACCGCGAGCTGCAAAGCTTTGCCCAGTTTGGCTCCGACCTCGATAAGGATACGAGAGACCGTCTGGAGCAGGGCGCCCGCATCGTGGAAGTCCTCAAGCAGGACCGCAACGCGCCGGTGGACGTGGCCTATCAGGTCTGCATCCTCTACGCGGTCATCGGCGGCTACCTCAAGGACGTGCCGGTCGAGCGCATCCGCGAGTTTGAGCTCGAGCTCTATCCATGGATGGAGGCAAACGCGGCAGACGTCCTGAAGGCCATCCGCGAGACGAAGGATCTGAGCAAGGATACCGAGGCGCTTTTGAACAAGGCCATTACCACACGCGTCGCCGAGTTCTTACAAAACCAATAAGAAGGAGGCGCGCACATGGCCGGCTTATCCACAAAAGCGATCAAAACCCGGATCAAGAGCATGCAGTCCACCCGCCAGATCACCAAGGCCATGGAGCTGGTCGCAGCCTCCAAGCTGCGTTCGGCGCAGGCCAAGGCGATCTCCAGCCGTCCGTATTTCCAGACACTGTACGCGGCGATGGACGAAATTGCCGATACCAACAACGATTTTACCTCGCCCTATCTGCATGCCAACCCCAACGGCAAGCCCGCCTACGTTGTCATTGCGGGCGACCGGGGCTTAGCCGGCGGCTATAACAACAACATCCTCAAGCTGGCCTATTCCCAGATGGAGGAGGGCGCCGCCGTGCTTCCCATCGGCAAAAAGGCCGTGGAGTATTTCAAGCGCAAGAATGTGACTGTCATCACCGAGAGCTACGCGGAAGCGGCCAGCGTCTCGATCGGCGACTGCTACACGATTGCGAAAATGCTGGCTGACGGCTTCTTAGATGGAAGCTTCGGCAAGCTCACGCTCGGCTACACGAACTTCGTTTCGATGCTTTCGCAGACCCCGAGCACGCTCGACCTTCTGCCCCTGCGCGTCTCCACCGAGAAGCGCCCGTCGCAGAACACCATTTTGTATGAGCCCGGCAGCGAGGCCGTTTTCAACGCCATCGTTCCGGAATACCTGGGCGGCGTTCTGTACGGCGCGCTGTGCGAGTCGACCGCTTCCGAGCAGGCCGCCCGCCGCACCGCCATGGATTCCGCCACCAAAAACGCCGACGAGATCATCGACGATCTGAATCTCCGCTACAACCGCGCGCGTCAGGGCGCGATCACGCAGGAGATCACCGAAATTGTCGCCGGCGCAGAACAGTCTTGAAAGGAGTGACCGTATTGCCAAATACCGGTACTGTCGTACAGGTTGTCGGACCTGTCCTTGATATTCGCTTCCCCGACGGTCAGCTTCCCAATCTGAACCACGCCGTAACGCTCAAAAACGGCGATCGCACGATCGTGGCCGAGGTTGCCCAGCAGATCGGCGACGGCATCGTCCGCTGCGTTGCCATGAGCTCCACCGACGGCCTTGTCCGCGGCACCGAAGCCGTCGACACAGGCTCGCCCATCACCGTTCCCGTTGGCGAGGCCTGCCTTGGCCGTATCTTCGATCTCATGGGAAATCCTCTGGACGATCAGCCCATCGACCCGAAGCTCGAGCGCTGGCCGATCCATCGCGAAGCGCCGTCCTATGCAGAGCAGGAATCCTCCACGGAGATTCTCGAAACCGGCATCAAGGTCGTTGACCTCATCTGCCCGTATGCAAAGGGCGGCAAGATCGGCCTCTTCGGCGGCGCAGGCGTCGGCAAGACCGTTCTGATTCAGGAGCTGATTTATAACATCGCCACCGAGCACAACGGCTACTCCGTCTTCACCGGCGTCGGCGAACGTACCCGCGAGGGCAATGACCTGTACTACGAAATGAAGGAGTCCGGCGTTTTGGAGAAAACGGCGCTGGTCTTCGGCCAGATGAACGAGCCGCCCGGAGCGCGTATGCGCGTGGGTCTGTCCGGCCTTACGATGGCGGAGTATTTCCGCGATGTGAAGCATCAGGACGTGCTTTTGTTCATCGACAACATCTTCCGTTTCACGCAGGCCGGCTCCGAGGTCTCCGCGCTTCTCGGCCGTATGCCCTCCGCCGTCGGCTACCAGCCCACGCTGGCCACCGAAATGGGCGCTTTGCAGGAGCGTATCACGTCCACGAAGGACGGCTCGATCACGTCCGTGCAGGCGGTTTACGTCCCGGCGGACGATCTGACCGACCCCGCGCCTGCCACCACGTTCGCGCATCTGGATGCAACGACGGTTCTCGACCGCTCCATCGCCTCGCTCGGCATTTATCCGGCCGTCGATCCGCTGGACTCCACGTCCCGCATCCTTTCTCCGGACGTTGTCGGCAAGGAGCACTACGAGGTCGCCCAGGCCGTCATCCATATCCTCCAGCGCTATAAGGAGCTGCAGGATATCATCGCCATCATGGGCATGGACGAGCTGTCCGAGGCCGATAAGCTGACGGTCAGCCGCGCGCGTAAGGTGCAGCGCTTCCTGTCCCAGCCGTTCCATGTTGCCGAGCAGTTCACCGGCATGGCCGGCAAGTACGTTCCCGTTCGCGAAACCATCCGCGGCTTCAAGGAGATCGTGGAAGGCAAGCACGACGATATTCCCGAGTCTGCCTTCCTCTTTGCCGGAACGATCGACGACGTGGTCGCCAAGGCGAAAGGCGGCAACGCATGAGCAGCTTCCATCTGCAAATCGTGACCCCCGACGGTCTGTTCTACGACGGACAGGCGGAAAGTCTCAATCTGCGCGCCGCGCAGGGCGGGCTGACCATTCTGCCGCGTCATACGAACTTTGTGACCACGGTCGGTATGGGTCCTGCCAAGGTCGTGCTGGACGGCAACGCGCGCACAGCCGCCTGCATCGGCGGTATGCTGAGCGTCATCAACGGCGAGGTTCGCCTGATTGCAACGACCTTTGAGTGGGCCGAGGACATCGACCGCGAACGCGCCAAGTCCGCGCTCGAGCGCGCCGAGGCAAAGCTTGCAGACGCGTCTCTTTCCAAGGAAGAGCACCGTCTGGCCGAGTCCGCCAAGCGCCGCGCGCAGGTCCGTCTGAGCATCCCGCAGGCTTGAACATGTAAAATCCCCTGGTTCCGGGGTTTCCGGGACCAGGGGATTTTTGTGCCCGCAGACGGGTGCTTCTCCGAAAAAACCGCGCCCCGAACCGCTTTGTCCGGGGCGCTTGCTGTGTGATTTTAAATCGTATCCAGAAGCGGGGATGCGAGCACCTCGTCGATGGACGGGACGGAATCCGCCGCGCCGGGTCTTGTGACCGCAATCGCGCTGGCTACCGTCGCCTGCCGGAGCGTGTCGCGCATGGAAAGCCCCTGCAAAATGCCGCGCACGAAGTAGCCGATGAACGTATCGCCCGCCGCTGTCGTGTCGACCGCGTCCACATGGCACGCGCCGAGGCGCACCGTCTCGTCTGCGCTTTGATAGAGGCAGCCGCTTTTTCCCATCGTGAGCATGATGTTCATGCCGGGATAGCGGTTTACGAGCGTGTCCGCAATGTCGGAAAAGTCCGTTTTGCCGGAAATTCCCGCACCCTCGACCTCGTTGACGATCAGCCACGTAACTGTCTCGAGAGGGTAGCTTAGAACCTCTGCCCCGTAGGGTGCGGCATTGAAGGCGATGCGAAGACCCTTCTCGTGCGCTTTTTGCATGATATAGGGCATGCAGTTAATTTCGTTCTGCAAGACGAGCACATCGCCCACTTCGAAGTGGGCCAGCACCTCGTCGACATAGCTTTCTGTGATCTGCCGGTTCGTGCCGCCATATAAGATGATGCAGTTCTGGCCGTTTTCATCGACCTGAATGATCGCGTGTCCGTTTGCGCCCTCGCCCAGCCGCAGAAGACTGGTGTCCACACCCGCCGTCTGCATCTTGTCGAGCAAGAACTGCGCCTCCGCGCCGTAGAGTCCCGCGTGGTAGACCTCTGTGCCGGCCTTGGCCAGCGCGATGGACTGGTTGAGTCCCTTGCCGCCGCAGCCGGCCGTCAGCGTCTTGCACGGCGCAGTCTCGCCGGGTCTGATAAAATGCGCCATCTGATAGACATAGTCGATATTCAAAGAACCAAAATTCAGAACCTTCATTGAAAAAGCCTCCTGCGTTTATTCTGCGTGTATCATATCACATCGCCGCGCGCGGCTCAATGGTTTTTGCGGTATTCCTTCGGAAGAACGCCGAAATACTCCTTGAAGGCCGCTGTAAGCTTGCTCTGGCTCTCATAGCCGACGGCTCTTGCAATCTCCGCCACGGACTCGTCAGTCTCCCGCAGCAGCTGCGCTGCGCGCCCCATGCGGTGCTCCTTCATGTGTGCGGCAAGAGACGATCCGTAGACCGATTTGAAGACCTGCTTGAGCGTCGTCGGGTTCATCAGATACTGATGTGACAGCTCCTCGATCGTTACGCGCGTGTCAAGGTTCTGCGTGAGGAATGCGTGCACCTCGTGGACAATGCGCACCTGCTCGGAGGAATCGTCCGGCGCGTCCTGCGTTTCCTGCCCCCGCTGCCCGAGCCAGAGAAGCAGCGCCTGCGCTCCGAGTCTGCGCCAAGGCAGCGCCGTCTTTGCGCTCTGCCCGTAGAAAAAGTCGAGAATCCCGCGCAGCGCGTCGTCCGGGGAGATGCGCGTCATGGTCTCCTGCGCGCAGTACAGATCATACAGCCGCTCGGCCGTCACATCCGCGCCCAGAAGACTCTCGGGCGGCTGCTCGGTGAGCTTTTTGAGATCAAACCGCAGGCAAAAGCCCGCAAAGCTCTCGTCCGGCTCGATCGTTCCAGATAAGAACCCTCCCGTCTTCCAGACGGCGAGCTCGCCCGCATGCAGGCTCTGCGATTGGCCGGGTTCCATGCAGAAGCGCAAGCTTCCCCGGCGGCAGACATAGACCATCAGCTCACCCTCTGCCGCGACCATCGCGGCGGAAGCGGCAGGGAGATCGAAGAACCATGCGCCCGGAAAAAGCTCCGCGCCCTTCGCCTCCTGCGAAATTTCCAGATGCTCCCGGCAGCAGGCGCAATCGCACTTATGCTCCATGGTGTGCATCCTCCTCCGGGCAGGCAATTTCCATGACTCGCTCGATCATCTGATGAAGAAGCCTTGCCTGCGCGGTATCGGCCGCCCGATAGTAGACCTCTTTTCCTTCCCGGCGCGAGATAATGAGCCCGCTCGATTTCAGCGCCCGCAGATGGTGCGAGACGGCAGGGCTCGACATGTCCATCATCGCCGAGATATTGACCACGCACGGCTCGCAGTGACACAGCAGCCAGAAAATCCGCACGCGCGTCGCGTCGCCCAGCTGGCGGAACACATCCGCGATGATCTGAAATTTGTCCGTCTTTTCCAGCTCCCGGCGCAGCGCCGGAAGCTGCGTTTCTTCGCCGTGATGGTGCGGCAGATGCAGGTCTTCCATGGTACTTCCTCCGTTTTCGCCCGATTGGAAAAGCTTTTCGCCCCTTTGGAAGGGAGTCTCCGGGACGGCTTGACTTCTCCCGATGGCTGCATTATACTACGGCCATAAAGATTAAACAAGTGCTTAATGCTTTAAGCTATGTAGAAAAGGAGAACCTATCATGAAAAAGACCTATGCGATCGAAGTTGACTGCGCCAACTGCGCGAACCTGATGGAGGAAGCCGCCAACAAGACCGAGGGCGTTTCGAAGGCAACCGTCAACTTCATGACGCAGAAGATGATTGTGGAATTTGCCGAAGGCGCGGACGCAAAGAGCGTCATGAAGGACGTTCTGAAGGCCTGCAAGAAAGTCGAGCCCGACTGCGAGATCGAACTCTGAGACTTTTTGATGTTGCGCCCCATCCGTGGGGCGCAGCTTTTGATCGAATAATTAAACGCTTACTTAATCATAAAAGGAGCTGCTCTCCATGACGAAGAAACAAAAAAAGATGCTCACGCGCATCATCATCTGCGCCGTGATGCTCGTCGCCCTGCAATTTCTCCCCATTACGGGAATTCCCCGGTTCACGCTCTATCTGGCCGCGTATCTTGTCATCGGCTACGACATTCTTAAAAAGGCCGGCAAGGGCATTTTAAACGGCCGGGTGTTCGATGAAAACTTCCTGATGGCCATCGCCACCATCGGCGCGTTTGCGCTGGCGATTTACGAAAAGAGCGGCGATTATAACGAGGCCATCGCCGTTATGCTGTTCTACCAGATCGGAGAACTCTTCCAGAGCTACGCCGTCGGCAAGAGCCGCAGGAATATTTCCGCCCTTATGGATATCCGCCCGGACTACGCGAACATTGAGGTAGACGGCAAGCTCGAGAAGGTCGACCCGGATGAGGTCGCGGTCGGTTCCGTCATCGTCGTACAGCCGGGCGAAAAGGTGCCGCTTGACGGTGTGATCATCGATGGTGCGTCCACGCTCAACACAAGCGCCCTGACCGGTGAGAGCCTGCCGCGCGACGCAAAGACCGGCGACGAGATCATCAGCGGCTGCATCAACATGACGGGCGTTTTGAAGATCCGCACGACGAAGGAATTCGGCGAGTCGACCGTCTCCAAAATTCTCGAGCTGGTTGAAAATTCGAGCTCCCGCAAGTCCCGCTCCGAGGACTTCATCGCGAAATTTGCAAGAATCTACACCCCCGCCGTCTGCTACAGCGCGCTGGCGCTCGCAGTTCTACCGCCGGTTGTGCGGCTCGTGATGGGCCTTACGTCTGAGTGGGAGCAGTGGATGTACAGAGCCTTGACGTTCCTCGTCACAAGCTGCCCGTGCGCGCTCGTGGTAAGCATCCCCTTGAGCTTCTTCGCCGGCATCGGCGGGGCAAGCAAGGAGGGCGTTCTCATCAAGGGCTCGAATTACCTGGAGACACTCTCGCAGGTCAAGACCGTCGTCTTTGATAAGACCGGCACCTTGACCAAGGGCGTGTTTGAGGTCAGCGCCGTCCACCACAGCCCGATGGAGCAGGAAAAGCTTCTCGAGTACGCAGCGCTCGCCGAGTGCGCCTCGTCCCATCCCATCAGCAAGAGCCTGCAAAAGGCGTACGGAAAAGAGATCGACCGCAGCCGCGTCACGGATATCGAAGAGGTCAGCGGCCGGGGCATTCTCGCGAAGGTCGACGGTGTATCGGTCGCCGCAGGCAACCACAAGCTCATGGAGCAGCTGGGCATAGATTTTATCGACTGCCACAGCCCTGGAACGATCATCCATATGGCCGTCGATGGGAAGTACGCCGGGCACATTGTGATCTCCGACGTGGTAAAGCC
>CALCJW010000271.1:0-2600 GCA_937967235.1 uncultured Clostridia bacterium
GGTGTTGGCGATGACAGCCTTGGAGCTCCAACGGTCGGTCGTGCCTTCGTTGCCGAGGTGAGCAAGAGCGATGACGTAGTTGGCGCCGGCCTTCTTGACCTCGTCAACAGTGTTCTGCACAGCCTTATACAGAGCCGAGCCGTCGTCGTCTTCGCAGAACGAATAGATGTAGTTGCCGTTTGCGTCCTGGAAGTAGGCGGGGGTGGACTTCACGAAGGACTCCGGCGTGGCGATGCCGATGTAAGCGACCTTGGTTCCGCCGTAATCGACGATCTCATACGGCTTGTAGGCGATGTCGGACGTACCCTTGCCGAGGTATTTGAAGTTGCAGGCGAGGTATTTGAACTTGGCCTGCTTGGTCAGCTTGGTCAACTGTGGGATCTTGTAGTCGAACTCGTGATTGCCGAAGGTGGCAAAGTCGTAGCCGGTCTCGTTCATGATATCGACCAGATACGCCCCGCCCGAAAGCGTGCCGATCGCGCCGCCCTGTACCGCGTCGCCGCAGTCGACCAGAGCAACGTAATTGTGCGTCTGCTCCATCTCGGCCTTGTACGCCGCAACGCCGGCATAGCCCATGCCGTCGGATACGCCGCAGTGCACGTCGTCGGTGTGCAGGATGACAATGTCGTTGGATTTTCCGTCTGCCGCGAGAGCCGTGGTCCCGAGGCTCAGAACCATGATGAGGCAAAGCAGAAGTGCAACAAGTTTCTTCATAGTATCCTCCTTTTTTCTCGCTTTCGCAGAGCGTCATGTGACGCTGTGCAAAAGGGTATACCAGAATCATACAACAAAAGCTGAAAAACAGCAATAGGCAGAAACGTAAAAAATACGAAAAATTTTCATCAACTCGCACAAAAAATGGATGAGTTTCAAAAATACGGACAGCAGATTCGACAAAAAATGACGGTTTTTCACAGCGCATACAAAAAATGTATACCCGGAAAGCTGAAAAGGACGCGGGAGTCACCCACGTCCTTGCAATCAGATTCCTACGATTGTGCCGCTTTGTGTCTCCTGTCCGCAAAACGGGACATTTTTTCGAAGGCAGGTCTTGATATAGCAAAATGCCGCGTGTTCCCCCTCATCGCGCAGCTTGGTCAGAAGGAACCGGAGCGCACGAACGGTGTCGGGGTGCATGAGCCGCGCTTCGTTGGAACGCTCCAGATAGCCGAGCGCCGACGCGTCCGTATAGGAAGCGCCCTGATACGTCTTGCAGGCGGCGATCCGGTCGGCCACCATCTCGGCAAGGTATTTTGGCGGCATGGGAACGGCGGCATACGCCTTCGTCTGCATGTCAAGGTCCGTCCAGTATTCCCAGTGGTGCCGGTTCCTTCCCTTGTGGTGCATCCACGCTTCGCTCCAGCCCTTTTCCTCGCGTTCGGCGGTGTTCGGGCTGCGCGTGCCCTGATAGTATCTGACACCGGTCAGAAATTCAACCGGGGCGTATTTGGAAAGATCGTGTGTGAGGCCCTGCCAGTAGAGCCCCATGCGGAAGCACCCCTGCCGGACGAGGCGTCGGTGGTGATTGATCGTATGCAGATGTCCCCAAAAGCTTCCCATAACGCGCCTCGATTCCTCAAATTATGCGAAAATGCTTCGATGCGATATCAAATCCAGTATACCGCAGCGCGCGGAAAATTGCAAGCGATCAGCCGCGCAGCGCGCTTCCCTGCATCACGCCGTCCTGCTCGAAGCGCTTCTGGATGGCGCTTAGCACACGCTTTTTGTCCGCGCTCCACAAGGGAGCAATCAGATCGCGCTTGGCCCCGTCTCCTGTCAGGCGGTGAATGACGACATCCGGCGGCAGAACAGCAAGGCATTGCTCCAAAATATCAATGTACGCATCAAGCTCTAACGGCTTTACGCGCCCGGCTTCATATTCCGCCGCCAGATCGGTTCCGCGCAGGATATGCAGCAGATGCAGCTTCACGCCGTCGACGTGTACGCTCCCCAGATGGCGCGTAGTCTCTGCCATCATCTCTGCCGTCTCGCCGGGGAGCCCTAGAATCTGGTGCGCGATCACCTCAATTTCCAGCGCGTGAAGTTTTTGCACTGCGTCATCAAAGACCGATAGGGGATAGCCGCGGCGGATATAGCGTGCGGACGCTTGATGGACGGTCTGAAGCCCTAGCTCCACGAAGACCGGCTTTCTTGCGCGAAGCCGGGACAGCATCCGCAGAATATCCTCCGGCAGGCAGTCCGGCCTAGTGGCAATCGAGAGCGCGACCACATCGCCCGCCGCTATCGCGGCAAGAAAGAGCGGCTCGAGCCGGGAAACTGCGCCGTAGGTGTTCGTGAAGTCCTGAAAATAGGCGATGAATTTCGCACCCTGCGCCTTTTTGCCGAGGATATACTTTGCCTGCTCGAGCTGTTCGGGGATGGATGCGCTGCCAGACGCGGCAAATTCTCCGCTTCCAGAACAAAAGATGCAGCCACGCGCGCCAAGCGTACCGTCCCGGTTGGGGCAGGTGCAGCCCGCAGAGAGCGAGAGCTTATAGACCTTGCAGCCGAAACGGCGCTTGAGATAGGGACTGAGGGCGGTATAGTGTTCCATACGGACTCCTTAGAAAAAGTCCGCCGCAAAAATGCGACGGACCTTC